>DATDVR010000005.1:0-227458 GCA_035289925.1 Candidatus Nanoarchaeia archaeon | reverse complement strand
TTCTGCTAAGGTGTACTTCTTGGGGCCATACTTGTTTAGATATGTAGGTGCATTTATTCTTCTTAAAATATGGTTAACTTTATTTACTAATATATTCTTGTTTTTCATGGGGTACTTATCCTACCCCCTAAGCAACTCTACCCAGAGTTGCTTTAGTTAATAAATATTAAGATTTAGGACATCGCCGGTTTGAATAAACGGGGTTGCCAGGATTTGAACCTGGATCTCGAGGTCCCAAACCTCGAAGCTTAACCAAGTTGGCAGACAACCCCAATGACTAAAAAACAAAGAAATTACCTTATAAATTTATTGGAAAAATAAAAAATTATTTTTTAGCAGGAGCTTTGGCAGGTGCAAGGGGCTTTCCAGCTGTTGCTGCGGGCTTAGCTCCAGGGGTTGCAGGTGCAGCTGCTTTACCAGCGACTGCCTTCTCTCCAGGTTTTCCAGCGACTGCAGGTTTAGCTTCACCTTCTTTTGCTTCTTCCATACCTTCAGCTTTTGCTTCCTCAACTTTCTCTGGAACTCCTGCTTCTTTCTTCTCTGCTTCTTCTTCAGCTGCAATTCTTGCAAGTTCTTTCTTCAATTCTTCCTGCAATATTGCTAAGTCTGCTTTCAATTTAGTAGCTTTATCAGCATCCATTTCAGATTTCTCTGCTTTAATTATAGAATCGTAAACTCCAGCTTCTAAGTCTTTGTTGAAATCTTCAGATTTTTTTCCCTCAATTCTTAATCCCATTGATGCGCAGCTTCCAGCAACCTGCTTCATGCTTGTCTTCAAGGTTCTTGATAACATATTATCGTGCTTCATTTTAGCTATCTTCAAAATTTGCTCTGCACCAACATTTGCTAGAATTTCTTTGTTAGGTGTTCCAGAACCTTTCTCTAATTTTAACTCAGCTTTAATCAATTCAGTTACTGCTGGGCTTCCAACATCGATAGTCCATGTTTTGTCATCAGGATTGACCATTATTTTTACAGGAACTTTTATTCCCTTGAAAGATTCTGTCTTCTTGTTAACATCACTCATTACTTGTCCAATATTTATTTTCATTGGTCCTAGTTTTTGTGCAACAGCAGGACCTGGTGCTGCCTTGCCACCTTCAACTATCATTTCAATTTTTTCTAACTTGACCACGTTACTCTTCCTTCTCTTCTTTCTTTGCTTCTTCTTCTCTTCTTATAACCTTTAGAGAATCAAGCTTTACGGTGATAGGAATAGGAACTGCAGCTTCCAATAATTCTACAACAACTTCTTCTTTTGCCATGTCAATTCTATTTACTTTTGCCTGCTCTCTCTTGAAAGGTCCTGAAATTATTTCGACAATATCATTCTTCTGAATATTGACTGCAATTTTGACTTGCTCTAACATGCCTTCAATTTCTTTGTAGTCTACAGTATTTGGCAATAAGCCACGAGCATAAGGAACTCCATGATAAGCCTCTTGTGCAGCTATCTTGTTTTCTGCTTCCATAAAGATATATCCTCTTAATCCATGGGGTCTTATCAAAGCATAAACTTTCAATCCTTTTCTTACAGCGTTGGAGCTAATGAAATCAAAAACTTGATCTTCCCTGTTCGCTGTTGTCCTTAATGTAAATATTGGCATTTTTCACCTAAAATATTAATGTCCATATCAATTGTATCAAAAAGCCCAAAAGCCCTATTATTATTATCCCTATGCCAGTAACCTTCACTATTATCATGTACTCTTCATTAGTGGGCTTCTTTGTTAAATGGAATACTCTCGCACATTCTGCTATGAAGCTTTTAAATCTTTCTAACATGGAAAAATTACATAAAAGTCTATTTTTAAAGCTTTTGGATTATTTTTTAGCTTCCTTTAACTCTCTTTCAAAATCAGGTTATCTTATGCCTTTTTCTACAACTTCTAAACATCTTTCTAAGTCTTCTCTTAGGCTAGGCACTTGTTGCCCCAATTCTTCAAAGTGAAATCGTAAATTTCTTTTTGCAGTAGCTATATATTCTGGTGCATCTTTCCATTCTAATAAACCATTAACTAATAATATATCCCTATAGCATGGAGGCATCCAATCTTTTATTCGTCCTTCTAGAAAAGTATATCTATCCCATTCCATACCTACTGAATCTCTTAAGAATCCAACGCTTATTTCTTTTACAGAAATTCTATCGTTTGTTAATACTTCTAAATCTGCCAGGTCTTTAGATGAGCCTAATGCGCTACCTTCTGAAGTATTTTTTTTATATGAAGTTACTAAATTATTAATGTTTTCAATCCACATAAAAAAATAAATATTATTTGATATATAAACCTTTCAATACTACTACTATTACATTTATCTAGTATTTAATCTAAGAACTCAATGCCTAATTCTTTCTCCATTATTTTTCTTTCTTTTTGGATTCTTTTTCTCTTAGGACCTAGAATCTGCGGGCTGTTAACTCCAGTTACAATAAGCAGAGCCCTTATAGTATTTGTTAAGTCATCAGAAATTTGTGCTCCCCAGATTATTCTTGCATCTTCATCTAGCTTTTCAGACACAGTTTCAACAACTTTCCTTGCTTCTTCCAATGTCATGTCAGGCCCACCAGCTACATTTATTAATGCTCCATTTGCTCCAGTAATATCGACATCAAGTAATGGATTATTAATTGCTTTCTGAACAGCTTCAACAGCTCTGTTTTCAGAGTCGGATTCGCCAACTCCAATCATTGCAACTCCCCCCTTTCCCATTACAGCTCTTATGTCTGCAAAGTCCAAGTTTACAAGTCCAGTTTTAGTTACTAATTCAGAAATCCCCTTAACTGAATTTGTCAAAATTTCATCTGCAACTTTAAATGCAGTGTGCAATGGCAAGTCAGGCGCTAATTTCAATAGCTTATCATTTGGGATTACAATCAAGGTGTCGACAACATTCTCAAGTTTTTCCAATCCCATCATGGCATTTTCATATCTTCTTGCTCCTTCCATCTCGAAAGGCAATGTTACTATTCCAACCGTCAATGCGCCAACCTTTTTAGCCTGCTCAGCAACTATCGGAGCAGAACCTGTTCCAGTTCCTCCGCCTAAACCGCATGTGATGAACACCATGTCGCATCCCTGCAAGGCTTGTTTGATTTCATTTTCAGTTTCTCTTGCAGCTTCCTCACCTATAGAAGGATTAGAGCCAGCACCTAAGCCTCTTGTTACTTCTTTTCCAATTAGAATTTTGACGTCTGCATTAGTGTAAAGCAAATCTTGAGCATCAGTATTCAATGCAATTGTCTCGCAGCCCTTTATTCCTACTTCAGTCATCCTGTTGATGGTGTTATTCCCTGCTCCGCCGCATCCAATGACTTTAATCTGTGACTTCTGCTTTGCCAGCATCTGCTCAAGCTCAGCATCTAAAGGATTGCTATGAGAAACATTTTGTTTTATTACACTGGTTTTTGCGCTTTGTATTATCGAATCCATTTTCCCTACTATAAAGCCAATGCTTATTTGATATTTAAACTTAATTATTTTGCTGATTTTCTTTTTTCACTTCAGGCTTCTTGAATTTTACTTCTTTTACCTCAGAAATCAGTCCGTTTATCTTTTTTTCAACAGCTTCTTCTAGTTGTTTAGGAACATCCGCTGTTATTTCTAGTATATTGTTCTTGAAATCGAACTTGATATCTCTATGCAATCCATGAATCATTATCTCAACCTTCTCTTTTGTGTCTGTTATTATCCTTTTTATGTCCACTTCATATATTATGTCGCGTCCAGCTAATGGATGATTGAAGTCCATTATTACCCTGCCGCCTGAAACTGACCTTACTGTCCCTATTAATCCATCCAAGTTTAGCTGCAACCCTGGAAATGGCTTGATATTCTGCTGGATAAAAACATTAGTAGGAATTATTTTCATCAATTTAGGGTTTTTCTTTCCAAAGGCTTTCTCGCTTGTTAATTCTACAGTATATTTTCCTACTTCTTTTCCAATTAGAAAATCTTCAAGACCTTTTACAAGCTGTTTTTCTCCGATGACTACTTTTACAGGCCCATATTCTACTTTTTCATTGAAAATTTTGTTTTTCTTTGCTTCTTCCTTGTTTGTTATGTCAAAAATATGATTGCCTTCTTTTATTCTTCCAATATAATCTAGTTCAATGAAGTCGTTTTGCTTTATTGCCATAGAATTTTAGCTTCATTTCCAAGTTAAAAATGTTGTGGTTTTAATGGCTTTGTTAAAAAAGTCGGTCCAACATACAATAGGTTGTTAATTTTAGATTTCTAAACCACCACTAATTGACAATTTTCTTACTTATTTAACAAACCCGGTTTTAATAAAAAAGTTATTTTCTTCTGTTGATAATCCTTATTAGGTATTCTTTTTTAATCTTCTAATAAGTTCTTCATCTTTCTTTTTTTGTTCTTCCAAAGGCTTTTTTCTCAAATTATCAGTAATTCTCTTATTAAGTTTCATGATACGTTCATTATCTCTGAAATTTAAGTAACCCCCATCAGACGAATGTATACTCATAGAATATTGACTTGGATCATTTAAATAGTCAAAAAATAAGTAATGTCTAAGAATATCTGAATGAACTAGCTTTATAGTTAATCCTTCTATTTCTATGGAATAATTATCATCACCAAAATCCTTTCTCCATTTATTTAAATCTTCTTTTTCAAGCTTAGGCAATATATCTTCTAGGATTCTTTGTTTATTTAGGTCCATTTCTGCCATGGTACTAAAAATTTCTTCTTTTATATAAAAGACTTATGAATTTAGAGTACCTAAATCAGTTTTTAATTGCCGTAATCTTTATAAACCCCTTTCTCAAATTTTAAAGCATGGCTGAAGACACAAAGCAAGCATCAGCAACAGAGCTTAAACCAGGAAAATTTGTTATTTTTGACGGCAAACCATGTGTTGTTAAGGATGTTCAGACTTCAAAGCCAGGCAAGCATGGACATATGAAGTGCAGGGTTGAAGCAATTTCTTTGATTGATGATTCTAAAATAATCAAGGTAATGCCCGGTCACGATAAAGTTCAGATTCCAATAATAGAAAAAGAAGTTGCGCAAGTATTAAGTGTTCAGGAAACTAAAGCAAATGTCATGGATACAAAGACTTACGAGACTTTTGACTTGGACATCCCAGAAGAGTTCAAGGGTCAGGTTAAAGAAGGCTCAAATATTGTCTACTGGATTATGATGGGCAAAAAAGTTTTGAGAGAGGTAAAGTAAAATGTCAAAGTTTCCAGAAGCATCTGCAAGATTGTTCAAAAATATTTTTGTATGCAGAAGATGCAAGTCTAAGATGAAGACAACTTCTCAAAGAGTATTGCAAAAGATGGTGATTTGCAAGAAATGCGGCTGCAAGGCATTCCGTGCAATCAAGAAAGGCAAGTAAAAATGAATTATGATTTGCTTTTTGTTTTCCTGTTCTACGGTTTTATAATTTATTATTTTTTTAAGACAAGACCCAAGTGGACTGTTCAAGGGAAGATATTTGCCATGTACAGGACTTCTCTTGGATTGAAGCTGATGGACAAGATTTCTAAAAAGTTTCCCACTCTATTAAAAATTCTAGGCAAATTGTCAGTTATCATTGGTTTTTTAGGCATGGGTTTTATATTTTACTTTTTGATTATGGGCACTTACAATCTAGTTTTCGTTCCTAAGTCAATCCCCGCTCTTGCTCCAGTATTGCCAGGAATAAAAATTCCAGGCTTGCCAACAATGTCTTTCTGGCATTGGATAATTTCAATATTTATTGTAGCAGTTATACACGAATTTTCACATGGAGTCTACTCAAAGTTGTACAAAGTTCCTGTAAAAAGCTCTGGCTTTGCATTTTTAGGCCCAATTTTGGCAGCTTTTGTAGAGCCTGATGAAAAAATTTTAGTGAAGAAGTCAAATCTGCATCAGATTGAGATATTTTCAGCAGGTCCTTTCTCAAATATACTTCTTGGTTTAGTATTTTTCTTCATTATTGGTTTTGTAACAACACCAATTCAGTCAAATTTGTTCGAAAGCACAGGAATAATAGTAAATACCGTCATGGAAAATCAGCCGGCTTTTAATGCTGGGTTAAAGACACCATTTACAATCACTGAAATAAACGGAAAGGCTACAAATGATATTAAGTCTTTTTTAGAAGCTACTTCAAATATAAAGCCTGGCCATAAAGTTTCACTAGTTACTTTAGATGCTCCTTATAATATCATCGCAGGAGAAAATCCTGACAACAAGTCTAAAGGCTTCATAGGTATCTCAAACTTTGATTTGGATACTAAGGTTAAGCCAGAAATAGAATCTAAATACGGCTCATTTCTGCCAGCTGCATTCTCATGGATTAACATGCTTTTCTTCTGGATTTTTGTGGTTTCAATTGGAATTGGCTTGTTTAACTTGCTTCCATTAGGTCCTGTTGATGGTGGCAGGATGTTTTACTCAGGTTTGCTGGTTTTATTCAGGAATAATGAGGTTAGGGCAAAAAAAATATGGAGTTTTTTCACAATGCTTTGCTTATTTTTAATATTTATTAACTTGGTTCCTTATTTGTATAAATTATTAATCTTCATTTTTAATTTGTTTGTCTAATACTATTATCTTTTTAGTTCACAAGCTTTATATATAATCATTTAGGTCAATTTTATATGAGATTATCATTGTTAACAAAAGATTTTGAACTTGAAAAAATACCTTCTACAGAAAGATTTAACTGGAAAGATGTTAACTTGCTGACAACTTTGGATGCTAATCCAGAACTAACTGATTTTTTGAAATCACATCCAGAAAACTTTGGTTTCAGACAAGTAAATTTAAATGGCTCCTCTTGCAGCATTGTTTATGATAAGTTATTTTTGCCAGATTTTCCTGAAGTTCCTTATAAATCTACATCTGAAGGTTCGCAAGCTGTTTACTTGGCAAGAAATCCCAGCATTCCAAATGCTCTTTTGCTTCAGATGTTTAAAGAAAGAAGTGACATCACTTCAAGGCATTATCATAAAGAAACTGAGGAAACTTACTTTTCAATGGAAGGCTCCTGTGTAATTAATGAAGATGATAAAGACATATTGCTTATGGATAACATACATACTGTTAATCCCAAAAAATGGCATCCTTTGACAGCAATAAAACCATCTTTAAATCTTTTAATAATGAAAGGACCCCATGGTCTAAGTAAAGTAGACCATCATTTTAAATAATAAGTTCTTTTTTGGATAAAAAGCATTTTAAACTGCCATTATTTATTATTTTCATGTTAGTTGACGTACATGCACATTTACATCTGCCTCAATTTAACGAAGATAGAGCTGAAGTAATAAAGAGAGCATCAAATGTTCTTATTATTGAAAATGGACTTGATCCAGAATCAAACAGAAAAGTTTTAGAATTATCAAAGAAATTTTTAAATGTGAAGGCAGCTTTAGGTTTTTACCCAACACACGTTATAAAATTGTCAGAAAAGCAGTTTGAAGATGAGCTTAAATTTGTTGCTAAAAATTCAGATAAAATAGCAGCAATTGGGGAAGTTGGGTTAGATTTTCAGGATATAGAAGACAAAAAACTTCAAATAGAAAGGTTTGGGCATGTAATAAAGTTGGCAAAAAAATTGAACAAGCCATTGATTGTGCATTCAAGAAAGGCTGAAAAAGAAACTTTAGAATTTTTAGAAACTTTTAATTACAAAAAAATAAACATGCATTGCTTTTGCGGAAATAAAAAATTATTAAAAAAGATTAATGATTTAAATTTTTACATGTCAATACCGCCAAATGTTATAAGATCGCAGCAGTTTCAGATTGCAATTGAAACAATTAACATAAATAATTTGTTGACAGAAACAGATTGCCCATATCTTTCTCCATTCGTAGGAAAAAGAAATGAACCAGCATTTGTAATTGAATCAATAAAAAAAATTGCAGAAATAAAAAAATTTAATTTGGTTGAGACAGAAAATAATATTTTCATGAATTTTCAGAAACTTTTTTCCAAATAGAAAGGTATTTAAGCCATTAAATCCTTGTAATTAGCATAAAATAAAAGAGGTGTTGAATAAAATGGCAGCAAGAAGAAGAGCTTCAAGATCCAAATCAAGATCACGAAGAAGCTCAAGATCTTCAAAGAGAAGATCATCATCAAGAAAAAGACGAAGATAAAATCTTTGTCTTTCTTTTATTTTAACTCTATTATTCTTCCTTCGTCACTTGGATTTATCAAAAGTGTATTGCCAATCTTGTCATGCATGCCAAAGCATTCGTGGAGGTGTCCAGAAAGTGCGATGATTGGCTTGACTTCCGATATTAATTTCCTTATTGTCATTGAACCAACATGTCCTGAAGCAACTATGTCAAGTTCAGTTTTGTAAGGAGGTTGGTGTGTTACTAATATTAATTTTGAATTCTTTCCAATTTTATCCCTTATT
Source organism: Candidatus Nanoarchaeia archaeon (assembly GCA_035289925.1). Classification (GTDB taxonomy): domain Archaea; phylum Nanobdellota; class Nanobdellia; order SCGC-AAA011-G17; family DATDVL01; genus DATDVR01. The sequence goes on along the minus strand of DATDVR010000005.1, from coordinate 219,073 downwards.
TTTGGAATCATTTTTTCAAGTTCGTTGTCAGTATAGCTGAATCCGCCACCTCCATATCCAAATATGTAAAGGGCATCATTTATTTTGTAGAATTTTTTGTGTATGAAGTATATATTTTTATGTTTCTCTAGTTCGCTTAAATCATTGCCTTCTTCATGGTTGCCGTGGATAATAAACACAGGTTTTTTGCAACTTGATAGTTGCTTTATCACTTTCTTGTAATCTTCTCCAAAGAAAGTGAAGTCTCCGCAGCATACTAAAAAGTCTACTTTCTCAGATTTTTTAAGCACATTCTTTATCAATTTAGGATCAGAATGTATGTCTGTAAATGCCAATATTTTCATGTTTTGGCTTTGGAATTAAAGCTTTTTATAGTTTACTCTATTAATAACAAATTAGAGAAAAACAAATATACAAAAGTGAAAGAAAGGCTATTTAGCCTTTAGATATCCCACCATGAACCATTCTTCCTCTACAGTTATCTCATCGTCTTCAGCAAGGAATTCAAGCTCATCCTCATTGTATATTGTTTCGTTCATTTTAGCTCTCCTAGCGGTAGACTCCTCAATTGCAGGCTTGTCAGCCTTGCAATGTTTTCTGTAGTTGTGTCCATATCTTTTCTTTTTCTGCCTATAGTTCTGACTAATTCAGTTATATCCATTGTAGAACACCTCCTTTTCAAATGTTCTAGAAGCTATTAAGTCACTATTATTTATAAAGAATCTCAGCGCGGTTGTCGCGTGTCTATATTCTGCAACATATATGTTAAAATTTTAGAATTAAAAGGGTGTTATCTTCTTCCATTGCTGGAAGAAGGATAACGGATGGTGTGTCTGCAAAGACAATAATTACGCAGTAAATCCTTTATAAATACCCTGTGAACCTCAAATCTATACCTTAAAACTAGCTTTTTAGAAGTCTGAAAGCTTCTTTATGCTTCCATAATGCACTTTTGTTATCTTTCCAGGTCCTTCCCAGGTTGTTTCTTCAGTGCTAATAACACGAGCTTTCTTCAGATCTTGTATTCTTCTTAAAAAAGTCCTGTAAGTTTTTTCTCCGCCGTCTTTTTTATATTTCTCATACAGCTCAGAAGTTGCTTTTCCTGTATTTTTCTTTATTATTTCTAGTATTTCATTCTCGTTTTCCTCTAATGAATCAGAGCTTCTTATCTTGAACTCTTTCAATTTGTTCAACGCATTTTCAGCATGCTCAATTATTACTTTTCTAGAAGCTTTTCCTTCAGCAATTTCTCCAGCTTCCTTAAGTAAAAACAATCCTGTCCTTAAGTCTCCAATCTCGAAAGTTTTTCTTGCTATCAAGTCAAAAGCTATATTGTCGAAGACATTTTCAGCAAAAGCATATTCAACTCTTTTTTTTAATATTTCATAAGTTTCATCAAAATTGTATTTTTTGAACTCTATTATGTCTGGCAATAATCGTGAGTTTATCCTTTTGTCAAGACTTTTCAAAAAATCTTTTTCATTTGTTATCAGTATTATTGATTTTGGATACAAGTCTTCCAACAATGAATACAAAATGCTGTAATCTTCAACTTTGTCGGCTTCATCAAACACAATTGCAGCTGCTTTCTTGTTTATTATCTTTGAAACTTCCTTTATTAGTTCGTCAGTTGTCCTGTTCTGCACAAATTTATATCCAAGCTGGTCGCAAATCTCCAGTATTATCTTGTGAGGCGAGTCTTTTTTCCAGCAGTTTATGTATAATCCATAAATTTCAGATGTTTCCTTTTCAAGCTGGTTCAATAATTCTTTCACAGCAACAGTTTTTCCTATTCCAGGGCTTCCTGTTACGAAGACATTCTTTCCAGGTCTCTTGTCAAACAATGGCTTTAAGCAATTGGCAACGTATCCTTGCTCGTTTTCCCTGAATTGTATTACTGGAGGCACAAACTCTGGGTCCAATGGCAGGTAATCTAGAAATAAAGATTCATTGTGACCTAGCATCTTCTTGAACAAGTCAGCCATAATCCTTATAATTAAAAATAGTTTAAAATACTTTCTAAATTTCTTCTATTCCGTCTTTGGTCAATGCCATCAGTCTAATGCCTACGCCTAGCTGTAACAAAGCAGAAACCAATGCCATATGCTCTTTTCCTGTTCCAGAAATGAAATTAACAGCAACCTCCGTTCCTTTTATCCTTGTTTTCAAGTGTTTTTTAAGTTCTTCTCTTAATTCTCTAAGCCCTTGGTCCAAGTTTACAGAAATTAGTTCTGTTTTTTCATTTTTGTTGAAATTTTCCTTGCCGTAATCGTTAGTAATCAGAACAACTGAATCCCATTTTCCGTCTTCTATGAGTCTTGAGACATGCCCCCAAGTTCCTTTTCCTGTAGATAGGCAAGAAATTAATTGAGTCATGGCTTTTTTAGTCTTAAACTCTTTATAACTTTTGCTATTGCGGCATCAATTAAGTTTAAATACTACTTTCTCATTTTCTTTTTTATGAAAAAAACGCTATTTTTGCTTTCGCTGCTAATTTTCTTGTCAGCTTGCATAGAGCAACAACAACCCCAAAAAGAAGTTGATGTTTTGGAGAATGAAATTTTTTCTTTGAAAACTCAACTTAGGGAAGTGCAGAACAAGATCAATGAAATCGAGAGCGACAAGTTTAATGAGCTAGCTTCACAACCAGAAATTCATGAAGATGAGAGCTGCAAGGGATATGCTACAAAAAAATCAGATCTAAACTCTCTAGTTTCAAAGATTTCTGATGCAGAAACAAAAGTTGATGATGCAAGGGATGATAAGGACAAGGCAGAAAGCGATTTGGAAGATGCAGAAGATGAGTTAGCAGATGCAAAAGCTTCAGGAGTCCAGGAAGATATTGACGATGCTCAGACAACTGTTGATGATTTAAATAAAGATGTTGACAGCAAGAAAGATGATTTGAATGCTGCCCAGGATGAATTAGATTCTTTGCAGGATGATCTTATAGTTTTGAAGTCTGAGATAAATTCGTTGCAGCAGAGATGCAATATTACTGAAGATGTTCTTGCTGATACATGCCCTGCAGATATTGAAAGGGCAGAAAGCAGGCTTCAGCAGGTTGAAGATAAGATGGATGAAAAGGAAAATGATATTGAGGAAAAGGAAGATGAGCTGTTGGCTGAAACAAATCAGACAAAAAAAGATGATATTCAGACAGACCTTGACGACTTAAATGATGATCTTGACAATTTGAAAGATGACAAAAAGAATGCTGAAGAAAAATTAAGCGCTGTAGAGTCAAGATGTTCTTAATTTGTATCGTCTGGCCTTATTGCTAAATTAACTTTTATTGTTTTCTGGCTTACTTTTCCATTTTCTGTCCTTTGAAGTTTTATTTCAACTTCAGTTCCCTTTGGAATCCATGCCAACAAGTTTTTAAGATGGTTTGAATCTTCTATCTTTATTCCATCTATGTAAGTTATTGTGTCATTTACTATTATCCCTACTTTTTCTGCAGGTCCATCTTTGAAAAGGCTTATAACTTTCGCTCCATCTTCTATCTCGCCGTTGCCCTGCTCATCAAGCTTTACTACATCGATGACATTTACTCCAAGGAATCCACGCTCAACTTTTCCATTTTTGATTAATTCTTCCATTACTTTTTTAGCCAAATTTATTGGAACTGCAAATCCAAGGCTCCCTATGTTGCTTCCAACTACAAAAGTATTTATGCCTATTACTTCCCCATCCAGATTTACTAAAGGTCCTCCAGAATTTCCAAAGTTTATTGGCGCATCTATCTGTATGAAGTCTTTGTATATTGTCGGGCCTCTGTTCCTGTTTTTTGCAGATATTATTCCGGTTGTTATTGATGAATCAAATCCGAAAGGATTTCCTATTGCAACTATTTTTTCACCTACTTTTATCTTTTCAGAGTCTCCAAGCTCTGCTATTGGAAGGTTTTTACCATTTATTTTTATGACAGCAACATCTGTAGCAGCATCAACCCCAATTATCTTTGCAGAAAAAATTCTTTTGTCGGGTAAAGTTACAGAAATATTGGTTCCATTAGTAACGACATGCGCATTTGTCAATATGTAGCCATCTTTATTCACTATTGCTCCAGATCCATAATTTTTTGATTCTCCTGCCAGAGTTGATATTGCAACTACAGCTGGAATCACATTCTCAGCAACTTTGATATATTCATCGCTTATCTCGTCATTTATTTCAGAAATTTTTTGATCTTGCTCATTGCTATACTTTAAAAAAAGTACAACTATTAATATCATTATTATTGTTATGGTAACTATCCTTTCGATCAGAAGCTTAGTTCTTAGTCTAATCATTTATCTTATTACACAATATCATTTTAAATATCTTTTGTTATCTTTATTTTTAGCAAAACCAAAACTTTTTAAATCACGCTAGCATCTTTTAAGCTATGCCTAACAAAACAATATCAAAAGACATTCCTCTTTCTGAGATTACATTGAGAAGATACGAGAAGCCTTACAACATGCCTCGTCGCGAACTGATAAGAAAATTATGCTTGTCAATTGGATTGTTGCAGGTAGGAGACTCAAGGGATGTTATAGTTGATATCTTTCAGGTTTTGCTTAGTGCAAAAGATAAGAGCATAGTCCTTGATTCAGAGTCAATAAAAAAAGAAGTCATTGCATTGAGAAAAAAATCTCAGCTTCCATTAAAAGGTATAGCTTCATCTAATGTTAGGCGCCAGTTGAAGAGGTTAAGAGACTTGTCGTTGATTGAAAAGATTAAAAATGAATACAGGATTACAGAATTTGAAGAGCTTCCAGTAATATTTGAAGAGAAAATAAAAAAATATCATTTAGACTCTGTTCTTAAGAGAGTTGAAGAGTACTTTAAAGCCTTGAAATGATTTATGATCCTGCTGAGGATTCTTTTCTGCTTGCCAAGCATGTCAAGAAGTATGCAAAAGGCAAAGTTTTAGACTTAGGAACTGGCTCAGGATTTTTAGCAGAGGTAGCTTTAGAAAATACTAAAGATGTTTTAGCAGCAGACATCCAAGAAGAAGTAGTAAATTATGTAAAAAAGAAGGGAATTAATGCTGTTAAGTCTGATTTATTCTCAAATATCAAAGGTAAATTCAATTTGATTATTTTTAATCCGCCTTATCTGCCTTTTGAAGACCTTGAAGATGAAGAATCACGATTAATTACGACTGGAGGAGAATCAGGCAATGAAGTTTTATCAAAATTTTTATCTGAAGCGCATAATTTTTTGGAAAAAGACGGAAAAATATTGATTGTAACCTCATCTTTAACTCCAAATGTTGACAAATTAGCTAAAAAATACAAATTTAAAATAGAAATTCTTGAGAAAATGAAGGTTTTTTTCGAAGAATTAATAGTTTATTTACTGCAGTGAAGCATTTGCATCGCTATTTGCAGAATTTTGGCTTTCTCTTAAAATATCTACCCCTTTAGGGGTTATTATCACAGTATTTTGTTGGAAAGCGACTATGTCTGCATCGAAAGTTGCGCATACTTCCTTTAAATTTGCAACATATTTCTTCAATGCTTCCATTTCTTTGCAGTAGCCTATGTTTATCATGCAGATTGTCTTGCCTTCAACTACTGATTTCTTTATTTCTTCTAGCTCGTTTCCATCTATAATCTTGAAGAATTTGACCTTGTATTTATTGTCCCTATTGTAGTCCTTCATATCCATATATTCTGTCTCTGCTGCGTCATCCTTCTTTTTGAACCAAGAAAACATATAACTATTCTCATCAAGCATATTAAAAAGCTTTTCGGTTCTGGTTTTAGTAGAAATCTTTATATAAAAACAAGAAATAAGTAATATAATGTTGAAATATAAAAATATACTTGGTTATGCATTAATTGTTTTTGGGCTTATTTTAATATTTTATAATGGAATTAATTCAACTGGAGCTTTTGCTGGATTCTCAAACCTGTTAAACAGCACTCGCTTTTTCCTTGGTTTATTATCTTCAACCTTAGGATTACTAATAGTTAGCGAAGGTGGGCTTGAAAAAAGAATTAATTTAACAAGCAAACTAGGAAAGAAAACAAAGCTTGCCAGATTAGCTGAAAAAGCTACTGAAAATGAGAGAGTTCAAGACGAGATGAATCATCTGCTAGTTGAACTGGCTAAAGGACATATTAGAGCCGGTAGCGGTACAAGGCATATTAAAGGAACTGACGTTTGGTATATGCGTGGAAGTGAAGGAGCTAGATTATTTTATAGGGAAACTAAGAACGGATATGAAATTGTTGGAAAAGCTTTTGGTGGCGGCAAGAAAGTAAATGAATTCGCAGTTATAAAAAAATTAAAAGAGCTTTATAGCCATTAATCTTCTTCTCTTTCAGAAAAGCATTCATCAATGCCGAAGGTAGCTATTAAATCATCAATAGTTCTTCTCATATTCTCTTCAGTTATTTCTTTAACAATAATCATATTTGGAGCCCAGAAATATGTGCCATTAGCGCACTCTCCACTCTCTTTGTCTTTCTCAAATGACTTAACTATGAAATCATGTGTGAAAAACTGCGCCCAATACTTTTTTCCATCTTGTCTAGTTAATTCTACATCAACCCAGTCGTTTTGCTGATCAAAATGAGTTGGTAAATCTAATTTAAGTTCGTAATCTTTCCATTGATCTTTATATGCAGTTATTTTTTCTTCTCTCTCCTTCTTTCTTGTTCTTCTCGCTATGTGATACAAACGCTGCAATCTAGAAAATCTAGAGTAGTTATCAGGATTAGCACCAAAAGATGTTATTTCTTCCCTCATTTTTTTAGTAAGGACTCTATCTTGATCAGGATGTTCCTCTAAATAAATTTCTAAATATACTATTCTTTTATTTACTTGAGAAGAATTCAATGTATCCATATCTCCAATTAAGCTTCCATTATTTAATAATGCTTTCATTTCTTATCAGATTGCTATAATGATATTAGCTTTATAAACCTTTCGTATTGCTACTACTATTCAGTTAATCTAAATTAGCAGTAGTTAACTTTATAAAGCTCTATTTTAGCTCTTTTCTTACTCGCGTACTACCTCTGGTAGGAGAGCTCAAAATGGATAAGAAAGAAATACTAGAAGCTGTAAAATTATTAAGAAATCCTATTTTTAAGAAGAAATTTCCTCAGACTTTTGACATTGTAATCAATTTAAGAGGTTTAGATCTAAAAAAAGACTCAGATAAAATCTCTGTTTTCCAAATTCTACCTTTTGGAAGGGGAAAGAAAATCTCAATTGGCGCTTTCGTAGACCAGGCTTTGCTAACATCAGCAAAAGCTACATGCGATGTCGTAGTTACAAAGGAAGATTTTGCAAAATACAAGAAGAAAGAAGCTAAGAACTTGGCTTCCCAATGTGATTTTTTCATTGCTCAAGCTAGCTTAATGCCGCAGATTGCAGCAACATTTGGTAGATACTTTGGTCCTCGTGGAAAAATGCCAAATCCAAAAGCAGGCTGTGTAGTCCCTCCAACAATGGACTTAAAAACCACAGTTGACAGACTGCAAAAAACAGTAAAGTTGGAAACTAAAAACGAGTCTGTTGTTCGCGCTCCAATTGGAATTGAAACCATGAAGGATGAGGAAATAGCAGAAAACGCAATGGCAATTTACAACACAATTATTCATGCATTACCACAAGAAAAAAACAACCTAAAATCAATTTTACTAAAATTAACAATGTCACCATCAGTTAACTTAGATAAAATTTCAGAATTCAAGGCTGAAAAGCCAGTAAAAGTAAAGAAAGAGAAGAAAATAAAGGAAGCTAAAGAAGAATCTAAAGCAGAACCTGAAGTTTCACCTAAGAAATCAAAAGAGAAAAAGGTAAAGGAAGATGGAAAAGAACTACAAGCCAAGAGTGCATGACTGGAAAAAGGATGAGGTAAAAGATATCCTCAACTTGTGTAAGTCTTACCCTATCTGGGGAATAGTTAATTTGGAAAATCTTCCAGCAAGATTATACCAGAAGATCAGGAAGCAGCTAAGGGGCACTGTAGAAATGAAGATGACCAGAAAAGACTTCATGATAAAAGCTATCGAATCTATCAAGCCTAAAAATTATGAAAGATTATTGGAAAATCTAAAAGGAGTTCCAGCTTTAATATTCACAAAAGAGGATCCATTCAAATTATTCAAGTTACTAGATAAAAATAAGATATTCGCAGCTGCAAAAGCAGGGCAAATTTCTCCTATTGACATTGTAATAGATTCAGGTCCAACACCCTTTGCTCCAGGCCCAATGATTGGAGAATTAGGTGCATTAGGATTAAAAACTGAAGTAAAGGAAGGTAAAATTGGTATTAGAGAATCTAAAGTTTTAGTTCCAGCAGGAAAAGAAATCAATGCAAAAATAGCAGCATTACTTCCTAAGTTCGGAATCGAGCCAGTTCAGGTAGGTTTAAATTTAACATTGACTTATAATAACGGAGAGATATTAACAGCAGAAGTGCTTGGAGTCAAGGAAGAAGTCTACATTGCAAACATCCAGCTAGCCTTCACAGAATCCATAAACTTGGCTGTTTTCTCAGGCTACATGACAAAAGAATCTGTTGAAATAATGGTTAAGAAAGCCCAGGTAGAAGCTCTTTCAATAGATAAAGCTGGAGATGTTGAAGCAAAAATAAATGAAGTTCCAGAGCCTAAGCCATTGAACACAGAATCAAGCCCGTCAGTCACAGTCTCAAATGGAGCAGTCGAAGCTAAGCCTTCTTTCTCTCAAAACGAGATGGAAGAGGCAAAGAAAATCTTAAATAAGGTTATAGACAACGCAGTAAAGCTAGATAAGACCCATGAGAAGAAGGTTGATCTTGCTCAACAGCAGCAGGAAAAAGACTTAAATAAGATAATAAACAAGCTAAAAGACCAGAAATCAAAAGGTCAGGCATAGTTGGAGGATTAAAATGGAATATATATACGCAGCAATGTTGATTCACAGGCTTGGTCACAAGATAGACGAGCACAATGTAAGAAAAGTGCTTGAAGCAGCAGGATCAAAAGTGGACGACATGAAGATAAAAGCATTAGTCGCAGCTTTGTCAGGCGTTGACATTGACAAGGCCATAAAGGAAGCAGCAATGCCAGCAGCAGCACCAGTTGCAGCAGCACACGCAGCTCCAAAAGCAGAAGAGAAGAAGAAAGAAGAGCCTAAGGTTTCAGAAGAAGCAGCAGCGGCTGGTTTAGGCGCATTGTTCGGATAAACTCTTTCTTTTCTATTTTTCTTTTTATTTTTCGAAATTTATTTTATATTTTTGTAATGTTTTTAAGCTAGTTACTCGTTTTTTCAATAATTTCTTGGAAACAAACTTAAAAGAATTCAAATTATAATTCTAAATGAAGCTGGTTGTTGATGCAAATGTGCTTTTTGCATTATTAATAAAACAAGGAAAGACAAAAGATGTATTTTTCTTGAAAGATCTAACTCTCTTTGCACCAAAAGTTATATTTGAAGAACTTGCAAAATACGAAGAGTTTCTTTTAGAAAAGACAGAGCTTAGTATTGAAGAATTTCATAAAATATTAAGAGTATTTAAAAGAAAAGTAAGAATTATATCTTCTAGAAAACTATCAAATTTTATTAATCTTGCTAGAGAGATAAGTCCTGATAAAAATGATGCTTTATACTTTGCGGCAGCTCTAAAAAAGAATTGCCCTATTTGGACAAATGATAAAAAATTAACAGAGCAAACTATGATAAGGATATATTCAACTAGCGATCTAATAAGAATTTATAATCTGCAATAGAAAGATTTATATATTTAAACGTATTATACATATTTGAACATAATACACAAAATGGTAAGCATCACATTAGCAGTACCGGAAGAATTGAAAAAGAAAATGGATAATTTTAATCAAATAAATTGGAGTGCTGTAGCCAGGCAAGCATTTATTCAACAGATTAAGGATATGGAATTTATAAGTAAAATGCGGGAAAAAAGCACTATGACTGAAGAAGATGCAATTAGATTTGGTAGGGAAATCAATAAAAAAGCTACAGAAAGGCTAAATAAACAGCTTTCAAGGTCAAAATAAGCAATTACAAATAAACTATATGGTATAAAGAGATAAAAATGACTATTAAAGTAATTCCAAGAAAACATGGTAATTCTTTAAGAATTATATTTCCAAAAAATTTGTCAGGTAGCATGATATTAAACCTAATCAAAAAATAAATCAAACCAATATGTAGAGTTTGTTAAATAAGAAACCTTTAAAAGACTAAGTTCTTTTTTATTTTCATGGACAGATCAGTTTTGCTGAATCAGCAGAAAACATTGAATGACGAAATAAAATCTATCAAAGATAAATTGGTTTCTACAAATAAAGATAAAGAATCCTGGTTCAATAAAAAAGAAGCTTTGAAAACAGAATTAAGTTTATTGATTTCTAAGTTAAAATCTATTAAATCTGTTAAAGACAAGGAAAATTCTCAAGTTTCTGCCTTGAAAAAAGAACGTGATTTGCATAATAAGGAAGTTCAGAAGATAGCAGCTGAATTAAAATCATCTGGTGTAATAAAAATACCTTCCAGCTTGAAGTTTGATGCTATAAAACTTAAAAAATATATTGAGAAACTTGAATTGTCTATTGAAACTGAAGGCTATACTTATGACAAGGAAAAAGAAATTACTGAAAAGATAAAGAAATTAAAAAAATCTTACAATGAAGTAAAGGGTGCTGTTGAATACTCTGATAAGATGCATGGCTTGTCTTCAAAATTAAGGGAAGAAAGGGATAAAGCTAATCAAATTCATTTCAAGATGCACGGCATTACAAAAGATTCTAAGAACTATGCAGAGTTTATTGAGTTATCTAAGAAAATAAATGATGTAAGGAAGCAACAAGAAGAAGCTTTCAAGAAATTCATTGAGTTTAAAAAATTGGCAAATCCTTTGAGTGCTGAAATTCGAGCTAAACTGTCTAAAATAGATGAGATTAGGGCTTCTCTAGGCGAAGCTGCGAGGGAAAAGTTCAAGGTCAAGAAGGAAAATGAAGCTAGATTATTGAAAGACAAGGCTAAATCTGTTGAAGAAAAGCTTAAGAGTAAAAAGAAATTGACTACTGAAGATTTGATAGCTTTCCAGGGAAGTAATTAAATTTAAATACTTACATTCTTGATTTTATATTATGGCAGTTCCTAAAGTTAAGTTTATTTGGTCTTTTGTATACGAAGAGAATTTGCATGCCCCATATCTAAAAGGCGTTAAGTTTAATGATAAACAATATAGAAAATATGTTTATTCTTATATAAGAAAAATTGAGAAAAAATGGAATCCAATTTCTAATAAAATCCTTGAATATATGCAGTCAATATCGGGATTAAAATTCAAGAGAAGAGTTATAGCCTGTTATGTAATAAAAATAAGTAGTGCCCCTCCTTTTTCATCTCCATTAACAATACCTATCCAAACAAAGAGAAATAATAAAATATTTATAAAAAGCATTGACAGATTTATTGATACCTTGATACATGAACTAATCCATAATTTATTCATTGATAATGACTTATGGGATTATTTTAGCTACATTTTAGATAAAAAGTATAAAAAAGAGAAATTTGCCACAGCTATCCACGTTCCTTTGCATGCAATGCATAAAGAGATTTTTTTAAAATTCTTTGAAAAGAAAAGATTTAATGAAGAATTAAAGATAATGAAATTTCATCCAGCTTATAATAAATCTTGGAAAATTGTGAATAAAGAAGGAAGTAAAAATATAATTAAAGAGATGAAAGCTTTTATTAAAAAATGAAGCAATATAACTACAACAAAATAGCAGAATATTATGACGTCTTAGAGCTTAAAGGTAGTAAAAACTATGAAAAAAGTAATGAGTTCTTAGATAAAATATTTAAAAAAAACAAAGTAAAAACTGTTTTGGACATGACTTGTGGCACAGGCGCACAGTCAATAGGACTTGCTAGGAAAGGCTACAAAGTAACTGCCTCGGATATCAGTAAAGGAATGTTGAATGTTGCAAAGAAAAAAGCTGATAACCTAAAAATAAAGTTTTGTCATGGCGATATTAGAACTTCAAAATACGGTAAATTTGATGCAGGAATCTCAATTTTTAATGCTATTGGACATTTAACAAAAAAAGATTTTAAGAAAGCACTAAAAAATGTTAGTTCCAATTTAAAAGATAATGGCTTATTCATTTTTGATATATTCAATTTAGATTTTATGAGTAAGAACTTTAAATATTATGAATTTATAGATACTGCATTAGAACATAATAACACAAAGTTTGTTAGATTTAATAAAAATAATTTTGATATAAATAAGGGGATAATGAGAATTAACCAGAAGGTCTTTATTCAAAAAAGTTTTGATAAACCTAGAGTTTTAAATGAGAAATGGGATATGCAAATTTATGCCTTTAAAGAACTAAAAGAGCTTTTAAAAGAAAATTCCTTTAAAATTGAAGCAGTTTATGGCGGACCTTGGAAAAAGTTTGATAAAAACAAGCCTTGTCCTAAATCTTAATGTTTATTAACTAAGGCAACTCAGTTAAGAGTTGCTCTTAGGGGTAGGAGTTAGCTACCCATGAAAAATAAAACAACATTGCTAGATAAAGTTAATTGTTTGCTCAGGAGAATTGGAGCACCAAAATACCTTAACAAGTATGGACCTAAGAAGTACACTTTAGGAGAAAAAGTATATGCTTTATTTATGAAAGCGGACTGCAAATCTTCTTTCAGAAGAACTGCGGAAAAATGCAGCATAAGTAAGTCAACATTGCATTATGCTTTCAAGAAGCTTCCTTGGAATTTTATAAAGAATATGCTTGCTGCTACAGCAGCAAGAGAAGCAAAGCTAGCTGCAATTGATGGAACAACATTTGAAAGAAAAAGCTGCGGTTTTCACTACCTCAATAGGGCTGGAATTGATATAAAACAGAGGAAGAACAGCAAACTAAGCATTTTAATAAATACAAGAAACAAGAAGATTCTTTCTGCTAGATTCAGAAAGAACATCAGCCACGACATCAAAGATGCAAAATATTTAATTAATAACTCTGCAGTAAAGCCAGAGAAGATCGTTGCAGACAAAGGATATGATGCCGAATGGTTTCATAAATTTCTTGCAGAGCAAGAAATAAAGTGCTGCATTCCTCTAAGGAAGAATGCAGTTAATGGCTTCTACAGGAAAAGAAGCAAAGTTGACTTAAGAAGCTACAGAAGAAGGGTAATGGTTGAAAGTGCTTTCTTTAAACTCAAGCAACTCTTTGGACGCAGCCTAAACTGCATCACAGCACGCAACATGCGTGCTGAAGTATTTTTTAGATTGATAGCATACAACTTAGAATGCTTGTTCAAGATGATTTAGGACAAGGCTATAAAAACAATAGCTTATATATATTTATAGTTGCTAAAAAGTTAACTTAAAATCATTAACTAAAATGAAGTTATTGCTCTAGTTCTTTTTTAAGTCGCTTTAATCTTGGTAAACCTAAACCTAACCTTTTTTTATCTGTAATAGAACCATCCAATTTGTATTGTTTTATCTTACCAGATTTAGTTTTAATTATTTGGGTTCCATATTTCTGAGGCTTTCCTTTAAGTTGCAATAGTCTATCTTCTATAGCTGCAATTAGCCATTTTTGTTTTGTATAACCTAATTTTTGAGCTTTTTTGATATACTTTAAGGCTTGTTTTGATGAATTAATTGTAAATCTATGATGAAGAATCATAGCACAAATAAAATATTCTTTTCTATTTAATTTACATTTTATTATTAATTTAATTAAATGTTTCCTAATATCTTTGTTTTGTTTAATAAATTCATTTTTACTAAATTTACCCTTTTGCCATTTTATTATTCCTGCTTGGTCTCTTTTATATAATTTTTTCAATTCATTAAATCTGTAACTTTTATCCTGATGTTTGTTATTTTTTACTATTTTATTTACTATTTCTTGAGCAATATTTTTTAGTGTTTTTCCTTTGGTGTAAATGATTAAATTACATAATTTACTAAAAATAGGAGGAAATTTATTATAGTCTTTATTAGTCTCCTTAAATAATTCTTTATTGTCCATATTTTTAAAATGACTTCTTTCTTTTTCTCTTGAAAAAAGTAAATTTACAGATTCTTTCTTATTTCTTGAAGGCAACAAGCCAATAATTATTGATTTATCTTTTGCTATTTTTCTTACTTTTGCACTTGCTTCAAAATATTTTGTTGAACTAATAGAACCTCCAGAAAGATCAAAGATAAAATTGTCTTTTATATATTGTTTTCTTATTAAACCGTAAGAACTATCTTTGATAAATTTTCCAATAGCACCAGATTTAATCGCTTTATCTAATCCTCCATGCTTTTTTAAGGCTTTTTCACCAATCTCATCTGAAGAAACATATTTCAATCCAAGTTTTTTGGCAACTAGCTTTGAAACTGTGGTTTTTCCAACAGATCTAGGTCCTGTAATGGTTATTTTCATAGTTAACTTTAAGATGAGGCTATTTAAAAAAGTTAGTTTATTGAATATCTATAGAAAATCATATAAAGTCACTAAACAAATAGTAGGTATGCGAATTTTTCTAGTTAGACATGGGGATTTAGAAATTGATGTAAAAGATCCTCCACTTACAAGAAAGGGGATAATTCAAGCTAAAAGATTGGCCAAAAGACTTACTAAATTAAAAATTGATAAAGTTTATACTAGTGATTCCAGAAGGGCATTTCAAACTTTTCAGGAATATCATAAGTTAAAACCAAAGATACCTTTTGTTAAAACTCCTACTTTAAGAGAGATATACAGGACAATTCTCGGTGGTCCTACTAGAGAAGGAACCCCTAATGATAGAACAGCAAAAGACAAGGCAAGGGCAGATAATTTTTTTAACAATCTATTTAAAAAACTAAATAATAAAAATATTTTGATTTTTGCTCATGGAAATTTAATAAGATATTTTATAGCTAAAGTACTTGATATAAACCCCAAAAAGCTATGGCAGAGTCTTGTTGTAAGTTGCGCTTCTATTTCTATTATTAAAAAAGACAAAGATTCTTTTCATGTTAAGATGATTAACTCAATAGAACATTTACCTAAAAAAGAAGTACATGAAATTTACCATGGTTCTAAAAATTAAAAATGAAAAAGACTTAAATAAGATATTTATTTTAGGATCTTCAGGCTCTGGCAAAACTTTTCTTGCCAACTTATTATCTAAAAAATTAAATATACCATCTTATGACTTGGATGACATATTTTGGTATAAAAAATACACTAAAAAAAGAGCTAGAGAAATAAAGAAAGTTCATTATTCATCTATAATCCTATCAGCTCTTTTTAGAAGACTTACCATATCGTCATATTTAAAATATTTTGATGCTTCATTGACATTAATCCATTTAAAATCAACATGCTCTTTTGATTTTTTTATTCTTCCTGTTAACTTAATAAGATAAAAAATAAATATCCTAATAATGTTTCTAGAACTTACATATTCTATATTTTCTTTAAAATTATTTATTAAACTGTATTCATCAGTACCTAATTCTTCATAAAGCTCCCTTTTTAATGTATCAACTTCAGTTTCCCCTTTTTCAACATGTCCTTTTGGAAATTCCCAAATATTGTTATCTCTTCTTTTTAAAATCAAAAATTTATTATTATCTAAATCCTTCTTAAAAACTATTGCCCCTATTGAAATTTCTTTTTTCATACCATTTTTCTTTAATAGATATCTATTTAAATCTTGAGAATTAATAATTATTTATGTTGGATTCTAAAGACGAATTACCAGTAAAAATTATTGATTTTAATCCAAATTTCTTGAAATTATTTGAAAAATATAAGATAATAATAAATAAATGTTTGCCAAAATGCAACATTTACCTTATAGGTTCAATGGCAGTTCCTATGAAAGGAAAAGAAGAAATTGATATTTTAGTTGAGACAGAAGATGTAATCAAAGCTCATGAAATTCTTAGTAAGGAAGGATTTAGTCAAGGTCCAATAATAAAAAATAGCGCGTTCCTAAGAGATTATAGGTTTGGCATTGAAGCAGAAATCCATTTAGTAAGGATTGGTAGCAAGAAGATAGAAAGAACTAGGAAGTTTGTTGAAAAATTGCAGAACAACAAAGAACTAAGACTGAAGTTTGAAGAATTTAAAGAAAAATACTCAGGATTAACAAGAAATGAATATAGAAAAAAGAAAGAAGTTTTTCTTAAAAAATATTTCAGTGAGTTGTTTGGTTAAGCTAAAAATTGATTATTGTAAAATATTAGCCAGCATTAGTTCAAAAGTAGATATATACTCATTAAAATTACCAAAAGAATAAATAAAATTAATTTTCATTAACTTCCATTGCAGCCAGAACACGAACTACAACCGGCGCCACACCCACTACCGCAACCTCCACTACAACCCCCACATCCACTCTCTTGAATGTCCTTACCTAGACGGAGAGTAGCTTTATTTACTTAAAATATCCCATGTTGTATGTGCACAAAAAAGGAAAGCTTTATATATTCTGTGCCCATACATTATTATATGACCTATATTGAAAGAATAAAAAGAAACAATAAAGAGTATTACTACCTTACAAAAAATATAAGGCTTAGTTTAAATAAATGGAAGAAAATCAGAGTTTTCATGGGGGATAAAAAACCTTCACAAGAAGAATTAAAAAAACATACGAAAGAAATAGAAGATAGGTCAAAACCATTCTTAAAATTATCAGATTATGCTTACCTTTCAGTGCATGATGCAGAAACTTTGCAGGATTTAAAAGAAAGTTACAATGCCTGGCTTAAACACGTTCCAAAAAGTGTTAAAGAAAAGCTGAATGAAGATTTTGTAATAAGATTTACTTATCATTCTAATGCTATTGAAGGCAACAGGCTCACTTTAAGGCAGACAGCTCTAATCTTGAAAGATAAAGTGATACCTTCGGGAGTAAGGGCAGAGGATTATAATGAAGCAATAAATGGTAAAGAATGCCTGGATTATATGAAAAATTACAAGGGAGATTTAAATAAGCAATTTATTGAGAAAGTTAATGGAATCCTTACTAAAAATACTGGCGTGGTTTATGGTGGAAGAATACGATTTTTTGATGTGCAGATACAAGGCTCAACGCATGTTCCCCCTTCCCACACAGAGGTTAAAAAACACCTGCTTAACTTATTCAAGTGGTATAATTCAAATAAACATAAGCTGCATCCTTTTGAATTAGCAGCATTAATTCATGCAAAACTGACATGGATACACCCATTTGAAGATGGAAATGGCAGGACTGCAAGAACTATCATGAATTTTATCCTTATAAAAAAAGGATTCCCTATGTTTTTTATCCCATTTGAGAAAAGAGAAGAGTATTATAAATCTTTAGATATTGCTGACAAAGGAGATTATATAAAATATATCTCAAAAATATTGCAATTGATAATTGATCAGATAAGAAGCTATAGGAAAAATAAAAAAGGATAGTCTTTAAAGTAAGGCTTTGTAGATTTCTTGAGCCAAATAACATCTTAGCTATAAAACTATAGATTATATCATTGTTCATAAAGATAAATTTTTTATAAAAAAAATTGAATGTTCAAAAACTCAAGTTTCCGATCATATGCCAATAATGGCTTCAATTGAGTTGAAAACAACGGCAAAGCACAAGAATCAAGACAAAGAAAAAAATCTGGCTTATCTTTCTTTAATATTCCTTTTTCTAAACATTCTTTTATATCCATCTAAATCACAACTGGTTTTTCTCTTATAATATGCCTAATAATCTTTAATAAAGCGTACTTTCTTATCATCCAATAGATAAAACATATGTTCTTTATAAAGAACAGTAATCAAAGACACTTAATTTTTCTATGTTTCCAAACAAACCATACTATAAATCCGACTAAAAGTATTATAGCAATAATATCAACTTCAGTAGAGTACTTCAATAAAGTGTCCCATTTCTCCCTTAGTAAAAATCCAATATAAAGTAAAAAAGTGTTCCATATTAAAGCTCCTAATAAAGTGTAAATCAAAAAATGCTTCATGCTCATCCTTCCTATGCCGGCAAATATGGAAATGATGTGCCTCACAACAGGTATTAATCTTCCAATCAAGATAGTTTTCTCGCCTTTCTCTTCAAACCATCTTTCAGTCCACTCAATGTGATGCTCTTCAATCAGGAAGTATTTGCCAAATCTATGCAGAAATCTTCTTCCTCCATGCTCGCCTATATAATATGACAATAAGCTTCCAACTATGCTCGCAATTCCAGAAACTAAAGCTGCAATGAAAAAACTAAACTGTCCATCAGCAACTAAAAAACCAGCAAACGGCATAACAGCTTCAGAAGGAATAGGAAAAATCATGCTTTCCATTACCATTAAAACAAAAAGTCCAAAATATCCCCAGGAAGACATTAACGCTACAGCCCATTCTACAATGCCCAATAAAACCATTCAAGTTGCTTGTTTTAATGAATATAAAAATCTTTCACTTATTTTATTATCATCAGGATCTTCCTTTATAACATCTAATTTTAGGCCTGTTGAAATCACTTCTGCTATATTTAATATTTGTTTTACAACATTTTCTATCATTCAAGTTACAACAAACCTTTATATTGATAGTTTCAAGCTTTTATTCTATGTTCAGGAAGTACGGATTGATTGGAATTTTATTGATCTTATTTGTCGAGCTTAATTTTGTCTTGAAAATAGAGCCTTTTGCTTCATGGTATTTCCCCATAATATGGCTTGGCTACATCTTGATTTTAGATGCAGTAATCTACAAGATGAAAAACCAGTCTCTGATTACAAATCATCTGAAAACTTTCTTGACTTTATTTTTAATTTCAGCAATTTTCTGGTGGATTTTTGAATTAGTAAACTTCAGATTGCAAAATTGGGACTATGGTTCAAAGTCATTTTCATCATTAGCCTCTTTATTCAAAGCTACATTATCTTTCTCTACAGTATTGCCAGCTTTTGTAGAGACAGTTGAATTATTACAGACTTTCCATTTGTTTAGTCATGAGAAATTAAAAAAATCACACAACATTTCAAAGCATTTGCTTCATTCAATGGTTTCTTTAGGCATTATCTTTTTGCTTTTGGTAATATTGCTTCCTAAATACACTTTTCCGTTGGTCTGGGTTGCGTTCTATTTTATATTGGATCCAATAAACTATCTTCATAGACAGCCTTCAATAATACAGCATATCAAGGATAGAAAATTAGCAATTCCAATAAATTTATTTTTGGCAGGAATTATTCTAGGATTTTTCTGGGAGTTCTGGAATTACTATGCAATTGTCAAATGGTATTACAATATTCATTTTCTTGGATTCATGAAAGTTTTTGAGATGCCTATTTTAGGTTATCTTGGCTATGGTCCTTTCGCATTTGAATTGTATGCCATGTATTATTATGTCAAGTCTCTTCACATTGGCCAGAAAGTAAAATATTTATTGAAAGAAGATTCAAACTTCAACGAATTTTCTTTTTCAAAGTCTTAAAATCATCAACAACAGGAATTTCTTTCACTTTGAACTTGTAAGTCATGAATATCCATACTAAAGCTACATAAACACTACTTAAAATTTTCCAGAAAAACAAGTGCAGTGTTTCAAAATAGTTGACTCCCTTTTCAATAAGAACTATTATCAACACATCAATTCTTATCAGGTTCATCGCAAGTATCAATAAGCTTCCAACAAAAAATATTTTCAAAGATTTTTTCAAGTTAATATTTTTGGTCAATAAGATAAGCAAAGCTAGAAGTAAATAAGCACTTAAAGCAGCGCATGCCTCAACAAACACTAATTCATTGCCTTTGATAAATATAGAATTATCAATTAAAACAGGATTGTAAAATAATTTCAAAGAAAAATAGCTTAAGTATAATGTCAAAGGAATGAAAACAAAGTAAAATATCTTGTAGAAAATTAAAATTGCCAAACTTATAACCAATCTTAAGCTTAAATTCTTATAATAATTCATGTTAATACAAAAGTTTAAATAACTTATAAGCCTTTACTTTTATATGAAAAAAATTTGCTGGTTTTTAGCTTTTATCTTGGCTTTAGGAATAAGTTTAATCTATGACAAGCAGATAGTCTTGTTCTTTTATAATCACAGAATTGCATTTCTAGACCCTGTTTTTGCATATATAATAAAGATAAACAGGTGGATTCTACTAGCTTTACTGACAATAGTTTTTGCAAGGAAATTAAGGCATGTATTAATATGGTGGCTTACCTTTGCAGCAACCTTAGGTGTCTCTTATGTGTTAAAAGACATTTTTTCAAGGTTAAGACCTGCAGATTTCTTCTCTAGTTTGGGCATGAATATAGGTTTAGTCCCTACCTCAGGTCTATCTTTTCCATCTGGACATGCAGTCACTTTAGCAGCCTCAATACCTTTGGTTTCTAAATATACTCCAAAATTGAAAAATTACTGGATAGCAATAGTATCTATAATTTTATTTGCAAGAGTCTACGGTTCTGTCCACTATTTCTCCGACATCTTCACAGGCTGTCTTATAGGTTATTTTGTAGGAGTTTTAATTCTAAAGTTGGAATCTAAAGTCAAGTTCTTGAAATAAGATAACTTACCTAGAAAAGTATTTATATTTAAAATTATTATATTGTAGCATGGATAAAAAAAGTAATACTTTGGTTTTAGCATTGGACATAATTGGATTTGTTTTGCTTTTTATAGGAGCAGCTTTGATTAGATTTGCAAAGGATGAAGTTATCTCAATTACTGGAGGATTTGTTTTGGCAGCCGCTGTAACAATTTTAACGCTGACAAGGGTAGTTACAAAATGATGGATACTCAATTAATATCTTTAATTGCTGTTTTTCTAGAAAGTATAGGTATAATATTAGCTGAAAGAAGAACAGCAATATTATTAGGAATAGCCACAATATTGTCCGTTATTATCTTTTTTATAACAAAATAAATTACAAGTTTCTAAAGTAGTTTATTCTTCATCTATAAACCAAAATCTTTATATACCAGTCACAACTCAAGAATAACAACAATTTAGGGGGCAAAATGAGATTAATACACCTTTTAATAACGTTTTTACTAGTTTCAGTAGCAGTTTCAGCTCAGTCTTTTGTCGTTGACCATGCTAAGGTTACAGCAATTGTAGAGCCAGGTTCTTCTTCAACAGCAGTTTTCACAATATCAAATACAGGTTCAGTAGATTTGCAAAATTTTAACTTTACACATAATATAGACTTGACAGACAATGACGGAGATGTTGTAAATTTATCATTTTCAGATCCAGGAACAGTTTCAGGAAATTCAACAGCCAATGTTACAATGACTTTTTCAGCTCCAATAGACTTGGACTTTGAAAGCTTTTCAGGACAAGTAACAGTAACTTCAGGTTCTCTAACAGATACATTTGATTTAGAGATAATTTCGCAGCCAGTAGTCTGTGATTCTGGATTGCAGGGCAATGACTTGGTTTTGACAATAAAAGATCCAGACTCAAAAGATGATTTCAAGCCAGGCGATGACGTCAAGATAAAAGTAAATGTAAAAAATATTAACCAGGATAAAAGCCATGACGTTCAGGTTGAAGCTTTCTTGTTTGACGACGAAAGCGAAGTCACAAATGACGCTTCAGAAATCCAGAATATTGACAATTTAGACGACGAAGACTTTGAATTTACATTAAGAATACCTACAGACAACGATGATTTTGAAAAAGTAGGGGATTTGATGCTTATAGTAAAGGCTTACGAAGAAGACAATGAAGACTTGGAATGCAACCAGGCAAGCACTGAAGTCAAAATTGAATTGGAAAATGATGATTTAGTAATTGAAGATACCTCAAGATTTGATCCT
The DNA here is from genome assembly GCA_035289925.1 of Candidatus Nanoarchaeia archaeon. Lineage (GTDB taxonomy): Archaea > Nanobdellota > Nanobdellia > SCGC-AAA011-G17 > DATDVL01 > DATDVR01. The sequence goes on along the minus strand of DATDVR010000005.1, from coordinate 197,271 downwards.
TCTTCAGCATCCTGCGGTCAATTGGCAGTTGCTACAATAAACTTGATTAACATTGGAGAAGACAATCAAAGAAATATTATCCTTTCATTGACAAATCCAAAGCTAAACATAAGGGAAAAGCTTCCTTCATTTGATTTAGATAAATTTGACTCAGATGAAAACAATGAAGTAACTAAAAGGATACAGGTTTCAATACCTAATTCAGCTCCATCAGGAGATTATGTCTTTGATGCAGTTGCAGAATTTTCAGGAAAGAAAGTTTCAAAGTCTTTTAAATTATCAGTTTTATCATGCACTAAAGCGCTTCCATTTGTAGAAGCAGGCAATGCAGAATTTTCAGCTTTAACTTCATTATTTACAGTAGAGCAAGGTGATTTAATCACCATCCCAGTAAAATTGACAAACAATGACAACACAGGATTATTCAACTTAAACTTCGCAAATTTTGAAGACTTCGCAGAGCCAGTCTCTTCAAAGACAATTACATTATCACAAGGGCAGTCCTCAACAATATTCTTGAATTTAAGAGTCAGAGACAACACAGAGCCAGGAAGATACTCAGTAACAGTTAACTTGGCTTCTGGAGCAAAGACAATAGCTTCAGACACTGTAGCTGTTGATGTCAAAGAGAGAGTAGAGCCTTCATTCAGTTTCAAGCAGTTGTCAGGCTCATTTTGGCTAGCTTTAGACATCATAATAGCATTAGTTTTGATAATATTCATAATAACTATAATAGTCAGAAGGAAATAGAAAGCTTTATATATCTGTCATAACTACAAAATGATTACACTATAAAACTCATAGGGGGTTAAAAAATGAGAAAATTAGTAATTTTAAGTTTAATATTGGGATTAGTTCTAGTCCTAAATGTTATTGCTGCAAGCGCTGCAGTACAAGTAACAGACTTGACAATTGGTGGAGCAAACCAAGATGCAAGCAATCCAGAACACGATGAAGATTCTAAACTGGTTATTACCGCAACAGGTACAGTAACTGTTACAAACACAAATGCTGCAGGTAGTGGAATAAATGAAACAATAACCGCAGCTTCATTTGGAACATTTTTGCTAGGTTTCGCAAGCACAGACCTTAATTTGCAGGTTGTTACAGGTCAATTGCCAGTTACAATTGCACCAGGTGTTTCAGCAACAATTCAGATACAAGGTACAATACCTTCAAATTTGGATGCAGTTGAAGACGTAGATGGGGATGAAAAATCATTCCAGGTTGCAACAGGTACTTTGACAAGTTCAGCAAGCAATACTTTCAAAATATTCATGCAGAGAAAAAATCAATTGGAAATTCAAGATATAAACGCAAAAGTCAATGACTTGACTTCTTCAAACTTGGACGATGGTGATGATTTGAAAAACATCAAGCCAGGCGACAAGATTACTCTAGAAGTAAATGTAGAAAACAACTTCAGGGACAGGGAAAACCTTGCAATTGAAGACGTAGACGTCACATTGACTTGCGATGATGAATCATCTTTAGAAATAGACGAAGATGACGAATTCGATGTAGGAACAAACGATGAAGAAGTTTCAACAATCGAATTGGAAATAGATGACGATGCAGATGATGATACTCTAAAATGTACAGTCTTGGCCTTAGGTACAGATGAAAACGGCGCAACTCATGGTTCAGTATTGGACTTTGACTTGAAGATTGAGAGAGAAAGCCACGACATTCACATAATGAATGTCGATGTTAACCCTTCAGTCTTAAGCTGCACTGACAGATCAGTTCAGGTTACAGTTAATTTCAACAACCTAGGAAAGAGAGATGAAGATGAAGTTGCAATTGAATTGGAAAGCAGGACTTTGAGCTACATAAAGAAGTTCTCAAACATAGTGCTAGACCAGGACGACAGCCAAGCTGAAACTTTCGACATACCACTTCCATCAGTCTTGGAGCCAGGTGCACATGTTCTTCAGATAAGAACATTCTATGAAAGCAACAAGGCATCAGACTCTGAAATAGTTCAGTTGGACAATGCATGCGGTCAAGTTACAGAGCAGCCAACAGATGGAACAGTTCCAGTCTCAAGCCAAGCTTTGAGTTTGACAACTACAACCTTCGCAACAGAATCTGGATCAGCAATTTCAGTTCCAGTAAAGGTTACAAACCTAGCATCAGGATTCAGGGAATTCACTGTTACAGTAACAAACGCAGATGAATTTGCAGAGCCTGTATCAGGAAAGACCTTGAACTTGGCAGCTGGCCAGACCTCAACAGTATTCTTGAACATGAAGGTCAAAGATAATGTAGAAGCAGGCAAGTACTCAGCCAACGTAAACTTGCTTTCAGGAAGCAAGCCAGTATCATCTGAGACAGTTTCAGTTGATGTTGCAGGTGAGAAAGCAGCAGGTGCAAATGTCTTTGGAGACACAAAGATATTCTGGATAATAGCTGATGTGATATTAGTCTTAGTGGCAATATTCTTTATTAGGCTAATATTCAGAAAGAAAGAGTAAATCTCTTTTTTTATTTTTCTTTTTATATTGTTATTATAGCTAGTTTTATAGCACTTGAAATATTAAGAAAGATTATGATATACACATTAAGATAATAAGCGCCGGACAGGATTTGAACCTGTGGATGACCGCTCTGCAGGCGGTTGCGTTAACCACTTCGCCACCGGCGCACAAAGAAAAACTACATTTAGTTCTTTTAAAAGCTTTCTATCTTAATTAACCCTAATTTGGGTTATTAGAAATATTGTTCCCAGTATTATAAATAACCATAATAAGATGTCAATTATCCTGCTCTTCATATTAATCCTCATTTTTTATATTCCTCTCGATGATTATAGTAAAAGCCAATACTATAGTTGCTAGAAATAATTCAAGTACCCAAATATTTAATACTTTCGCATTTGCGGATTTCAAATTGTAATAAAAACCTATAGCTAAACCTAATATAGTTACAAATGCAATTATTGCTGTCGACAAAGCATTTATTTTATCCGAGTCCATGCGATTATAAAGCTTCAATTTTTTATAACTTTTTCTTGAAAAAACGTGAAAATCTTTCAAATTTCACGTGAACATTACACAATATTTGTCAAAGATTTCAATTACTGATTCTTCTGCCGAAAATATTAGCAATCTTTATAAACTAATTTTCCGCCTTTTCTGCCATGGACCTGTAGCTCAGCTTGGATAGAGCACCGCACTTCTAATGCGGGGGTCGTCGGTTCAAATCCGACCAGGTCCGCTCTTTTTAAAAAAATGCCTATTTAGAATACTTTAAAATTTTTAGTATATCATTAACAATTTTATTTGGATTATTCTGAGAATTTTCTATTTTGTATTCAGAATTTAATTTTATGTTTTTCCATTCAAGATTGAATTTAATAGCCTTATTAACATCTCTAAAACCACTATCCCGATTATAGTTTTTTAATCTCTTTTTTAATATATTATCATTCAAGACTAAAGTGAAAATAATGGAATTTTTAAATAACTTAGACAATTCTTTTACTTTGTCTTTTTTTAAATCGTCAACTATAACATAATTATATTTGTTTTTAAAATAGTTTTTTATAATAAAAACCAAGTTACTGAATGTCATTTTTTCTTCTTTTTCATTAGCTTTCTTCCACCAAGTATCAAGATGAAATTCCCTCAATCTTCCAAAATCTATTCTTGGACAATCAAGTCTTTTTTGAAGGGCATTTATTAGGGTAGTTTTGCCACTACCAGGAGCCCCTGCCATTATAATAAGTTTTGAGTTCATAATTTTAGATAGATTGCTCTTCCTTAAATATTTTTGCTATGTTTTTCAAAACATATCTCTTTCACTACTCCAGAATCTAAGAAGCTTGAAAATCCACTATCTCTTTCAACCATCTCTTCAAGAAAGCTAGTTCCTTCTTCAGTAATATTTTCCGTACTTCTTTTTCTTTCGTATCTTCTAGCGTCAAAGTTTACCATATATTCAAATCTGTCCAACGAGCAGTTTCTTCCGTAATTGTTTTCCATTTTTCCCCCTTGCATAGCTCTTGCTATCTTGCATTAACTGTCTAATTTTTTACATCACTTCAACAATGAAGCTCCCTACTCTTGTCAGCTTTATCTTATCCTCATTCTCCAAAAGTTGTTTTTCTCTCAAGCTTCTTATCGACTTCCACAATGTTGAATCTGAGCATCCAAGTTCTTTACTTAATTTGTTTACAAAAAATGAAATTCTTTCCTCTTCTCTAGCTTTTGCAAGTATCTGCTTCTGAGTTTCTGTTAAACTTGCAAGCACTAATTCTCTTAATCTTTCCATTTCCCCATCCTCCCTCTGGTTGGTTATCATTTTAGTATCTAGAAGCCCAATAAAGCTGTTAAAAAATTTAAAACTTAAAATTTACTGGGCCAGAAATTATAAACACTTATGGCTCCAATAAATCGGATAGAAAGATGTAGCAATTACTTTAAATTCAATTAACCCAGTAGTTGTTAAATTTTGCATAAACTTTTGCATTTTTCCTTGTTTATAAGCTTTTTCTGTAAAACTGCCTATAGTAATCCGAAAACAATTTAAAGCTAGGTTCTGGATTATAGGCTATGGATTTCGCAAAGATAGAAAAGAAATGGCAGCAAGCTTGGGAAAAGGCTAAGATCTTCAAGGTAAAGGAAAACAGCAAGAAAAAGAAGTTCTACTGTCTAGAAATGTTTCCATATCCGTCAGGTTCTGGATTGCATATGGGGCATGCTTTCAACTACACTATTGGAGATATCTATGCTAGATTCAAGAGAATGCAGGGTTACAATGTTCTTTATCCAATGGGATATGATGCATTTGGATTGCCAGCTGAAAATGCAGCAATAAAAGAAAAAATTCATCCTAAGGAATTTACAGATAAGGCAATTAATAATTTCATAAAGCAGCAAAAAGAACTAGGCTCAAGCTATGACTGGAGTAGAATGTTTAAAACCTGCAGTCCGGAATATTATAGATGGAATCAGTGGTTGTTCTTGCAATTTTTAAAAAAAGGTCTGGCTTACAGAAAAGAATCTTATGTTAACTGGTGTCCTGACTGCGATTCGGTTCTTGCAAACGAACAAGTTCATAATGGAAAGTGCTGGCGTCATAAAGATACAAATGTTGTCGAAAAAAAGCTTGAACAGTGGTTCCTTAACACAACAAAATACGCAGATGAATTATTAAAAGATCTTTCTAAATTAGATTGGCCCGCAAGAATAAAGGTAATGCAGGAAAATTGGATTGGAAAAAGCCACGGAACTGAAATTATTTTCAAAGTAAATGGAGAAGACTGGAAAGTTTTTACAACTCGTCCAGATACTTTATTTGGGGTCACATTTATGGTAGTCTCCTCACAACATCCTAGACTGAATGTATTAATCACAAAACATCAGAAGCAAGAAGTTGAAAATTTCACCAAAAGAACTCGTGTTTTAAAAGGAGAAGAAGTAGACAAACTGGAAAAAGATGGAGTTTTTACAGGAAGTTATGCTATTCATCCTTTGACAAAGGAAAAAATTCCTATTTATGCTGGAAATTTTGTAGTTGCAGATTACGGTTCTGGCATGGTTATGGCAGTTCCTGCGCATGACCAAAGAGATTATGATTTTGCTAAAAAATATAATATCCCAATAAAAGTTGTAATAAATCCTATTACTGGAACTCCCCATGATAATGAAGAATTCAGAAGAAGCATTGTTGCAGTTGTAGAAAATCCTAAGACTGGAAAAGTATTATCCATCAACTGGGGCAAGCTTGGAGGCAATTTATTTATTGGGGGCGGCATTGAAAATAATGAAGATGAATTAAAGACAGCAATAAGAGAGATAAAAGAAGAAACAGGTTATAAAAATGTTAAGTTCATTTCAAAATCAGAAAAAATTTATCATCATTATGTAGCGCATTCTAAGAATGTAAACAGAAAAATAGAGGCAGTTGGATTTTATTTCAAGCTTGAGAATGAGGAAAAAGAAAACAAGAAGCTTGTAGCTGATGAAAAAGGAAAATTCACTGTTGAATGGATTCCAAAAGAAGAAGCACTAAAAAGAGTCAAGGATCAATTGCACACCACAGTCTTCAGAAGATTGGTTCTTGGCGAAGCGCATAGAGGTTCTGGCATTATCACCAACTCTGGCAGATTTGATGGTCTGGAAAGCGAAAAAGCAAAGGAAGAAATTACAAATTATTTAAAATCAAAAGGTTTGGGAAAGAAAACAATCCAATACAAGTTGAAAGACTGGCTAGTATCAAGACAAAGATACTGGGGTACTCCAATTCCAGTTGTTTATTGCAAAAAATGCGGCATTGTCCCAGTCAAAGAAAAAGAATTGCCTATTAAATTACCGGTAAAAGTAAAATTCGGCAAGGGAAATCCTCTGGAAACAAATGAATCTTTTGTAAAAACTAAATGTCCTAAATGTAAAAGTCCAGCAAGAAGGGAAACAGACACTATGGATACTTTTTTTGATTCAAGTTGGTATTTTTTAAGATACTGCGATTCTAAAAATTTAAAAGAAGCTTTTGACAAGAAAAAAGTAGCTTACTGGCTTCCAGTTGACCAATATATTGGAGGGGCAGAGCACGCCTGCATGCATTTAATTTATGCAAGGTTCTTCACAAAGGCATTAAGAGACCTAGGTTTTTTAAAGTTTGACGAGCCCTTCATGAAACTATTTAATCAAGGTATGTTGCATGGCGATGATGGCTTTGTTATGGCAAAATCAAGAGGCAATGTAGTCTTGCCAGAAGAAATATCTAAAAAATACGGAATTGATACTGCAAGGCTGTTTTTAGTTTCAATTGCATCTCCAGACAGGGACATTGCATGGAGCGACAAGGGGATAGAAGGAAGCTCAAGATTTACAAACAGGTTACTGGTGTATGTTACTCAAGTCAAATTTGGCAAGTCAAGCGAAAGAATATTAAGCAAATTGCATAAGGCAATCTTAGAAATATCTGAAGACATAAATTTATTCAGATATAATCTTGCCGTAATAAAAATAAGAAGTTTGTTTGATTCAATTTCAGAAAATTCAATAAGCAAGTTTGATTTTTGCCTTTTCTTGAAAATTTTACATCCATTATGTCCACATATTACTGAAGAGCTTTGGCAAAAGTTAGGAAACAAAGGATTTATTTCGCTAGAATCATGGCCTAAGGCAGATAAAAGCAAAATTAATCTGGAATTTGAGAAAGAAGAAGAGGTTCAATCTTCTTTAATCAAGGATATCACAAATATTCTTAACATTGTAAGGCAGAAAGGAAGCAATCCAAAGAAAGTTTTTGTCTATTGCATACCAAAAGAGAAAGAAGTTTATTCATCTTTGGCTCCAAAGATAAGCGCATTGGGATTGGAAATAAAAGTTTACGCAGTTAATGACAAAGAAAAGCACGATCCTCAAAACAAGGCAGGAAAGGCAAAGCCAGGCAAAGCTGCAATCTATATGGAATAACATGGACATCAAAGTTGAAAAAGACGATTCAAATCTAAGGTTTGACAAGTTCTTAAGAAAACTTCTTGTTAACGCTCCATTAGCTTTTATTTTTAAAGGCATTAGACAAGGAAAATTCTTGGTCAATAATAAAAAAGCAGAGCAAAGCTACAGATTAAAAGAATCAGATTCTATTTCAATTGACATTCCAAAGGAAGAATATGAAAAATTAATCTCAAAAGAAGTAAAAAGGTATGAAGTAAACCAGTTAAGATTCAAAATTTTATATGAAGACGATGATTTATTGATAGTAGACAAGCCAGCTTTTCTAGCTTCACATTCTGGAACTTCTGAAATGCGTGACAATTTGATTGATGAAGTAAGATTTTACCTAAAAGACAAGCAAAACCGGTCTTCATTAGCAAACAGATTGGACAAGGAAACATCAGGAATTGTATTGATAGCAAAAAACAAGCAGGCTTTAAGAAAATTAAATAATGATATCAAGGAAAGAAAGGTAAAAAAATATTATTTAGCCTTGGTTTCTGGAAAAATAAAAAACAAATCAGGAACTTTAATCTTTAACTTAGAAAGATTTGATAAAAAGTTTGAAACTAAGATTCAAGTGTCAGAAGAAGGAAAATATTCTGAAACAAAATACAAGGTATTAAAGGAGTTTAACGATTTCACGTTGTTAGAGTTGGAATTAATAACTGGAAGAATGCATCAGATCAGAGTTCATCTGCAGGAATTAGGTAACCCAATAATTGGCGACAAGCTTTATGGGGATGAGGATATAAATAAAAAATTCAAGCTGAATAGGCAGTTTTTGCATGCTTACAAAGTAATTTTCAATCATCCCGTAACTGGCAAATTAATAGAAATTGAATCTAAATTGCCAGAAGAATTAAATAAGTTATTGAAGACGTTCTAATAAATTCATTCAATTATAACTTGGGTATTGATAGTACATGCGAAGCTCGCAGTTTCATCTTCACCGTCTACTACAGTATCTGCATATCCAACTCCATAAGTTGCTTGGCCATCTCTAGTTTCTGTGCATCTACTCTTCCAGGTTATTTTCGTTTCCTTTCCACCTTTAACATAGGCATCGCACTTTTCCTCTCCGCTACAGCTCCACAATCCATCTACAGAATAGCATTTGTTTTCTAGGCTAGGATGTGCAAATATACAAGTAACTTTCTCGCTGACTGCATTCTCGCATTCTCCATAATAAGATATTTTTACATTCTTGCTTTCTGCTACGCAAATATTTTGATAAGTTTCTCCATCCACCCCACATACCGGATTTCGGTAATCTGAACATTGACTAGGGGTTGTAGATGAACCGCATTCAAATTCTGCATATTCTCCTCTTCCATCATAATTACCAGTTCCATCTAGAGTAATATAGGCATATCCACCACAGCTGCTCTTCCAGGTTAAAGTTTTTCCAGATTCACCCTTTACTTCAACATTGCACGCTTCGGTTCCACTACAATAAAACTCTTCACTATAACATTTTTGCTTTTCTTTAGAATTTTTAAAAACACATTTTATTGTTTCGCTTACAATCTCTTTAGCAGGCGCAGGTTCAGTTTTTATAGGTCCTTCTTCTTTTACTTCTCCATTAACTGTAACACTATATCTGATTATTGTAGGACTGCCAGTATTGTAATTCCATCCGCAATATGTTTCTAAATAAACTAGATAAGTAGTTCTTCCACCTTCTTCCAATGTTTCTTTAATATAAATTTTTAAAGGCTCCATCATCCCTGTTTTTTCATTATAACTACCACATCCATCAGCAACTTGATACCATTGCTTGTGGAAATACTTCTTTACAAGTTCAATTGCTTGTTCTTCTGTTATTTTTTCTTGAGGAACCTCGATTATTTCTCCACAATCCTTTGGACAATAATTTTGGCATTCTTCGGGCATTGGTTCAAATAAACATACTTGCCCTTCTTGTTTGCATTTTTCCATTGCATCATAATAAATCTTGCAGTATCCTGCTTTTTTCTCAGAATCTTCACATACCCCATTACCACAATAAATTTCTTTATTATCTTGTCTATCCTTACAGCCTTTAGGTACTATGTCTGCAGTACATAATCCATTAGGCTGGCAGACACTTGGTCCATAAACAATTTCGCAGTCGCTTCTTTCTCTGCATTGCTCAACATTTAAATCAGAACATTCATATATATCATCTTTTAATCCAACTCTTTTAACGCAAATTGCTTTTCCAGTATCAAAATCTAAAAATGCTTCTATCCTTTGTTCCTCTTCTTCAATCAAAACATAATAGTAAGGCTTTTCTTCAAGCATTTTGCCGCAGATTAAAGTAATTTTATCCTGATTATCTCTTACGTCATCTGCACTCCAAGTATTCATAGTTATATCTGCATTAGGATTCTCATTTAGAAATTGTTTTATCACTTCAGACGAAGCTTTCAAGTCAACAAGGCTTCCACAGCCTGCTACAATCAAAACTGAAAACATTAACAATATTAAAATTGCTTTTTTCATGTAAAATACTACATTTAGCTAGTTTAAATAGCTTACTTAGACTTCTAATCACTTTGAAGTTAAGATAATCTTTATAAATGCTATTTACTTGTTCTTTTTTATGTCTGAAAAGTTTGTCTTAGTAAGTTTAGAAGAAAATAAAGCTAAGAAGTTAGCGGAAGTAATCTCGAACTCTACAGCTAGAAAAATCCTCGATTATTTGTCTGAAATAGAGGAAGCCCCAGAGTCTCAAATTGCAAAAGCTTTGAAAATACCTTTAAACACAGCACATTACAATCTTCAAAACTTAAAAAAATCTGGCTTGATAGAAGTTGAAGAATTTAAGTGGAGTCAAAAGGGAAGAAAAATTGATTTATACAAAATAGCTAAGAAATTCATCTTGATAAGCCCTAAAGGAACAGCAATAGACACATCTAAGTTGAAGACTTTGTTTTCAGTTGCAGTAATATCTGGATTAGGTTCAGTTTTTGCAGGTTTCTTAGGAAAACAGTTCTTGCAGCCTGAAGTTCAGGAAGCTGGCTTGATGATGGCGGCAAAGGCAGCTGATTTTGCAGCTCCAGTTGCACAGTCAAGTTCGCCATTCTACTTGACTTTGTTTTTTGTAGGTTTTCTCTTTGCCTTGATTGTTTTTTCATTGTTAAACTGGAATAAGCGCTAATTTTATATATCACAATATTCTTCTTTATTTCATGGAAAATAAGAGGTTGACAACAATTCTAGTTATAGGATTAATGTTGTTGATATTTTCAATTGCAGGCGCATATGACAATGATCTGCTTTCTGGAAGGGCAATTTCTGAAAATATAAGAGATTTAGATTATTATAAGATAGGTACTGTCAAATTATACGCTGGTGGTAATGCTTTCAAGTTAGATAATGATATTGTAGGACATCCTCTTTCAGACATTTCAGAAAGATTATTGATGAACAACAAAGGAAGGATTTTGTTTATCTACAACAATCCTAAAGGAAGCTTTCAATGCAATGACAACGGTTGCAGGACTATCTACATTCCTTATGGAAGCCCATGGGAAACAAGAATCCCAAATTACCAGAGAAAAGGATTTTATTCAACATCTGCTGATATATCTAATGAACATACTATCTTTGTTTATTTCTCTCCATTTTTACAAAAATCTATCTTAAGAAAGTAAATTATAAATCTTTCAAGAATTTCTTTATAGTGTTAACAACATGTACTGGTTGGGTTTTTAATATCATTGCAGCCCTGTCTAGAAGTTCTTTATCATTTAGATTTTCTTTTTCCTTGCTTTTTAACTCAAATTTATTCAATTTGCCTTTTTTCTTTAATTTCCACTGCTCAAATAATTCTTTTGCTCTTCCAGGAACTTGTTTTTTATCGCATTTCAAAAGTTTTGCGCATTCTTCAATCAATTTAGAATCTTTATTTTCTTCCTGCCTTGCTGCTTTGCCTGCAGTAAATTCAATTCTCACAATTCCGTCTTGAAGTTTAGTTGCTTTCAATATCTTTATTTTCTCAGCTTCACTAGTGTTATCCAAATGCGTTCCGCCACAGGCTTCTACGTCTGTATTCAATATATTGACAATCCTCAATACTTTCCCTGGAGGCACTCCTCCTTGATAAATAGTCATCCCATATTTTTGTTCTGCTTCTGTTCTTGACATGAAGCTTTTTATTATTGGAATCTTATTTTTTATTATTTTATTAGCTTCATCCTCAATTTTTTTCAGCTCTTCATCTGAAACTGCGTTGTAATGCGTGATGTCTATATGAGCTTTCTCCAAAGTCTTTTTAGCTCCTGCTTGATTTGCATGATTTCCTAATATTTTCCTTGCTGCTGCGTTTACAATATGCGTTGAAGTGTGATGTTGAGCCAGTTGTTTTCTTCTTTCAAACTCAACTTCACCATTAACTTCCTGATTTACTTTCAATCCTTTAACATCTTCAAGAACATGAACAATATGTTTCCCCTGCTTTATTACATCTACAATTTTCTTTCCATTTAAAGTTCCTAAATCGTGAAGCTGTCCGCCAGAAGTCGGATAAAAAAGTGTTTCTTGCAATACTACATTATTTCCAATTATCTTTTTTATTTTAGATTTGAACTTATTTAGTTTCCAGTCTTGATAGTAAAGAGCTTTTGTTTCTTCCAATTCATCTAAATCTAGTTCTTCGTCATGCTTTGTTTGGTGTTCCTGCACTTGCTTTTCATGTAGTTCATTCACTTTTGCGTAGAAATTTTCACTAACTTCCACTTTTTTTCCAATTTTAGCAGCTTCTTCTCTTACTAATTCTGGTGTAATGCCTTGACTGTCATATAATTCCATTAATTTCTTCTCGTTAATCTCTTCTTTCACTAATCTTGCAACTATTGAAGCTGTTTTTTGCTTAGTTGCTAAGTATTTCTGCTTCTCAACATCTAAGATTTTTTTTACCTGCTCTATATTTTCTTTTAATTCAGGATATAATGGTTTAAGATAGTCTGCATGCCAGCTTGCAATGTCGTTCATGTTTATTTTCCATCCATATCTGTCAATAAAGCCTAAAGCTCTTCTAAAAATAACTCTTAAGTTGTAGCCACCGCCAACATTGGAAGGCAATGCTGAGTCTGCTAAGGCTACTAGCAAGGCTCTTGTGTGCTCTGCTATGGAATATAATCCAGCTAAAGGAAGTATTTCTTTTTTCAAAGTATTGACATCAGTTTTGACATTTTTTGCAACTAGCTCCCATGCCTTGTTTATGTTTTCAGCTTCATCAAAATTTAAATAAGAAGAATATGGCAAGAACATTTTGACTAATTGATTATTTGGTCTTATGCCTGTGATTTCGTATAGTTTTTTGCATACTGTAGGAAAGGTGCTCTCATAACAATTAGTTTTCCCTTGGCTAAACCACGCTACTCTTTCTTGGCCCATGCCCATATCTAAAACTTTTATTGGTAACTCTTTGTATCCAGAACTGGTTTGTTCATATTGCATATAAACCTGATTTCCAATCTCTAAACCTCTAGAGAAAAACTCTAAACTGCTTCCAAAATTTTTATTTCCAGCCCATGCGTCTTCATGGAAAGTAATCTCATCTTTTGATAAGCCAATTCCTTTATTTAACCACGTAAATATTTGATTAAGATACTCGTTAGTATCATACTTACTTTTTGGAACAAATGCATGTTGCCCATCCATGATAAATCCTACCATGTGTCCTGTCACGCCAACATTATCGATGTCAGAAAACCTCAAGCAGAACTGTGGTATCACCAAGGGATTTGCTGACGGTTCAACTTCCCCAGAAACAACATAAGGTTGAAAAGCAGCGATTGATGCAATAGTAAATGGAACAGTGGTATTCCACCTGCTGACTACAGGATACCTCTTTATAGGGGTATATCCGAATTTCTTAAACATTTCCGAGAATTTTTTCCATGCTTCTATATAATCTAATTTATTTTTAGCAGGACTATCTTCTATAAATCTAAAAGAGCCAGAACATTTTGGATCATCGCAATATTCTCTTTCAGTTGTGGTCCAAAAAAAGGTTTGACATTTTTTACATTTTTTCCTTTTAAAATCTAAGTTTTCTAGGGTTTGAATTGGGTAATACTTTCTAGGTTCTTTTTGGGCTATTCTCTTGAATTTTATCTTCATCTTTTTATCAGATAACATATTTTATCTCCTTTATACTTGAATCAGTATATATCCCATCTACGTAATTTGAGAGCCAATTAGTTACATCAATAGGCAATTTATTAATCTTTTTATTTTTACCTAAAATGACTGCATATACCTTATATAAAGGATAGAAATCCTTGATTCTAAGAGCCTCTCCTACTAGTTCAAACGCCGTACCTCCAAATTTGCTAAATGCATATTTCTTGTTTATATCTATAGTTTTTACTTCTATTACTTTGTTTGATGGAATAAATTCATCGACTAATCTTTTTATAGGGTAGCCTTCAATTTCACTATACAAAGGGTATTGCGTGAAGTGCTTTATATTTTCTTTTTTTAAAAAACGTTTAATCTTTTTTTCGCTACTATCTAAAAACTTTGTTTTTGTTATGTGCCCAGAAGGATTTGCAAAGAGCCAATATTTCATTATACTTAGTTTTAACACCCATTCATTATTTTTTTCTTTTATCTTTCCCTTTAGAATTTCCTCAAAAGAAGATACTTCACTTGAATAGAAATCCTTTAAAAATTTCATTCCAGAAGAAGTCACTTTCCATTTATTTCTATATTTCTCTTTTTGCTTTTCAATTAATTTATACTTAAGAAGCTTCTTGAACCTTGATCGCATAGAGTTTGTATTTACTTTTAGACAACTTGTAGTTTCAGGCAGGTTATAACCTTTATTTATCAATTCCATCACATCAACGTATTTCTTTAAAATCGGCTCTTCTGGATAAATGTAAATAATATATTCTTCTGCTAGTTTTTTAATTACCTCGGGGGCAGTATTCGGTGGAACTATGGCCAAAAATGCGTAATCCTCATTTTCAGCTCTTAGTTTTTTTGCCTTTATATTCATCCTATGTGCTTTATGATACGCATGCCCAACTTGACGTTGATCTTCAGCCTCTATAATAATATTATTTATTTTGAAGTCAAAACATTCTCCACCTATGACTGGATGTAATTCATAACTTAATCCTTTGTTTTCGAGAAAGCTAATTATCATTTTTTCATAATTTGTTGGGGGTTGCTTAGATATGTTATTTATTAGGTTTGTCCTCTTTTTATTTTTGTCACCTATCTTACCACCAATCTTTCCCATTCTGCTATGTTCTTCAAATGTCATATTTCTAGCTCTTTCTCCTCTTTTATCTTTTATTTCTACTCGAATAGTTTCCCATCCTTTTAATATAAGATTTAAATCTATATTTTTGAATCTAATCTCTTTGACTATGGTTTCTACGTATTCCTTAGAAGTCTCTATTGATTTTATATACCTGCACCCAGATTCCCAATTGCTAAATACACCTGCTTTTCTTCCAAAAAGTTTAGCAAAGGAATTAGAATCGTAACCAAGGATGCACCTAAATATAACTAACCTTTGTGAAGGCTTATACTCCGAGTTAGGATATTCTTTTAATAATATTGTTGGGTTAATTTCTTTAAAGTTGTTAGTTAAATCTCTGACTTCCAGATATAATTTTTTAATATCCTCTTTTTTCAGCTTCATTCTTTGTAATAATTAGCCGTCATTTATAAACATTCACAGGCAGTTTGTCTTAAATCCCTAAAATATTGCAGAAAAACCGTAAAATCTGCGAAAATAGCCCCTTTTAAGAGAAAAAAAGTAGCTAAAATACTCGAAAGTTATTTCCCTAGTGAAATATCAACTGCAGAATTAAATAAATATTTAAAATTATTAAGAGCCTAAATCCTTAATCTAGAAATTTTGTTCTTTATGTCTCTTAGTTCCTTGTCAATCCTTTCTCTGGAGCTTAAATTCAAAGGTTCATCCCTACCTCTCATTGGAATAGGTCTAATCTGGACAGGTTTTTCCAGCTCTTTAGGTATTATAGGCAGGCTTTTCCTTGCATCGTTTGCCATCCTCTTCATTCTTGCGATGTTTAATTTTAGTCTCTTCTTTATTTCCTGCTTTGAACTGCTCAAATCCTTCAGGTTTTCATAATTTCTAAGCATTTCAGCAGCAGAAACAGCAGATTGAAGCAAGGCCCTCCTTATCTCGGTTGGCCTGTCAATCATAGTATGTACGTATTTCATCTCTTTTTTCCTCAGGAATTCTTTCGTGAAGTTTTTCCGAGAGCGCTTTTCTAAAAAGGGCTCTTAAACTTCAAAAAGTCTTTTATCGATAAATAGCAACTGTTCTTTTATTGCATCAACATTTTGCTGGCATCTTTTCAGTTCTTCTTCTTCAGCCATTCTTATGCTTTCAATTTTGTCAAGCAATTCCTCAGTCTCTTTCAATGTTCTCTTTAAATTTTCAATGTTGCCCATTGCTTCCCTGTATTCCTCTACTTTTATGAACAATGGTCTTTCAGCACCCATAGATTGCTGTTGAGGAGTATTATCCACAATTGGTCTTTCAATCCTTAACGGCATGTTGAATGGATTTGTAACAACTTCTGCAAGCCTTGGCTCTCTTTCTTCTGCCATTTTAGGCATTGGCATAGAATCTTGCCTTGCAAATTTTTCTTCAAAAGGAGTTCTTTCTCTTGTTGGCAATCCCAAATTAGGCATGTTGTCGGTGTAAGGAAGCTCTTTTGGCCTTAAAGCCTCATCTTTTTCTTGTATTAGCTCTTTTTCATAAGAAGGTAAAGTAGGTCTTGGCATGTTATTTATCTTAGGAAACTCAGGAAATTTTGGTAAAGCAGGTCTTTCAGTCATTGTGTCATCTTTCTTTTTTGAGAATAATCCCATTTTATCACCCCTAATGAATTAAAACTATCTTAAGACATTATTAAATACTTTCTCATTATTTTTAAGTAGTATCTATAATTTTATTGCGGCAGTTCAATTAAAATTTTTTTAATTCCAGTTTTATCATCCTTATTTATGTCCAGATTGATTTTTGCCTTGTCTTCAATGTTGATTTTAAGCTGTCCTTCTTCAACTTTGACATCTATGTTTGCTTTTGATGCTGTTTCTTCAATTATTTCAGATTCTTCATATGGAAATTCATATGCATATTTTGTTGCGATGTTCTTTATGTCGTCATCGCTTGCAACTTCTATTTTTCTTGCTGTCAATGGGAAGTCATCTTCTCCATCTATCATGCCGTCATTGTCAGTGTCTTTTTTTAAAGCATCAGTGCCTTTTTTTATTTCCTGGCTGTCGCTTAATTTATCATTGTCAGTATCAATAAGATTTGGATTTGTCCCATATCTTGCTTCATTATCATCGCTTAATCCGTCTTGGTCAGTGTCTTGAGTTAATTCTTGAGCTATTCCAGGAACTATTACTATAAGAAGTATCAATAAGGCTATTATAACAACATTCAGGTTGCCTTTCTCCATGTTTTTTACTTGTTTTTTCATTTATTTAACCTTTTCCATAGGCTTTGTGTAATAAGTAAGGGTTGTGTAAAAAGTCAATTACTAAGAAATCAATGAATTTGAAGCGTCTCGTTTCTTTGCCATTCACAATTATTGCAGAGCTTAATAATAACACCCTGTCTTGTTTCTACCTGCTTGTCAGCTATTGAACCACAATAGCTACATTGAGCTCTATCTTCTAAACCTACAGAAATTTTGCAAGAAGAACATAGATTGTTACTAAAACCACTAACTCCAAAAGTAATTAATTCATCAGCTTTTGAATTGCAGTAAGCACATTTCATAAGAAATTGAAAGGTAAAGTTCTATATTAAGATATGTGACTACCCTAGAATTAGGTTTTATGGAAATTATATTCTTGAGAATAAAGTCTATAGGCAAAGGTAAACAAAAATACTTCAATAATAGCTAAGCCTGTTCCATCTAATTGGTTTTGAATAATTAGGCTCATCTCAAACATAGAAGCCCCCATTAGCAATAAACTTCCCCATTCCCGATGAGCTAATATTAAAACAATTGAAGCCAGATAGACTCCAATGACAATGTTAGATACTAAATAGATTTTATATTCGTTTTGGGATAATAAATTAATAGTTAATCCAGCTACTCTTAGCAATATTAAAAATATTAGAAAAGTTTTCAATAAAAATCCCTCTTTCATAGCTTAGCGTAGTTTTTTCATATATATAAGACTTATAGCCAGAACGAAGTTTATAGCCAAAGCATTGATTATCGGCTTTGTTAAATAAGTAGCTTCTGTTAAATAAGTGCTTGTGTTGTTAAGAAAGTCATTAGATAAGTTTTAAATAGTAAAATAAGCCTAAATTTAGTATGGCTAAAGAAGAAAGTATGGTTGGTTCTTTGATAAACTTTAGAGGGTTAGTTTATAGCCCAATAAATGAGCAAGGAGTGGTTTTTCTCTTTGGAAGGCTTCTAGAAGACTTAAATATGTATATAGAAGAGGTAAAACAGGGTTATCCTGATTGTGTAGCTAGAAGATACACTGGTAAAGGTTGGAAAAGAGTCTATATTGAATTTGAATATGTAAGCAGTAATTTTATTCAGCATAAACACGACCCAAAGGATTGCGACATTATAATTTGTTGGGAAAACGACTTGAATAATGAACAAAAAAAGATTTTAGAAGGAATTGAAATAATAGAATTAAAATCAGTTATAAAAGACCCATCAATACAAAACAGGGAGATAAAAGCTGAGGAAAAAGATATAGAGAAAAGCGAGTATGACATTACACATCATTTCAATTCAAGAAATGCCAATGAAAACACTAAAAGGCTCTATAACAAACTTCATGAAGAAATATTAAATATAAATCCAGAAATATTTAGAAAGTTCTCAAAAACTGCAATAACCTACTATTCTCCAGAAAAAATGTTTGTATTTATTAGACTTCAAAAGACTGGAATTAGACTTAATATCTTTACAAATCAACAAAAATTAGAAAATGTTGAGAACGTAAATAGTCATGAAAATTGGGGTGTTTTAAGAATAGCTAACGATAAGGATTTAGACAAAGCTTTGATTTCTATTAAGAAATCTTTTAGCTTAATGAAAGAGGCTGTAAAGGAAAATATTAATACTGGATGGTATGCTTTAACCCCCAGAGAGCATTTAGAAGAAGACGAAGAAAGCGGAGAGATGGCTGAAGAGTAGACTACTTTACAAAATCCTGTATTTTGCCTTGTTTTAAGCTCCTCTGAAAGAAACCAAACATCATTTTTAGGATTCCTTCTTTTTTTGAGACAACTAAAGCACCATAATACTTTGTTTTGTCAACTTTTATTGTTCTCCAAATACTATCTGGCTCAATGTTGTCTAATGGATAAATAATACTTCCACTATAGATAATTTGACCTTCTTCATGATATTCACCATTTACAACACCTATATTTCCATCAAGTCTTTTAAGTTCAAATAACCCAATAACTCTCTTGTAGCCTTTATTTTCTAATCTCTTGTTTTCTTTAAGTAAAATATCAAAAATCTGTTTTTTAGTGATTATTTGCTTCATTCTTTTTCTCATCCTTTTTCTTGCTCTGCCATAAATCAAGCAAAGCCTTAACATCATCTTCTTTAGGAGCTTCTTTCTTTACTTCTACTTCTTGAGCTTCTTCTTTCTTAAATTTCCTAAATCGGATTTTCTGATTGTATTTACGCTTCCCGCCACCCATATTGAATAAAATCCATTAGAATTGTATATTTAACGTTTTCTATGATTGAATTTTTGGGATTTTAAGGCAAAGGTTATTTAAAAATTAAAATATTATAATTGTATGGATGCTGTTCACTATATGGATAACTTAGAAGACATTGAAAGATGCCTTGAATGTTCTTGTTGCTTTGATAGTTACTGGGAATACAAGAATTTTAGCAATAAAAAATGCATAATTTGTCCTGATTGTAAAACTGAGTATTGGGTGGATTAGATGGATATAAACAATTTATTAATTATGAAGTCTGAAAGGAATTTTTATTGTGTAGATTCAAAACATTGTTGGATTTGTTTGATATGTAAAAAACATCACAATAATAAGAATGAGGCGAATAAATGTTGTTTACCTATTAGTTAATTCTTTTCAGGTCTTTTTTAATCAAATCTTCTAAATATTGAGAAATTTCAAGGTCTTCTTTTACACATTTAAGCTTTACTTTCTTCCATAAATAGGCGTCTATTTTCATACACTTCGTAGTTCTAGGCATAGTAATATAGTAATCTAGTAATATTTAAAGTTATGCATATTCTAGACAATATAGTCAAGTTACCCCGAAAGGCTTATATAGTAATACATATTACTATATTACTATGATAAATGATAAAATTGGTGATGAAAAGAGAAAAGAGCGTGGTAGGATGATAGCCAAAACATGCGAGATAAGACACGAGGAAGGAAACTGGATAGTTCCAAGCCAAGCTACAAGTGGAAGCTACAAGGTATGGTTAGACAACTTTCAGCCAAAGTGCAACTGTCCAGATTACCAGATAAGAAAGTGCAAGTGCAAGCATATCTTTGCTGTAGAATTTACATTAGAGCAGAAAGTAGACAATAAAGGCAACATGACAATGATTAAGACTATGAAGGTAAGCTATCAGCAAGATTGGTCTAGCTATGATTATGCTTCTATAAATCAAAAGCTTTTCTTTTTAGAGCTACTTTCAGACTTAACTAAGACAATTGAACAGCCAGTTTATACTTTTGGCAGACCTAAGATTCCTTTGCAAGAGATGGTCTTTGCTTCTGTCTTGAAAGTTTACACTACATTCTCATTAAGAAGATTTATGTCTGACTTACAGACAGCTAAAGAAAAAGGCTATATTGAACATAAGCCGTGCTATGCTTCTGTTGGACATTTTATGCAGAAGAAAGAACTTACACCAATTTTAAGAGGATTAGTTCAACTAAGCAGTCTGGCTTTGAAATCAGTTGAAACTGACTTTGCTATTGATGGCTCTGGATTTTCTACTTCAAGATTTGCAAGATGGTTTAGCACGAGATATCAAAAAGATACTGTAAAGCGTAAATGGATTAAAGCACACATATTTTGTGGAGTGAAGACAAATATTATAACTGATGTAATGATAGGAAGTGATTACAGCCATGACACAAAATATTTGCCAGAACTTCTTAATACTACAGCTAAGAATTTTAACATAAAAGAAGTAAGTGCTGACAAGGCTTACAGTTCTAGAAACAACATGAATTTAATTGAAGATGTTGGTGCAGTTCCTTTTATTCCATTTAGAAAATCAGTCACAATTAAAACACACGCCTCTGGTTCTTTTATGTGGAAAAAGATGTTTCATTATTTTATTTATAAACAAGAAGAGTTCATGCAACATTACCACAAGCGTTCTAATGTAGAGACTTGCTTTCATATGATTAAATCAAAGTTCGGTGATGGAATAAGAAGCAAGGATGAAACAGCCCAAATTAATGAAGTTTTGGCTAAAGTTCTTTGCCACAATATTTGTGTGGTTATACAAGAAATCCATGAGCTAGGAATAAAAGGAGAATTTACTGCCAAAAAAGAGGTTAAAGAATGAAAAGAACCTTTCATTCATTGGTGGTAAAAAAAGAACGAAAAATTCTTAAAGGTATAAATCATGGTATTTCTATGCAAAAAGAGTTTACTTCTCCTTTAGAGAGTGCAACCAGAAAGAAAATAGATTTAATTTTAAATAACCTAGGTTGGAAAACTGACGAATTTGGAAAAGAGTGTAATGTTTTTACAGAGAGACCAAGAACAGAAGAAGAGAGGAAAAAAATAAAACAAAAATTTCCTAAAGGAAAATTTCCAGATTATGTCCTTTACACTTCTGATGAATTTAAACCATTAGCAATTATAGAAGCTAAAAGGCAAGGGCAAAGTTTAGAAAAAGCATTAAAACAGGCAAAAGATTATGCAATCTGTTTAGGAATTAAAATAATATTTGCTGTTGATGGTGCCATCGTTGAAGCGAGAGATATAAGAACAGGGTATAATCTTAAAATTGATGGCTCCCTTATTACAGACTTAATTAATGAAAAAACATTATTGAGATTTGAAAAGGAAGGGGCAGAAATATTTTCTCCAGAAAAGGTAACTTATACAAAAAGAGAATTGATAAAAGTATTTTCTGAAGCAAATAACTTACTAAGAGAAGAAGGCATGAGGGAAGGAATAGAAAGGTTTACTGAATTTTCCAATATACTTTTCCTTAAATTAATTAGTGAAATTGAAGATGATAGAGAAAATAGTGGAGAACCAAGAAGATTAGAAAAAAGATATTGTTGGGATGCTTTTAAAAATAAAGATGGACAAGGTATTTTAGATTACATTAATGATACAATTTTACCAAGACTTGTAAATAAATATAATCATAGTGGGGATGTTTTTCAATCAGAGTTAAAAATTAAAAACCCTAATAATATAAAGAAAATTGTTGATAAATTATCCCAATTACAGTTAATCAATGCAGATTCCGATATTAAAGGAGATGCTTTTGAGTATTTTCTAAAAGACTCCGTAAGTGTTGGGAATGATTTAGGTGAATATTTTACACCAAGGCACATTGTTAAATTAATAACTGCACTTATTGACCCCCTGTTCAAAGAAAAGGTATATGACCCCTGCTGTGGAACTGGAGGCTTCCTTATTGAAGCTTTTAGGCATATAAAAAAGAAATGTAAGCAAACTAAAGAAAATATGCAGACTTTAGAAGAAGATACTGTATGGGGTAGGGAAATAACTGGCACTGCAAAAATAGCTAAAATGAATATGATAATAATAGGAGATGGACATACAAATATCAATCAAGTAGATTCACTTGAACATCCAATCAAAGATAAATTTGATGTTGTAATGACAAATTTTCCATTTTCTCAAAGCACAAAATATTCTCATCTGTATGGTTTTAAAAATAAAAATGCAAATCCTGTATTTCTTAAACATGTTATTGATGCTCTTAAAAATCCAAAAGATGGGATTGCAGGGGGTAGAGCGGGAGTTGTTGTGCCCGATGGATTATTATTTGACAAAAGCAAGGAATATGTTGATTTAAGAAAAATTCTTTTAACTACTTGTAATGTAAAAGCAATTATCCAATTAGACCCCTTCGTCTTCAAGCCATATACTGGACAACCAACAAGTATACTCATATTTGAAAAAGGAAGTCAAACTAAGAAGGTCTGGTTTTTTGATGTTATAAATGACGGATTTAAAAAAACTCAGAGTAGAAAAGGAAGACCTTCTATAAAGGATAACGATTTGCCTCTATTGAGAGAATTATGCAATGATAGAATGGACTCCAAAAATTCATTCAGCGTGACTTTTGATGAAATCAAGAATAATAATTACAAATTGACCATGAACAGTTATAAAAAGAAAGCAATACATAAAGTTCCAGTTAAATTACTAAGCCAAATATGTGAATATCCTAGTATCGGTGGAACTCCTGCAAGAAATAATCCAGCATATTGGGATGGCGATAATCTTTGGGTAAAAATAAGTGATATGAATCGAAAGCTTATTTTGAATACTGATGAAAAAATTACTGAAGAAGGAATAGAAAACTCTTCTGTTAAAAAGTTCCAAGCTGGAAGTCTATTATTCAGTTTTAAGCTAACTATTGGAAAAGTTGCATTTGCTGGAACAGAACTTTATACTAACGAAGCAATATCCCATCTTGTTCCTTTGAATAAAAAAGACAAGGCTTTGTTAAAATATCTTTATTACATTTTGCCAACTATCGACTATGTGCCTTTTGCACAGAGAGCTACGAAAGGTTATACCTTGAACTCGGATACTATAGGAGATGTTGAAATCCCATTCCCAGACCCTAAAACAAGATTGAGGATAATTAATGAATGTAATAAGATTGAGATAAAAAAAGTAAAACTTAGTTTACAGATAAATAAGCTTACAAGAGATGCAGAACAATTTGTCAAGAGCATAACGGATTAAATTTAAAAAACTCAAGGGAGCAAACAAAATGATACCAAAACTAAAAGAAATAGCAAAAGATATTTTTAATGAATTAGGAAGTGGACATGAAGAAGCAATATATCAGAAAGCTTTTGAGGTTGCTTTAAGGCTTGAAAAAATAGCCTATGAATCTCAAAAAATAGTTCCTGTCTTTTACAAAAAATATAATGTAGGGATAGGAAGACCAGACATAATAGTGAATGATTCTAAAGGAAAAATATTAATTGAACTTAAAGCAATATCCTCTACTTTAAGCTTGAAGGAAGAGACTCAAGTGAGAAAATATATTGAAGTCTTAGGAATAAAAGACGCTTTATTGATTAACTTCCCACAGCCAAGTTCTAAGGAAGTTCCTAATCTGCCAGAGTTCAGAGAAGTGAAGTTATAAAATAATAAGAGGTGATTTTAATGAATGAATCTTTTGTATTTACGGTTGTGATGATTATAGTAGGGGGATTGATTGGATACAATTATGGACTTAGTAAATTTCAACCTACAATAAATGAGTTACAAAATATAAAAGTTGAATATACAAAGCTAAATCAATCCTACATGGATTTAAGAACTGGTTATTTAAAATTAGAAGCTGAAAGAACTACCCTTTTGGCTGAAAGGAATAGTTTACAAAAACAAATAGCTTCATATCTTTTAGAACAATCAGCTATAGACTTCTTGGGATTGAAGAAATATCAAATAGCTTATGACTTAATTAAAATATCTTTATGTAGTCAAAATCCAGCATTAGTAATCTGTTATTGATTAGTCTGTGTAAAAAGTCACCCTATTTCAGCACTTTATACACAAAGCCTTTTCCATAGAAAGGTTTAAAAATACTCTACTTCATATTCTTGAAAAATGAAGCTTCCTGACCAAGTTGTTAAAGATCTAATTAGAGAGGTAGTAGGTCCTGATGCTGCCCCATTAGTCGAAATAATTCTTAAGAAAGACAATGTTTCAGAATTCAAGATAGCAGACAAGCTAAAGATAACTGTAAACCAGGTAAGAAATATTCTTTACAGGTTGCAGGACTACAATCTAGTCACTTTCACAAGAAAAAAAGACAAATCAAAAGGCTGGTACATTTACTTTTGGACATTTGACCATGCAAAAGCTAGAATTCTTTTATTGAAGCACAAGTCAGAGAAACTAGTATCATTAAGGTCAAGAGTAGACAAGGAAAAAGACTCTGCCTACTTTGTTTGCCCAAATAAGGACATGCGTGCCGCTTTCGAGAATGCTATGGAGCTTCAATTTAAGTGTCCTGAGTGCGGAGAAGTCTTGAAGCAGGAAGACAATCAGGCCAAAATGGCCCAGCTTCAGAGTGAAATTCTTAAATTAGATCAGGAAGTTCAGCAGTATCAATTCGTGGATATGGACGTTGAAGAAGAAATGCCAAAGAAAAAGGCTAAACCAAAGAAAAAAGAAAAGAAAGTCAAGGTTAGGAAGGTTGCTAAGAAATATAAACCAAAGAAAAAGCAAAAAGTCAAAGCAAAGTCAAAACCAAAGCAAAAAGGTTTCTTCAAAAGGTTCTTTAAAAAGAAGAAAAAGTCTAGAAGATAAGGCTGAACAAGTTTGAAAATACTTTGTATCCATCTAAAGGCGGTATTGGAAGCATATTGAATATAAACAAAAATAAGTTAATCTGCTTTGTCAAATACAGTGTTATGGCCCACTTTTTGCTCAATTTTACATATTCTAGGCAGTACCAAGCAATCCCAAACAATAATAGATTCATGAAAGGTCCTGCAAAAGATATCAAGAAGCTTTGCAATGCTGTCCTTGATGAAGTCTCTACAAATCCTGGAGCAAATAAAATGAAAGGGCTGTTAATAATTTTTAAAAATACCCCTAAAAATAATCCAAACCACCATACTTTGAACGTAGCTATTAAACCAAAACCCATTGCAACGAATTTATGCGCCAGTTCATGTAAAATTATTCCAGGGGCTGTTATCAAGGCTGCTAATTTGAAGTCGTTCCAGTCAAAGCCATATCTTGTGTATCCTAAAACATCAAGTTCTGTTCTTGGCTTTTTCAAATAGCTCATAAAAATAAAGCCTAGGGCTAAAGTTACAATAATCATGTGTGCAATTTCTGTCGGGCTTATTAGCATGTTAGAAGTTTTATTTTAATTGCTTATAAATTTACTGATTCAAGAATTTTTCCCAGACTTTTATTTCTCTTAGGGCTTCTTCCAAAGATTCTGAGGCGTGTATGACATTTTTTACTGGCCTTCTTTCAAAAGTTGCCAATTCCAAAGAGTCATTGCTGTATTTTCCTCTTATTGTCTCTTCTCCAGCTTTTGAAGGGTCTGTAACACCTATCATTCTTCTCATTCTATCCACAATATCGTTTCCAATATAGACAGCAACAACTGTAGGTTTGCCAACAAAGTACTCTGTCATATAATCATAGAAAGATTTTCCTTTATGGGGCAAATAATGTTCTTGTATTACTTCTCTTGGAATGCTATCAACTCTTCCAATCTTGCTTCTTATTGCATTAAAATCTAATTGCAAAATAATCTCATCTGCAAATTCATAATGGTCTGGCTTTATCATCACCAATGTGCTTTCCATTTTATCTCCTATTTAAATTTAATTTATTCCCATCTTTATATTCTACAACGGTTTTTCTATCCTCATTTAGTTGATTATAATTAGTAGTTGGAACGCAGAATACTAATAATCTATCCTGAGTTGTATAAACATCTTTATTGGCAAATTCTTTTAATTCAATTCCAATTTCTCTGGGACATCTTTTTCCATTTACTATTTGTACAATATCCCATTCAAGTCTTCTTCTACCAAGCAGAATTATTTCATCATCTGTTAAAAACAAATCCAGATTCATGTCTTCTAGTACGCCTATCATTTTACTTTGCCAATGCTTCTTTTAAGTCACTTAAACCTAGCAATAATAATCCTATTCCTACGAGCAAAAATCCCCACATTAATGCTCCTTCTGCAAACCTTATTGCCGCCAATAATATCCTTGGTATAGAAATTCCAACATAAGCGACTATAGTTATAAGCAATAATCCTATTAAAATTTCAAAAACATGTTTCATATTGTAAAACCCCCTATTGATACCATTTTCAAATAGTTACTATTTAAAAGCATTTATATACTGCAGTAGACAATTTCACTAAATCGGCTCTGTTGAAAATCTCAGTTTAGTTGTAACATTCAAGCTATAATATTCTTCAATTTACTAGTGAGCGACTATTTATACGAACCTTCTATTGTAAAGAGATGTAGCTTTTCTAGACATTTTCAACAACACCCACTAAATCAAAACCTTTAAAAACACTATTTCGCAGTCAAATTTAGGATTAAAATGGGACTCTATCAAGCTTTAAAAAACCAATGGCTAAAGCCTTCTGAGCAGGTAGAAGACGTTTGGAAAGAAAGGATGCAGGTCTGGAGAAGAGAAGGTGCACTTACTAAATTAGAACACCCTACAAGATTAGACAGGGCAAGGGCATTAGGCTACAAGGCAAAAAAAGGACTTTTTGTTGTTCGTGTTAAATTATTAAGAGGTGGAAGACAAAGGCAGAAATTCAGCTCAGGTAGAAAGCCAAGGCAGATGAGGCGTATGTTGATTGTCCATAAGAATTATCAGTCAATAGCAGAGCAGAGAGCAAACAAGCATTATTACAATTGCGAAGTTCTAAATTCATATTATGTTGCACAAGACGGTAAATATTACTGGTATGAAGTCATTTTAGCAGACAGAGAATTGGTTTCAAAGTATGCAGGTTATGAATGGCTTGCAGACAAAGCAAACTTCAGAAGATCTTATAGAGGATTGACAAGAGCAGCAAGGCAGACTCGTGGTTTGGCTGGAAAAGGAAAAGGTTTTGAGCATATGCGTCCTTCAAAGACTGCAAACAAGTTCAGAAGATTGAGAAGGAACGTAAACAGGAACAAGGAAGACTTGCCTTTGCCTAAGTAATTTTTTTAAAATCTTTTTATCTCTATTTTAAAAGCTTTATTAGCCTTTTTCAAGAATGTCAATCCAAATATTGCCGCAATTATTATTAAAGGAAGTAAAGCAATTAATAAAACCAGTATCAACGGAGAGAATATTGAGATTAATATTCTATACTTCAAGTTTATTAGATTCATACCAAATATCTTTATTTTGCTTAGCAATGCAAAGCAGGCTATGGCAAATAAAACATAGATGTAAATGCTTATTTCCTGCCATAAAGGAATATTATAGACCATAAAATTTAGAAATTCATTAAGTTTATAAAATCTTCTTAAATTAGTAGCTAAATGATACCCGATAAGCTTATTCAAGAGGTTAGAGACAAGCTAGAAAAGTCAGAAAATCCATTGTTTTTCTTTGATGATGACCCTGATGGCTTGACTAGCTTTCTGCTTTTGTTTAGGAAATACAAAAAAGGCCATGGGATTATGGTTCCAAGAAACGAGCATTCTGACGAGTTTTACTTGAGAAAAATTGATGAATATCATGCTGATTTGGTCCTGACTTTGGACAAGCCAACTATCAATCAGACTTTGATAGATCAAGTCAAGGTTCCTTTTATAATAGTAGACCATCATCCTGTTTTAGATGTAAAGGGAATCAAGTATGTCAACCCTAGAATTTACGATGAAAATGACACAAGATGCACAAGCTATTGGTCTTATCAGATAGCAAACAACAAGGAAGATTCATGGCTTGCTGCAACAGGAATTGTGGCTGATTTTTTCATTCCAGACAAGGATTTCATGAAGGATTATGAATATCCAGAATTGATTGACAATGCCAAAGAACCACCAGAAGCTTTGTTCACAAAACCTATTGGAACTTTAATTAAGGTTTTTGCTTCATGCCTGAAAGGAAAGACTTCAGAAGTAAGAAAATGCATTTCAATATTAAGAAAATTGAAAAATCCTTACGAAATTTTGAGGCAGGAATCTAAAGAAGGCAAATTTCTTTGGAATAGGTTTGTTAAAATAAACAAAGGCTATGAAGTTTTATTGCATAAAGCCTTGTCAGTTAAGCCAGATAAAAATATTTATATGTTTAATTACGAAACTTTCGACACAAGCTTTACAGGCCAGTTAAGCACTGAGCTAGCTTACAGAATAAATGCCAAAGTCTTCATAATTGCAAGAGAAGCTAATGGCGATGTCAGGATGAGCATTCGTGGCAAAGGCGTAAAAGTAGCTCCTATTCTTGCTAAGGCTCTGAAGGAAATCCCAGGGCATGGCGGTGGTCATGATTATGCATGCGGTGCCTCAGTAAAAAAAGAAGACTTTGATAAATTCATTGAATTATTCAAAAAAGCAGTAAATTAATTTTTTTTAGAAAGTTTTAAAAACTTAAGAAAAGGATAGTTTTGTAGTAAAAATGAAATATTTATTGGGAGAAATTAACGGTAAGGCAACAGAGCTTTTAGAGAAGAGTCATGTTTCTTTTCTTGATTCAAGTGCTTTTAATCTTCAAAATGAAGAAGGACTCTGTTTAGTTAGGCATATAATCGCAATTAGGTCAATTAGCCAATTGGATACTGAATGGGTGAAAAGGGAAATTTCTTTTTTAAAATCTCTCGAAAATATTGTTATGCAGGATGAAGAAGTAAAATTAAGGGTAGTGCCAAAAGTTGTTGAAGAATTTGAAGAAAGATGCAAACTTTTGGACGAAAGGCTAAAGCTGCTTTCTACAAAAGGTGTTGAAGGAAGGAAATGGTCAAAATATAGTGAAGAAAAAATTCAAGATAATGATGATAATATTGAAGCATTGAAAGATTTTGTAGAAGAGCATAAAAACTTTTATTCAAATTTTATAGCAAAAAATATTTATCACTCGCAGAATAAGAATCTTACAGATACTCTATTTTCATTTATCACTTACCTTGACGATAATTTAAAGTTTAGGAAGGAAAAATTTAAAGAACATCATGGAAGAAAGGATAAAAGTGTAAGGGCAAAATCAAGGGCTGATGAAGAGACTGTTGCAGCTGCATTCACTTCATTGATTTCTGGCTTGACTCCAGTTTCAATATTTAGTCAGGATTCTGATCATTTCTTTTTGTCATTGGGTCTTTACAGTTTTTTGCTCAGTGAAACTTTTTATGTTCCTGAAAATATAAAAGAAAATTTGAGAAGGACTAATTTGAATTTTTATAATAACATTCATGATAAAACAATTGCTTTTGACACAAAAACCATAATGGCTCCTTATAATATAAAAAAGGCAGCCAACAGAGAAGAGTTGATCAAGAATTCAAGCCATTTTGCTCATAAGATGGCAATTTACGTCTAGTTAAAGACAATCCGTGCATCGACAATCCTTACGTTTTTTTCGTCTGCAATCATTGGATTTATATCAAGCTCTGTTATGGCCTTGTATTTTAGTGGCAGTTTAGATAGTTTTACAATAACATCAATGATATTTCTGAAATTGACAGGTTTTTCTCCTCTTACTCCTTTTAATACTTTGAAAAATTTAAGCTCTTCCAGCATTTTTTCAGCTTCCTTATTATCGATTGGGCAGATTCTGAAGCTTATGTCCTTCAAAACTTCTGTATAAATACCACCCCAGCCAACTGCGATTGCATGCCCGAATGCAGCATCTTTCTTCAGTCCTAAAAGCAAGAATTTTCCACTGGTGTATTTCTCCACCATCACAGCTTCATAGCCTTTTATCTTTTTTATATTATTAAAAGCGTCAACAACCTCTTTATCGTTCCTCAAGTCAAGGAAAACTCCGCCAACATCTGACTTATGTATTATGCTAGGGCTTACAATCTTGAGCGCAACAGGAAATCCAATTTTATGGCAGTATTTCAAAGTCTCTTTTACATCTCTTGTTACTAGCCTTTTGCTTACAGGAAACCCATGCCTTTCAAGAAATTCTTCTGCTTCTTTTTCTGCTAATATATACATGATTTAATCTAAAAAAGATAAGTATATAAATTTTCTTTATTCCTTAATTGTAGAGGTGATATCAATAAAATATGTTTTACTTTTAGCATTGCTTTTAGCATTTCCTGTTAATGCAGCTGTAGAAAATTACAATTCAGCAAGTTTCCTCGATATTGAAGTTAAGATAAGTGCTGAAATATATGCTTCTCCTACTTCATCTTCAAGCGAGATAAGTTTTATCAAGGCAGATTTGAATTATTTCCCAATTAACACTTTCAGGCAGACAGTAATGAAGACAACTTTTGACTCAGTTCCAGAAGCAATTGCAAAAAAAGACACCGATTCTATAGCTTTTACATGGACAGAGCCTACTAGTAAAGAACTTCGTTATTCATTGACCTCAAAAGTTAGAGTTTCGAATAATTTCTTTGAAATAAAGAGCAAGTCCATTTTTCCAGTTAGGAAGATACCTGGTGAATTTTTTGAGTATACAAAAGCCACTGAATTCATAGACATAAATGGAGAAATAGAAGCTAAAGCAAGAGAGATAATTGGGCCTATTAGTCTTGATGAGGATTTGTATGAGATTGTTTTCAAGATTGCTGACTGGACAAAAAATAATATTGAATACAGCTTGAACACCTTGACAGCAGAAGTCGACCAGAAAAGCTCTTGGGTTCTTAAGAATAGATATGGTGTTTGCGATGAAATAACAAATTTATTCATTTCATTTATAAGAAGCTTAGGAATTCCAGCAAGATTCGTTTCTGGAGTGATATATTCAAATATTGATTACAAATTTTCAAACCACGGCTGGGCAGAAGTCTATTTCCCAGATTATGGTTGGGTGCCTTTCGACGTTACTCTTGGTCAATACGGTTGGCTTTCTCCAGATCATGTAAGGCTGAAGGACGATGTTGATTCAGGAACCCCTGCAGTTTTCTATTCTTGGTCTGCAGAAGGAATTAAAATTGACATAAGCAAAATAAACATAGAAACTAAGGTTGAAGAGGTTGGCATTCCAATCGCAAGCCCAGTTGAAATTAGCACTTATACGTTGGAAGATAAAGTTAAGTTTGGCAGCTACGTTCCTTTAGCAGTTGTAGTGACAAACAAAAAGGATTTATATGTTTCAACGCAGGTTGCAGTGACCAAAGCGCCTGGCTTGGTTGAAAAAAATGTTCGTGAAATTCTTCTGAAGCCTAAAGAAACCAAGATTATTTACTGGACTTTGAAGATTCAGGATGGCTTAAGAGCTGATTATAGCTACACTTCAGACATTGAAATCTCTGATGTCTATGGAAACAAGGCTTTCTCTAAAATAACTTATGATGCTGCTTCAAAATTTATTGCTAAAAGCGATGCAGAAGCACAAATTAGTAATTTATTGAGCAAGGAAGATAAAAATAATTTTATTTGCACTGGCGATGGTCAAGCATCATGCTTGAATTTTGATTGTGAACTTAACAAGCCCTTTTATTATGAAAATGAAACTGCTGATGTTAATTGCAAATTGAAAGCCAGCCAGGATATTTATGACATTAATTTTTGCGTAAGCGATCATTGCAGTTCTTATTCTTTGAATAAAGATGAAGTGAAGGACATAACTATTAAAATAGATGCGCATGAGTCGGGAAGATTATTGATTTCAGCAGAGACAAAGGATTCAATAGAATACAAGTACCTGCCTATTAAGGTTTTGATGATACCAAATATATTTTTTTCAGACGTAAATCCTGAAGCTGTTGAATACAATAGGTTGCAAAAAGTAAGCTTCATAATAAATACAAATACTGAAATATATGATGTTGATTTGGACTTTGGGGTTGGCCATTTATATTTTGACCAGCTGACTTCTAAAGGAGAGGTTATGCTCAAAATTCCTTCACACAAAATATTAAGAGGAATCCCAGTTAAAATAACTTACAAAGACGAAGAAGGCAAAAAATATGAACATGAAGACAAGATTTTTATTAAAGTCAACAATGTCCCGTGGTATATTAATATTCTAGCTTCTTTAGGGTTAATATGATTTGGCAAAATAAACTTTTAGATTAGCATCATCATTACAGTGAACGCATTTTCCTTTTGCCTCACTTTCAATGACCCTTGCTGTCACGCCATTGGTTTTTTCTTTTATCTTATCCTCGCAATTTACTTTGCCGCAAAATAAAGATTTAACCATCATTTTTTTATCGATTGCTTTCTGAAAATCATCCCAGTTCTTTGCATCAGTAACATTACTCTTCATAAATTTGTCAGCCTTTTTATAAAGCGATTTTTGAATGTCCTCTAAGTCTTTTCCAACTTTAGTTTCAATGTCTTTGACTTTAATATTTTTCTTGTTTCCATTGTCTCTTCTCGCTATTACAACGCTTTTATTTGCAATGTCTTTTGGCCCTATTTCAATTCTTAAAGGAACTCCTTTCATCTCCCATTCGTTGAACTTCCATCCTGGGCTGTATTCTTCTCTTGAATCCATGTGAACTTTGTATTTGCTGCTTAGTTTTTTCTTTAGTTCTTCAGCTTTCTCCAAGACTTTTTCCTTTCCTTCTTTTGGCAATATTGGCACGATAACAATTTGTATTGGCGCTACTTTAGGAGGCAATATTAATCCTTTGTCATCTCCATGCATCATCACCAAAGCTCCAATCAATCTAGTTGAAAATCCCCATGAAGTCTGCCATGGCCTGTGCTTATTCCCATCTTTGCCTAAAAATTCTATGTTGAATGCTTTTGAAAATCCTTGACCTAGATTATGGCTTGTTCCCATCTGTAATGCCTTTCCATCAGGCATAAATCCTTCTATTGTTGTTGTGAAGTAAGCTCCTGGAAACTTTTCATGCTCTGTCTTCTTTCCAGTTAGAACAGGAACTGCTAGTAATTCTTCAGCTAGTTTTTTGTATTCACTTATCATTGTCAACGCATCTTTGCTCGCTCCTTTCTCGTCTTCAAATACGTTATGCCCTTCCTGCCATAAAAATTCCCTGCTTCTTAAGAAAGGCTTCACATCTTTTACTTCAAATCTCACAATGTTGCACCACTGGTTTATCTTTAAAGGCAAATCTCTCCAGCTTCTTATCCATCTTGAGTAGGAATCATACATTATAGTTTCAGAAGTCGGTCTTATTGCCAGTCTTTCTTCATTCTTGTCTTTCCTCTCAACCCACGCAACTTCAGGAAAAAATCCTTTTGCATGTGTTTTTTCTTTTTCAAAAAATGATTCTGGAATGAACAAAGGAAAATAAGCATTTTTGACACCTAATTTCTTAAGTCTCTCATTGAAATATTCCATTATTTTTTCCCAGATTGCATAGCCATAAGGCCGTATTACTAGACATCCTCTTATGCTGGAATAATCCGCAAGCTCAGCTTTAATCACAACTTGGCTATACCAATCTGCCATGTCTGCTTCTTTCTTTACTGTGATACCTTTCTGCTCCTCTTTTGGCATGCTAAAAAAATTAGCTTATTTGTTTATATACTTTATTGTAAATTTTATTAGAATGAGCCTGCCAGGATTTGAACCTGGATATCAAGGTTTCTCCAAGATAGGCATTAAATCTAGCCAAAGGCCAAACCGAAGCCTCGCATTCTGATCCTGGTTAAATTACAGGCCCATTAAAACAGGCTTGATTTTACCTTATATAATTATCTGAAAAGTCTGAAAATGCAGTAAAACAGCTTTCCAGCCTTTCCTATAGCATTTTATGCATTTTTCCTGTTAAATGGCAACACAACTTTTATATAGAATCCAGTTTCTAGCATTTATATGGAAGTGTCAGTAAAGTCATTAAGAATTGAAGACATTAAGGATGAAGCTTTAATTTTGCCTGTTTTTTCAGACAGCAACTCTGGGAAATGTTTCTCTCATGCAAATGACAAGTCTGAAAATCTCGTTAATAAGATAATAAAGTCAGAAGAATTCAAGGCAGAGCTTTCAAAATGCTACCATTTTTTCTTCACAGACAAGATAAAGAAAGTCATTTTAGTAGGATTAGGAAAAGAATCAGAATTTAATAATGAGAAATTTAGGAAAGCATTGGGAAATGCCGTAAGATATGCCAAATCTTTGAAATTAAAGTCATTTTCTTTGGCTTTAGACAATTTATCCTTTAAGGATGAAGAGCTTGGCGAACTATTATCAGAAATCTTACACCTAAGCAACTACAAATTCAATGAATACAAGACAAATGAAAAAGACAAAAATCATGAAATTCAGTCAGTAACTTTGCTTTACTACGGAAAAAACATCAACAGCTTCAATAAAGGTCTAGAAAATGGAAAAATAATTTCAGAATCTGTCGTGATTGCAAGAGATTTGGTAAACACCCCAGCTTCAATAAAGATTCCAACTTACATTGCCTCAAAAGCTAGAGATATCTGCAAAAAAATAAATGTCAACTGCAAGATTTTTTACAAGAAAGAGATAAAAGAGATGGGCATGAACGCTTTATTAGCAGTGAATGCTGGTTCAGTCAACGAGCCAGCATTTTTGGTGATGGAACATTCTCCAAGATCAGCTAAAGATACAATTATTCTTGTCGGCAAAGGTATTACTTTTGATTCTGGCGGTCTAGGGATAAAGCCTGCAAACGGAATGAAGGACATGAAGGAAGACATGGCAGGCGCTGCAGCTGTCATAGGTTTGATTAGGATTGCAGCATTGTTGAAATTGCCGATAAAGATTGTTGGAATTGCAGCCTTGACTGAAAACATGCCTGGAAATAATGCTTACAAGCCAGGCGACATTGTGAAAGCAATGAACGGCAAGTCTATAGAAATCTGGCACACAGATGCTGAAGGCAGAGTTATTTTAGCAGACGCTTTGAGCTACGCAAACAAGTACAAGCCTAGAGCTATCATTGACTTGGCAACATTGACAGGGGCATGTATTGTTGCTTTGGGTGACACAATCGCAGGAATAATGGGCACTGACGAAGGCTTGATAAGAAAAATTTTCAAGGCCGGAGAAGAAACAGGAGAAAAAGTCTGGCAGCTTCCATTGTACGAAGAGCATTCTGAGATGGTCAAGTCTGATTTTGCAGATGTTAAAAATCTTGGAGGCTGGGAAGGCAAAGCAGGTTCATTGACAGGCGCAGCTTTCCTGAAGGAATTTGTAGAAAAGGGCACGAGCTGGGCGCATTTGGACATAGCAGGTCCCGTTTACGCTGAGAAGGAAGATGGAATACTAAGCAAGGGTGCAACAGGTTTCGGAATAAGATTATTAACAAGATTTCTAAGAACTTGGTAGTTCCCTATCAAAAGAATTAAATACATAGTTATTCTCTTTCTGAAAATGCAAGTCTTCAAGCTTAAGAATGGATTAACAGTTTTATACGACAAGAAGAAGAGCAATTCTGTCTGCTTAAACGCTTTGGTAAAAGTTGGAAGCAACAACGAATCTAGCAACGAGAAAGGAGTTTCGCATTTTCTAGAGCATATACTTTTTGAAGGCACGAAGCATTTTACGACAAGAGCCTTGGCAAATGAGATTGAGAAAGTTGGTGGCGAAATAAACGCAGCAACTTCAAATGAAAGAACTTTTTATTATACTTTAGTTCCAAAAAATCATGTAGAAAAAGCATTCAAGGTTATTTCTGATATACTGATTAATCCATTGTTTAATGCAAAGGCAATTGAAAAAGAGCGTGAAGTCATTGTAAGCGAGATAAAGATGCTTCATGATGAGCCTAGGCATTTGCAGTGGATATTATTACAGCAAAATCTGTTCGAGAAAAACAAGGCAAAATATCCTGTATATGGAAGCATAAAGTCAGTTCAGTCTTTGACAAGGCAAAAAATAATAAATTATTATAGAAAACATTACCTGGCAAACAACACCACCCTTTCAGTAGTTGGCGAAGTCCCAAATGTAAAAGCTTTGGTTTCTAAATATTTCTCTTCTTTTAGAAGCTCTAAGCTAGAACCTTACAAGTTTGTCGAAGAATCATTGCAGAAATCAGTAAAAAAAATTGTTGTTGATAAGAAAACTGAGCATTCATACTTGCTAATAGGATACAAAGCATCTCCTTTCACAAAAAAAGACGCTTACACATTTGAAGTCATTGAAGGAATTCTTGGCAGAGGCCAATCTTCAAGGTTGTTTGATGAAATAAGAATAAAAAGAGGCTTGGCTTACTCTGTCGGAGCTGTCTATGAAGCCAACTTGGACTTTGGTTTCTTTGCTATTCACTTGAATACTGATGCTAAAAACTTGGAAGAATGCAAGAAGATAGTTTTAGACCAGTTCAAGCTTAAAAATCTGACTCAAAAAGAGCTTCAAGAAGCAAAAGACTATGTTGAAGGCAATTTTCTTATAAAAAATGAGGATAACAAGGAAAAGGCAGACAATAATGCCTTCTTCTCTATGGTTGGGAAGTCAAGCCCGGAATACATAAAAAACATAAGGAAAGTAACCTTAAATGACGTCAAGAAGGCTGTCAAGGCTTATTTTAACGGCAATTACACTCAAATCCTGATTAAGCAGAAGCTTTAAATATCCCCCTTTATAGTATTTAACTTAATTTTATCTATGATTAACCAAAAGGATGTGAAATAATGGCTGAAGGAAGATGCATGAAGTGCAGAACATCAGTTCAAATTCAGAATGGTAAGGAAGTTACTATGAAGAATGGAATGAAGGCTATGAAAGGTGTTTGCGGCAAATGCGGTACAACAGTTTTTAGAATATTAGGCAAAAAATGATTAAAACCATAATAATTTTGGTTTTATTATTTCTTTTATTTGCATTGTATTTCTATCCAGATCAGGCTAAGATAGCCTTGGACACGACAGGCAAGTCAGTTTTAGATGTCAGCAAGAAGGCTGGCAACACCATAATTGACGGAGCATTGTCTCTGCCTGAAAAAATCAAAGAAAAGTTTTCTGACGATTCTGGTTAATGCAATATTAATTCTAGCGTTGCATCAAGCTCTTTTGAATAGTCGCTAGTTTCAACCCATTTTTCAACTTCAAGCTTTGCATACGCGCATTTTGCACTATATTTCAGCTGGCTAGTTCCTTTCTTAGTATAATCCTGTGTCAAGGTTTCCTTTGCCACTTTGTCTACATGGAAATAGCCTATTTCAGAAGGACTTCCATTGTCAATGATTTTGTTTACCTTGCATTTCAAGTCTTTTGTTTCAAGATTCTGTACAATTACCTTGTATTTTATTTCAGTGCCGTTTGCTTCTATAGTGCCGCCAGTTGCTTCATTTCCTGCACTGTCTTCAATTTTTATTGTGAAGTCTGATAGTCCTTTAGGAGTGTCTGCGCTTGTTATCAAAGCATCTCTTACCTCTTTGTCCAATTCTTGCCCGCTTGTTGCATCAATCGGAGTTGCTCCTAATTTTCTTACGTCTTCTTTTAAAGTGTCAACTGTTTTGGTAAGTTCATCAATTTTTGCTGTCTTTTCGTCAATTATCTTCAAAGTGTCTTCTCTCGATACTCCTGCAGCACCCTTAGGATACAGCATAGCTATTACAAAAAATATTGCAACTAGTGCAAGAATCATTAAATCCCATAGCATCCATGGCTTCAATGCATATTCGCCAGGCTCTTTTGCTGGTTTATCTTCAGAATTATTTGCTGACTTATTGCCCTCCTTAAGTTTTCTTTGCTCTTCCTTGAGCCTTTCTTTTTCTTCTCTTAGTTTCCTTTTGGCTTCCTCTAATCTCTCTTTAGCCTCGTGAGCTTTCTTCTCCTGCAAAAAGTCATCAATTTCCATAATCTGATTAAAAACAAGAAGTGCTTAATAAAGATTTTGGTTTAAAATTTATGTCAGTTAAGGAGTAAATCTTACTGCGCAAACTCTTTAACTACTGGATTAACTACATTTTTCCAGTCTGCAGCCTTCATTTGTATAGATTGAGTTTGAGTTCCAGCATTGAAGTTTATTATCTCGTTGTTAAATAATTGTTTTTCAGCATAAACTGGAATTTTAAATAGATTCCCAAAAGGAGGAACACCTCCTGGAATGCAGTTAGTTACCTTTTTCACTTCTTCCGCAGTTGCAAAGCTTATGCTTCCAGTATCTAATATTTTCTTCATTTTTTTGAAGTCAATTTTTTCAGTTGCTCTTAGAACGCACATGCAGAAATTTCCATTGTATCTTAATACCATTGCTTTTGCTCCACTAGCTAAATCAACACCCCTTACTTTAGCAGCTATTTCTGAAGTTGGAGTTGGTTCATGCTTAAAATACTTGTAATTAATGTTATTTTTTTCAAGAAGTCTTTTAATAGATTCAACTACGTTCATTTTTTAAGTAATTTGTTAATTATTTTTATCACTTCTTCATAAGATGCTTTGCCTTTTGTTTTTTCCATAACTTGCCCCATCAAACTATTGAAAGCCTCTTTTTTACCCTTTTTGTAGTCTTCAACAGCCTTTGGATTTGCTTTTATTACATCGATGCATAAAGGTTCAAGAACTTTTGCATCACTAACTTTTTCAATGCCAAATTTCTTTTGATAATCTTTAACACTTATTTTTTTCCAAAGTAATTTCCTTACCATGTCTTTAGTAACTTTATCAGTTATCTTTTTTTTGTCAAGCAACTCTAATATTTTTGTGAATTCCCGAACATCAATATCAAATTGTTCTGGCTCTTGCTCTTTAAATAGTTTTAATAAGTCCATAGTAATCCAGTTTGCAGCTAATGAAGGGTTTACTTTTTTTATTACTTCATCAAATATGTCTGCTAATATAAGCTCAGAAGCTAAAGTTGTTGATTGAACGTTGGTAAGCTTGTATTTTTGTTTGTATTTAGCTATTTTTTCCTCTGGCGTCTTTGGTAACTTGTCTTGAATGTCTTTTATTGTTTTGTCTTTTAAGAAAATTATTGGCAAGTCTGGCTCTGGTATAAATCTATAGTCTTCTGCACTTTCTTTGTATCTCATGTGAAAAGTAATATTTTTATCTTCATCAAAACCTCTTGTTTCCTGTATCAATTCTTCTTTATTTTTTACTGAATTGTTTTGTCTTTTTACTTCATAATCAATTGCTAAACAAATGTTCTTAAATGAATTTATGTTTTTTACTTCAACTCTTGGATGTCCTTCAACATTTATATTTACATCAGCTTTAATAGAAACATTTCTAGAAGTGGCTTTTATGTAGCTTAGCAATACAACTAAGCTTCTCAACCATTCTTTTGCTTCTTCAGCAGATTTCAAATCCGGAGCTGTAACAATTTCGGCTAAAGGAAGTCCAGACCTATTGTAGTTTACCCTTCCTGTCTCAGGATCCCATTTTGCAGGATCTTCTTCAAGATGAACACCCCAAATTTTTATGCCTTTTAGTTCACCATTTATTCCTACAGGCAATACGCTTGGACCAGACATAGTTTTTTGATATCCGTTAGGTAAGTCTGGCCATGAATAATGCTTTCTTTGTATTATTAAACTTTTATTTATCTTACATTTTAGCATAGAAGCTATTGCTATGACTTTTTCCAAAGCCTCTCTATTTGGGAGCATGGGTTTTGATCCCGGCATTCCTGTACAAATAGGGCAGATATTTGTGTTTGGTGTTGATTCTATGTTTTCTGCTGGACAGTTGCAAAAAAGTTTTGCCTTGCTTTTCTCCATATTTAGATAAGTGTGGATCTCAAGCCCTATTTTCATCTTCAAGTACCTTCATTATTTTAAACATTTTTATTTCATCAAATGGTGCAGCAAGAACTTGTATCCCAATAGGGATTTTATCAATTTCTCCTGCTTTTATTGACCCAGCGCATATACCTGCTAGATTTGCGGGGATAGTGAGGGCATCATAAGCATACATCTCCTCAATTCCTATTTTCTCACCTATCTTATGGGGCAATTTTGGAACTGTGGGACACAAGATTACATCAACTTCATTGAATGCTTTCATAAAATCTTTTCTTATGAGTTCTTTAGTTGCTAAAGCTTTTTTGTAATAAGCTCCTTTATATTCTGCTTTTGTTATTACTTTTCCTCCAACAATTCTTCTGAGAACTTCTTCTCCACAGCTTTCTTCAATCTTTAACCCGTATTTTCTTCCATCAAACTTTCTTGTTCCTGAGAAAAATTCAACGTATACCAATATATAATAAGCTTGGACTGCCAAGTTTGTGTGTTCTAATTTTACTTCTTTTATTTTAAAACCCATTTTTTTTAATATTTTTATTTTGTTTTCAAATATCTTTATTATATCTTTGTCTTTACACAACTTAATCAGGTCGCTGCTTACACCAATAGTTAATTTTTTGGCATCATTAATTTTTTTTGAATGTGAATCTTTTGATTCAATTGTTGTAGCGTCATAGTCACTTTTTCCCTTTATTACATCTAAGAGCAAAGCTGAACCATAAACTTCTTTTGAAAAAGGACCTATCTGGTCAAGGCTCATACTTAAGTCTATTAATCCATATCTTGAAACTAGACCATAACTAGGCTTTACCCCAATAATCCCGCAATGTGAAGCTGGGTTTCTTACACTTCCTCCAGTATCTGATCCAATGCTTAAATCACAGAATCCTGCTGCAACCGCCGCAGCACTTCCAGATGATGAACCTCCAGGTATTTTTCCATATGCTGCTGGATTTTGTGTTGGACCGAATGCAGAATTCTCTCCTGAAGAACCTGAAGCAAATTCGTCGCAATTTGTCATTCCTATTATTATCCCACCAGCTTGTCTTATTTTTTTTATTACATCAGCATCATATGTTGAGATATATCCGTTCAATGTCTTAGAAGCGCAGTTAGTTTTCAATCCCTTGACATTTATATTGGATTTGACGGCAATTGCCAACCCATACAGTGGACCTTTAAAATTATTTTTCTGAATTTGCTCTGCTTCCTTTAATACATTTTCATTTATATGTAAAAATGAGTTTATTTTTTTATCTTCTTTTTTTATTTTATCAATAAATTGTCTTATATTCTCTACAGGGGTAAGGGTTCCTTCCTTTAGTTTATTTATTTTTTCTATTATTTCCATTTTGCTTTTTCTGCAATAAAGAAGTCTCCATCTTTTTTAACTGCTATGTTAAAAAAAAGGCTCCTAAATTCTTCATTTGATTTTTCAATCTTTGCATCCCTTATTGCTTCTTCTCCTTTCTCTTCTTTTTCAATTTCTTTGACTTTAGAAAGTACTGAGAAGAAATTGTCCATTATTTCCTTTGC
Source organism: Candidatus Nanoarchaeia archaeon (assembly GCA_035289925.1). Taxonomy (GTDB): domain Archaea; phylum Nanobdellota; class Nanobdellia; order SCGC-AAA011-G17; family DATDVL01; genus DATDVR01. Next base: position 155,808 of record DATDVR010000005.1, on the reverse strand, counting down.
TTGCTTTTCTATCTGTTTCTCATCCACAATAATCACCAAAAAGATATTTTAGAACACGCGTTTATATTTTTAAATGTTGCTATTAATACCTAGGATTCCACTTTCTCCTTATTGTACTAGTATCATAACCTTGCCCAAGCAACCATTTCAGTCTAAAAGTAGCTTTCTCTAAAGTCATATCATCTACAGATATAAGCCCTTCAATTTTGGCCCAATTTCCAACTTCATATTCTCCAAGATCCGTCAATCCTTCAGGACATTGAGTTCTTACAACAATAGGCTTTTCTTTCTTTTTATCTCCACTATTTCTTAAAATCACTTCCATTAATCCTCTTTTGGCAATTTCATCAACCCTGCTAGGTATACCCCCAAGCCCAAAACATTCAATTACGACCCCATGAATGTTCTCGTCTTCAATAATATTGTCAAGCCATTTAGTTCGTATCCAGGTACAAGGTGTTCAACTTTGACTGCATTGTCGATTTTTGTTTGAAGAACAAATTTGGTATTAGGGTTTGTTGTTCTTTTAATGTTTGTATAATGGATATATTGCTTATGTTGATTAATATATCCTGCATCCTGGTGATTCACACTTCTAAAAGCGTCAAGTGAAGTTGTTGAAGCCTTGCTTGCGTATTCTCCTTGAATAATTCTTTCTTTAAAAACAATATAAAATCCAGGTAATCTCCATCTTGCAGCAACGGTGAGTGCATCTAAGAAGTTATTTTTTGCATCTGAGTCTTTATCATGAAATGTTCTTTGGGACCCAGTGATCACAACAGGTATGGGAGGATTTTGAATCATGGTTGACAATGCCTTCAAGTTTCAAGAAGCTTCCTACAACGGGAGTTTTTCGTATCTTATTTTTGTCAATAACTACTTGAGTAACTCCTTTTCTGTCTCTAAAAACCAAGAAAGCGACTTTGCCTAAATCTCTAACCTTTGAAACAGAACCGTATAATTGAACTTCATTACCATTTTTCTCATGCAGTTGGTCAATTAGTGTTCTTTCCATTTTGATACCTTTGAGAAGTGGTTACTTATATATAAAGCTTATGAAAAGTTAATTCTTTTTTTGCAAATCTAACTTTATATTTAACTCTTTTAGTTGCTTGTCAGGCACATCTGAAGGAGAATCTTCCATTGTAGCTTCAGCAAATTTGTTTTTTGGAAATGCAATTACATCTCTTATAGACTCTTGACGAGCTAAAAGCATAACAAGTCTGTCTATTCCAGGGGCTATTCCACCATGTGGTGGCGTTCCATATTTTAAGGCTTCAACAAAGAATCCAAATCTTTTCTTTGCATCTTCCTCGCTTATTCCTATCAAGTCAAATATTTTCTTTTGGACTTCGCTATCATGTATCCTTATAGAACCTGAGCATAATTCAGTACCATTAAGTACCAAGTCGTAAGATTTAGATCTGATTTCCCCTAATCTTTTCTTGTCATCAAGAAGATGAACATCATCATCATGTATACCTGTGAATGGATGATGTTCTGGAGTGAATCCATTATCTTCCTCACTCCAAGCAAATAATGGAAAATCTAAAACCCAAGAAAATTCAAACTGATCTTTCTTTATTAAGTTTAATCTTTTTCCAATCTCAACTCTCAATTTAGACAAAACATCATAAACAACTTTTTTCCTATCTCCTACAAAAAATACAGTATAACCATCTTTCAGCTTTAGCTCTTTTATAAGTTCGGTCTTTTCTTTTTCTGAAAGATATTTAGCAATTGATGACTCTATTTTGCCATCTTTGTACTTTATCCATGTCAATCCCTTGGCTCCAAGCTGCATAGAAAATTCTGTGAGTTCTTCTATTTCATTTCTTGTAAAATCTTTTGCAACTGGCAAGGCTACAACCAATTCTTGATTGAATACTTTAAATTGAGACTTTGAAACTATTTTACTTACATTATGCAATTCTAACCCAAATCTTAAGTCTGGTTTGTCGCATCCATATTTTTCCATGCATTCTTTATGAGAAATTCTATTGAATGGAATTTTTATGTCTTTTTTCATTACTTTTTTGAAAAGTTCTTTCAACCATCTTTCTACTACATCAAAAACATCTTCTTTATCAACAAAGCTCATTTCTACATCTAGTTGTGTGAATTCTGGCTGTCTATCTGCCCTTAAGTCTTCATCTCTGAAACATCTTGCTATCTGAAAATATTTGTCCAATCCCGCTATCATGCATAATTGTTTATACATCTGCGGTGATTGTGGCAAGGCGTAAAATTTTCCAGGATGGACTCTTGAAGGAACTAAGTAATCTCTTGCTCCCTCAGGCGTTGACTTTACAAGGATTGGAGTTTCAATTTCTAGAAAGCCATTATTATGAAAAAATTCTCTTGTTATCTTTATTATCTCATTTCTTAAAATTAAGTTTTTCTGCATCACTGGTCTTCTTAGATCAAGATACCTGTATTTTAGTCTTACATCTTCAGAGGTCTGTAAATTATCATCAATTTCTATTGGAGGGACTTCGGATTTGCTTAATATTTTTAATTTGCTTGCTTCTACTTCAATTTCCCCCGTTAGTCTTTCTTTATTTTCTGTTCCTTTTGGTCTTTTCCTTACTTTTCCATCAATTTCAATTACCCATTCTCTGCCTAGCGAATGAGCTTGCTTGAATATTTTTTGGTCTTTAGGTTCAAATACTACCTGCGTAATTCCATACCTGTCCCTAATATCTACAAATATAAGCCCACCATGATCTCTTTTTTTATGAACCCATCCTTGTAAAACTACTGGTTTTCCAATATGTTTTCCTGTTAGCTCGCCACAATTATGAGTTCTAATCATAGTGTTAGTTCCTTTAATTCCTTATATAAACTTTATTATTTCAATAATTTCTTTATCAATTCAGATGCTTTCTTTCCATCAACTTTTCCTTTGAGCTGCTTCATTACCTCTCCCATCAAAGCATTGAAAGGAGCTCCAGGATTTTTCTTTAATATTTCCTTGATATGGTTCTCTAACTGCTTGTCATCTACAACCTTGTAATTATTCAATACAACCTTCTTTCCCTGTGCCAGTTCTTTTAATATATCTAGAACAGCGCTTTTAGAAATTTTACCTTCACTCAATGCATTCAAAACAAAGTAAAAGTCTGTCTGTTTCAAATTGTAGCTTTCAACATTGAATCTTGACTTTAATTCTTTAGGAATCTCAACTAAAACTTGCGCAATGTAGTTTGGTTCAATTCTAAACTTAGAAGCAAATTCTTCAAAGTAAGGAACTTCAATAACCTCCCTTGCCAAATCAGGATTCAATTTATACTTTTTCTCTAGTTTGATTGCTTTTTCAGTCAATAATTCAGGAATCTTGATTTTAGAAGTTATTTCTTTTGTAATCTTTATAGTTTTGGTATCAGTTTCTACATACATACGTGATGCGCCAGGCATAGGTCTTAAAAATGTAGAGGTAAAATCAGGATTTACTTTTCTTACTTCACTTTTCAATTCTTTCTTCTTTAAATTTTCTAATTGTCTTTTAACTTCATTCTCAACAGTTATAGGAATGCTTCTTAAATCTTGAAATCCTTTGAGCTCAACTCTTGGATGTCCTTTTATGCTTATATTAACATCTTGACGTATGCTGCCTAAACCACGCCTCGCCTTTCCAGTACTCCTTAATATCATCCCAATTATTGCTGCAGCTTCTTTAGCGTGTTCTGAATCTTTTAAGCTTGCATCAGTAGCAATTTCAATTAATGGCACTCCTAATCTATCTAATCTGTAATAAACTTCATTCTCATTCTCAGTTATCTTTTTTGCACTTTCTTCTTCCAAGCAAATTGTTGGTATTTTTACTATTCCTTTAGAAGTTTTAATCTCTCCATCAACTGCAATTAACGCTGTCCTCTGAAATCCCGAAACATTGCTTCCATCTATAACAGTTTTTCTCATAAATTGTATTTCATCAACAATCTTAGAATTCGTCAATAAAGCAACTTGTAATGCAGTTTCTAAAGCTTCTTTATTTACCTCTAATGGAGGTTCTTCATCCAGCTCAATCAAACAACTAGAAGTAGAACAAGCTTCATAAATGAATCTTCTATCTCTTTTCATTTCAAACTTAGCAGTTTCATCTATCTTACCCATTTCACCTGCAGTAGTTCTTAATTTTCTTTTGATTACTAAATCAGGTTTACTATCGTCATTTACTAAAGTAGGACAATGACAGAATAATTTTCTTCCTTCTAACTGCTGATGGCATTCCAATCCGCATTTGAATCCAAGTTCATTATAGTTCATTCTAATCTCACGCGAATTCAATGGTTATTTCATGCTTGTTTTTTGGCACTATTTTTACTTCTTCCTCTTTCTTCAGCTTAACAAAATCAGCAATCTCTTTAGGTATCCTTATTGCTAAGCTATTTCCAACTTGCGCTACCTTAGTTTTCCTTGTCAGTCCAAACAATCCTAATTCTTTTGACTTTGCCTGTATTAATTTTGCAGTTTTGCTGTCAAAGAAGATTTCGTTGCAGTTGTTGCAAATATTTCCCTTGAAATTTCCTAATGAAACTCCAAACTCTTTGTAATCTATACTCTTTTCTTTTAATTCTCCCTTGTTACACATTATACATTTCATTTTCCCTCCTTATACACAGTTATTATAAATATTAAATCCTTTTCTTTTATAAAAACACCTTCTATGCCTGCCATTTGGGCATGCCATTTTTCTGTATTTTCTTCTTTCCATTTCATTCCGCTTTGAATTATCTTGTCTACTTCTTCTACTTCAAGTCCATATCCATCCATCTTCTCTAAAGCATGCTTGCTGTAAATTATTTGAATATGTAATCACCAAGATATATAAGGATTTACTAGTATATAAACATTATGTTTTTCATAGAAATTCTTCCTCGCCTATTATCCTTTTTGAGATTTCTCCATGCAAGTTCTCATTCATCAATCTTTTAATTTCATCTTTCTTGTAGTTAGATAATAAGTAAGCTAGCTTTATGAAGGCAGTTTCTGTTGTCATGTCTGAATAATTCCCTAAAACCCCCGCTTCTAATAATTTTCTTCCAGTTGAATAGACATTCATGTTGACTCTTCCAAAAATAGTCTGCGTAGCCATTACAACAGGCATTTTCTTTGCTAATTTAGAAATTTCTTTCAATATTTTATCATGTTCTGTAGTTTCTTTGTCTAGTTTGTTTACTGGCAGATGTCCCAATCCAGTTCCTTCTAGTATTAATCCATTGAAGCTTGAATAAGATTTTAGTTCAGAAGCATACATGTTTGGATGTGCCTTTACTATTCCAATTTTAAGTTTTTCATTGAATAATCTAACTTTTAGCTTCAAGTCCTTGCTAGATTTTTTATGGTCATGTGTCAAGAACTCAATTAAGTCTTTTTTGTAGTTTACTCTTGCAATTGGATTTGAGTTTATTGCTTTGAATGCATCCCTTCTTGAAGAGTGCATCTTTCTAGATTTCAATCCTGGCAGTATTACACAATTATTGTCATCCATTGAAGAATGCATGCATATTCCAACACCAGCAAAGTCTGATTTAGTGATGAATAAGGCGGCACTTACAAGATTCAGGAAAGCATCTGAACTTCCTCTGTCAGAGCTTCTTTGAGCTCCCACCAATATAACTGGAATTCCTAGATCTTGAAGCATGAAGCTTAGTGCAGCTGCAGTATAATGTAACGTGTCAGTTCCATGGCTTATTATTATCCCTTCAACACCTGCTTTAACTTCATTTTCAATTTCCTTGGCTATCTTGTTGTAATGGCTAAACCTTATGTCTTCAGAGAACATGTTTGCAATTAGCTTGGATCTTATGTTGGCCATATTCTTTAGCTCTGGAAACTTTGCTATAATCTCCTCAGGAGTAAATCTTGGACTTACAGCACCAGTCTTGTAATCAACTTCAGAAGCTACAGTACCTCCAGTATGTAATATGGCAATAGTAGGTAAGTTTTTGTTAACTTCTAGCTTGCCTAGCACTTTCTTCTCGCTTTCAACCTTCTTTATCCTTTTCATGCTCTTGATGTTCTTCTTCTCAATCCCTATGTTATATCCAGAATCAAGCTTCAAAAAAACTGTATCTTTCTTAGATGAAGGCAACAATATCCCGATAAATTCCTTGTCTTTGGTTTTTATTTCAACATTTTCAGCTGAAAATTCTTCTTTCATAACCTAATAATTATGTTCAACAATATAAAAAGTTTTGCTAATTTTCTGTCATCAAAATATGACAAAAATCAGTCATTTCCATGAATTTCACTGTTTTTTATTTGTAAAATAAAAGTATCAATAAACTGCATCTAGAAGCTCTTTTAAGATGTTTTAAACGTCACTTATTTATTGTAACATATATTTCGCAGGTAAAAAAGGTTTATATACTACTTAATATAAGGTAATAAAATTATAACTCAGAAGTTCGGAGCTTCGGTTTTAATTGGCGTTAAAATCAAAGCGTAAATATTAAGCGTTTCGAACATTGAAATTTGGCGTTTCGTTCGAGATAGTTTGTTTCTTAAAAGTTTAAATCATTTATCATTAAACTTCAAGTTGATTTCTAAAAAGGTAATAATCCAAACTACAATATAAATATTGTTGTAGTGGAGTATATACAACACAAAAAAACAAAAAAAGATGGGGGATAAAAAATGATGGAAGGACTAGTACAAAGCGCATTGCAGTCAGCTGCAAACAATCCTACAAACGATTTGAAAGTAGGAACAGCTAACATTAAAGTTGTTGGTTGCGGAGGAGCCGGTTCAAATATGGTAAGCTGGCTACACAAGAAAGGAATCAAGGGAGCAGAGATAATAGCTTTGAACACAGACAAGCAGCACTTGGACATAAGTTCAGCAGACAAGAAGCTATTGATAGGAAGAGAATTGACAAGAGGTTTAGGATGCGGAGGTTTCCCAAATAAAGGATTGGAAGCTGCAAAGGAAAACTTACACGATCTTAAGAGTTATTTAAAAGACGCAGATATGGTATTCATATGTGCAGGTGAAGGTGGAGGAACAGGAACAGGTTCAGCACCAGTAGTTGCACAGGTTGCAAAGGAAAATGGCGCAATAGTTATAGGCACAGTAACAATGCCATTCGACATTGAAAGGGCCAGAGTTGACAAGGCAGAATTTGGACTACAGCAGCTAAGAGAAGTCTGCGACACTGCAATTGTCATTGATAACAATAGATTAGTCAGCATTGCAGGCAACTTGCCAGTACAGCAGGCATTTGCAGTAGCAAATGAGTTAATCTCGACAATGATTAAGGGAATAGTAGAGACAATCTCAACACCATCATTAGTAAACTTAGACTATGCAGATGTTAGAGCCATCATGTCTGACGGTGGAGTCTCAGTCATAGGTATTGGAGAATCTAACACTGAAAGCAGAGTTGAAGAAGCAACAAGAAGAGCTTTAACTAACCCATTGCTTGACGTAAGCTATGAAGGAGCAACAGGTGCTTTGATTCACATAACTGGTGGTCCAGACTTGACTTTGGATGAAGTAAGCAAAGCTGGAGAATTAATTACCGAAAGCTTGGATCCAGACGCAAATGTCATCTGGGGAGCAAGAATTGAAGATAGCATGGCAGGAACTCTTAGAGTAATGACAATTATTACCGGAGTCAACTCACCATACATCTTGGGTAAGGTAGACCACAAAAAGGCATCTGCAAGAGCAATGCAGGTAAGTGAGGAATTGGGCATTGACATGGTCAGTGCTCCAATCAAGCAAAGATCATATTAAAGGGCAACAAGAAACCCCCTAAGACTTTTTTTTGCCCTTTATAACTTTTTGCTGATGCGCCACGCATCAGCCTTTTTCTTTTTTTTAAATAATATTTAGCGAGGAAATACCAGGGAGCTCATCCAGGGTTTTATTTCTTTATTTTTCTTAGAATTTCTTTTAGCTTGCCTTTCAGATCTAGTTTGTCGTTACTTTCTCTTTTGCCCCATTCATCAAAATAAGTTATATTTGTCACATCACATTGAGCAGGTTTCTTCTCTTTTTCTTCAGGATATCCTACTGTCAAGATTATCTCAACTCCAGCTTCATCAATATTTAGGATATTTTTTACAGCATTTTCGTCAAAAGCTCCAATCCAGCAGCTTCCCAATCCAAGTTCTTCAGCCATCAATGTTATATGGCTTGCTGCAACAGCGCAGCTTTGGATAGAATAAATTTCTCCTTTTTTAGGGAACATCTTCATGACTCTTTCCTTGTCGTTGCAGATTACAATCAAGCAAGGTGCCTTGGAAATCCATTTCTGGCTTAAGCAGACTTTAGCTATCTCACTTATCTTGTTCTTGTCTCTTACTACAACAAACCTCCAGTTCTGTAAATCACCGGCAGAAGGAGCTTTTGTAGCTGCATTCAGCATCTTATATATCAAATCTAATGTGACTTTTTTGTCCTTGTAGTTTCTGCAACTTGCTCTAGAACTAATAACTTTTTCAATATCCATGAAAAGATTTAAATTAGCCAATTATTTAAACATTTCCATGCAATATTCAATTTTAGTCAATTTCTATAAGAGCCTGGGAAAGACTACAAAGAGGCTGGAAAAAACAGATATTTTGGCTTCTTTATTGAAGTCTGCAGACGAAGATTTAGAGAAAATTGTTTATCTAGTTCAAGGCAAGGTCTTTCCTTTATGGGATGATAGCAAGATAGGGTTCTCATCAAGATTAGTAATGAAGGCCATTTCATCTGTTACAGGTTCTTCGATAAACGAGATTGAAAAATTATTCAACAAGGAAGGAGACTTGGGAAAAGTAGCTTCAATCTTGATTACAAAGAAAAAGCAATCTACATTGTTCTCGCAGGAGATTACAGTCTCAAAAGTCTTCAACAATATCAGGAAGCTTTCAACTTTGGAAGGAGAAGGCACAGTTAACAGAAAAGTTCAGTTAGTTTCAGAATTGCTTTCAAATGCTTCTCCAGATGAAGCCAAATTTATCATTGGAACGGTACTGGAAGAGTTAAGGATTGGAATTGCAGCTGGAATTGTTCGAGATTCAATCTCAAAAGCTTTTGACATTTCAGTTGAAGAAGTAGAAAATGCTTATGATTTATTGACAGATTACGGCTTAGTTGCCAAACTAGCAAAGCAAAAAAAATTACATGAAGTCAAACTAGAGCCAGGCAAGCCAATAAACTTGATGCTTGCTATTCTAGCTAAAAACATAGAAGAAGGATTCGAAATTGTTGGAAAGCCAGCAGAAATAGAATTCAAGTACGATGGCTTCAGGATGCAGATTCACAAGAAAGGTAATGAGATTAAATTATTAACAAGAAGAATGGAAGATGTCACAAAGCAGTTTCCAGAATTGGTTCCAATAATAAAATCCCAAGTAAAGGCAGATTCAGTAATATTAGATTCAGAAGTTGTTGGCTATGATAAAAAAACAGGCAAATACTTGCCATTCCAGAGTATTTCTCAGAGAATTAGAAGAAAATACGACATTGAAGAAATGGGTAAAAAATTCCCTGTTGAGGTTAATGTTTTTGATGTATTATTTTTGAATGGTAAAAGTTTGTTCAATGAACAATTATTAGAAAGAAGAAAAATCTTGGAAAAAATTGTAAAGCCGATTGACAAGAAAATAGTCTTGGCTAAAAACTTGATTACAGATTCTGCAAAAGAGGTTGAAACTTTTTACAAGAGCGCTTTGAAAGCAGGCCACGAGGGTATTATGTTCAAGTCTATCACAGCTTCTTACAAGCCAGGAAGATATGTTGGCTTCATGGCAAAATTAAAAGAAGTTTTGGAAACTTTGGATTTAGTAATAGTCAAAGCAGAATGGGGTGAAGGCAAAAGAGCAAAATGGCTTTCATCTTATACTGTAGCCTGCAAAGATTCTGATGGAAATCTAGTTGAAGTTGGTAAGGTAAGCACAGGAGTAAAAGAGAAAGGAGAAAATGAAGTCACATTCGAGCAGATAACAAAAGAGCTTAAGCCTTTAATTATCTCAGAGAAAAGCAAGGAAGTTACATTGCATCCTTCATTGGTTGTTGAAGTTGCATTTGAAGAAATCCAGAAAAGTCCTTCATATTCCTCGGGTTATGCCATGCGCTTCCCAAGATTTTTAAGGGTGCGTTTTGATCGTTCTTTAGATGATATAAGCGACATTAATCTTATTGAAAAAATATATAACTCGCAGCGTGGCAAGAAGTAACTAAATTACCAAAACATTATTCATGCCTCTAAAATCGTTGTCTTTTGTGATTAATTTAAACTTATTTAGTTGAGAAGTTGCATAGATTAAAGCATCTGCCATAGCTAAGGAATTAGAAAAATTGATCGCATTAGTCGCTACATCTTCATCTACATTGAATAAGACACTCCTTTCCTTAATTAAAGAAATGCAAGCTTTTATTTTTTGAATTGGATAGTTTAACTTTTTATATTTTTTAGCTACTTCAAATAATGTTATAACTGAAGTGGCAACTCCTGTAGCATTGTCTATATAAGGAACTACATTTTCTTCACCTTCTAAGTAGGCTAACCAAATAGAACTGTCAATAAAATTAAAATCTGTCACTTGCTCTCCTTTCTTCCTGTAGTTCTTTAAGCATTTTTGGTAGATTTCCTGATTTACCCATAAATCCAAAAAAAGATTTTTTAGTCCTTGATTTAAGCAAAAGTTCCTGTATTACCTCTTCATATGATTTAAGTCCTTGAGTCTTTTTAATTGTTTTAAGTTGTTCCATTGTCCTTTCCCCTATTTGAATTGTAGTAACCATAGTCTATAGTAATGAACTATAGTTTATATATTTTACTATTTTTAATAATATTTTAGTCTTTATTAATTTTTACTGCAATTTTCAGAAAATCTTACGTCTAAATTGAAATTATTTTATATTACTTAATAGTAACTACAAAATCACAAGCTTTATATACTAGTAAAATGTTTATTTTATTATGCTAAACTCAACTCTAGAGAAAAGAGAACTATTGCCAGTTTATAATTCAGTTTTAGCTGTTGCTTTAGAAACAGCTCAAAGAGAGCTTAAGACAATATTTACTTCTCCAGAGATACTTCAGGCAAGAATTAATAATGAACTGCCATTCAATACTTGGTATATTCCAAATGGAGCCGAATATGCTTCAAAAGGAAGTAAGCTTGCAGTAATCGAGCATGGAACAAAGGTATTCACTCCAGATACAATAAGGGCAAAAAGAAAAAACCAACTAGATTATGGTTTTGTTGAAGTCACAGATGACGAGCTTAAAGCCGTTCTTGAAGAATCAGATGAAAGGGCAGTAGTTTCTATAAAAGATTTAAGAAAAAATGGAGATTCAAAGCTTCCAAGAAATTATGCAGTTATAATGCCTTTAAGCAATGCGCAAAAAGCAAAGTCAGAAAGGCTTACACAAGAAGAATGGATAAAAAATGACATAGTTTTAGCAAAATCTGGCAGCGTTGAAAGGGCTTCAGCTTATTTCAAGAAAGCAACGGAAACTTATAGAGTTAATACACTAGGAAGCTGGCATAGGTTTAATGAAGCTAAAGATATAAAACAAAAGAATTTAGGGCGCTTGTCTTATGTTGGTGGCGTTGACTTCGGCGGTCTTGATGGCGTCAACTACTTCAGCGGCAATGGGCGTTTTGTTGGGGTACGTGCAGTCGGCGCGCAAAAATCTCCACAGGAAATAAAGACACCAACTTTAGAAGAGATTTTAAGAGTTTCAAAACCTTTCGTTGCAGATTCAACAAGAGAAGATTTTGAAAAGACAATAATAAAGCTTTACCAATAATTTTATAAGATTAGATTCTATCGTTATTTTGCCTTAGCATAGCTTAACTAATGAGTAACTTATTGTTATGAAGTTAAGAATTGTTAGGCTACACGCTCTTTTACTAGGGCATAGAGTAGCCATAAAATTCAGTTGCAACACTTAGTAACTAGTCGAAAATGTGAAGCAACAGTGATATAGAAGGTAAGAGAGCTATTTTGCTTGCGCTTGTCTTATGTTGGTAACGATGACAACAACGGTCTTAATGGCGACAACAACTTCAACAACAATGGGCGTTATGTTGGAATAACCTAACAAATGCTATGGCTTTTAACAATGAAGACTTACAATAACTTGTGGAAGCAGATTTGCAGCTACACTAATCTTTTGATGGCTTATAAGAGAGCTAAGAAAAGAAAATCTAAAAAGCTTTATGTATTGGAATTTGAAAAGGATTTGGATAAAAATTTGGAAGAACTAAGATTAGAATTATTGTTTCACACTTACAATCCTTTACCTTTAAGAACATTTATATTAAGAGATCCAAAAACCAGAAAAATTTCTAAATCAGATTTTAGAGACAGAATAGTTCATCACGCTTTGTGCAATATTTTAGAACCTATCTTAAGTAAATCTTTCATTCATGATTCCTACGCCAATCAAAAAGGCAAAGGAAACTTAAAGGCCTTGAATAGATTTGATTATTTCAAGAGAAAAGTAAGTAAAAATAACAGGAAAAAATGCTATGTTTTTAAAGCTGATATTAAGCATTATTTTGACGAAGTTTCACATGAAGTTTTATTGAATGTTTTAAAGAACAAGATTAAAGATGAAAAAGTTATTTGGCTTATAAGCAAGATCTTAAATAATTTCAATTCTAAAGTAAAAGGAATAGGAATGCCATTAGGTAATTTGACATCACAATTTTTTGCTAATATTTATCTTAATGAACTAGACCAATTCGTAAAACATAATTTAAAAGCAGAATATTATATTAGGTATGTTGATGATTTTATCATTTTAGATTCTTCTAAAGAAACTTTAAAAATAAGGGGGGGGGGCGATTGATGATTTTTTAAAAGAAAACTTGAAATTGGAACTGCATCCTAGTAAATCTAAAATAATAAATTTGAATAAAGGCATTAATTTTTTAGGTTTTAGGATTTTTTATTACCACAAGCTTCTAAGAAAGATAAATAAGAGGAAATTGTCTAAAAGAATTGAAAAATACAAGGAGCTTTACGATTCTAGAAGAATTACTTATGATAAGATATACAGTTCTTTCTGCGGCTGGAACGGTTATGCTCAAAATGCAAACACCTTTAGTCTAAGAAAGAAAGTAATAAAACTGCTTAATGATTACTTTCCAGGTGAAATCTCAACCGCTGAATTAAACAAATATCTTAAGCTTCTGAATATTAGCTATCCTTGAGGAGTAATATGCTCAATATAGAATAATAATCTTTATATATGGGCAATTGATACTATCTTATAGTTTATATTTAATTAAAGTAGGAAATCGCTACTGATATTCATTAGTGGTGATTTTTAATAAAAAAGAGGTTGATCCTAGGAGGGTTTTGGATGATAGTGAAGGAAGATTTTTTAGCAAAGCTTAGACAATCTTTTGACCTTAATCTTTATGAGGTTAGAATTTGGACTGCATTGCTTTCTCGAGGTGTTTCTACAGCAGGTGAGTTATCAGACATTGGTAATGTTCCAAGATCAAGGGCTTATGATGTTCTTGAATCTTTAGAGAAAAAAGGTTTTGTAGTAATGAAGTTAGGCAAGCCAATAAAATATTTGGCAGTTGAGCCAAGAGAAGTTGTTGAGCGTGTCAAAAAATTGGTTGGAAGAGAAGCAAATGAAAAAGTAAAGAAGCTTGATGAATTGAAGGGAGCAGATGTTCTTAACGAATTGAACACACTTCACAAGCAAGGGATTGAGTTTGTTGAGCCATCAGATTTGGCAGGTGCAATTAGAGGAAGACACAATTTGTACACTCACTTAGAAACTTTGGTTAAGGGAGCAACAAAATCAGTAACCATAATGACAACTTCAAAAGGCATTCTAAGAAAAGTAGAGGCTTTAAAGTCAGAATTGGAAAGATTGAAGAAGAAAGGCGTCAAGATAAGAATTGCAGCTCCATTGACAAAAGAATCAGCCACTGCAGTGAATGACATTTCAAAAGTTGCTGAAGTACGCCATGTTAAAGGAATAAACGCAAGATTCTGCATTGTAGACGGCCGTGAATTGATGTTCATGGTTTTGAATGATGACGAAGTCCATCCTACTTATGACGTAGGAGTCTGGATTACAACCCCATACTTCGCAACAGCAATGGAAGAATTGTTCAATCATGCTTGGAAGGGTATGGAGCCGGCAGATAAAGTTCTGAAGGCTTAATTTTTCTTTTTAATAACCTTTAAATATTCCTTCTGCGCTTTCTAATCTATGGACTTTAAAGAGCAGTTGATTAAGCTTATAAAAAAAGAGGTAAAGTCTGATTTTAACTTAGAAATACCTCCTTCGCAAGAGCTTGGAGACTTTGCTTTGCCATGTTTTTCATTGGCTAAAGAGCTTAAGACTAATCCTGTAGAAATTGCCAAGCAGTTAAGCAAGAAGTTTTCTGCAAATTTCATAGAAAAAGTAGAAGTTAAAGGCCCTTACATTAATTTTTTCCTGAAGAAATCTTCATTTATAGAAACCATAATCCCAAAGTCGTTGGAAAAGGATTTTGGAAAAGAGAAGCAGGGAAAAAAGATTCTTGTTGAATTTCCATCTCCAAACACAAACAAGCCATTGCATTTGGGTCATGCAAGAAATATTGCTTTAGGAATTTCAATCTCAAGAATATTAGAATTTTTAGGCAACAAAGTAGTAAAAGTAAACTTGAACAACGATAGAGGAATTCACATCTGCAAATCAATGCTTGCCTACAAGCTTTTTGGAAAAAATAAAAAACCTAATAAGAAGTCAGATCACTTTGTAGGTGATTTTTATGTTTTATTCAGCAAGTGGGCTGAAAAAGACAAGTCTCTTGAAGACAAAGCGCAGGAAATGTTAAGATTGTGGGAATCTGGTGATAAATCTACAGTTGCTTTGTGGAAAAAGATGAACTCATGGGCTTTGAATGGCTTCAAGGAAACCTACAAGAAATTTAATTTGGAATTTGACAAGGTTTACAACGAGTCTGATTTTTATGACAAGGCAAAGAACATTATACAAGAATATGTCAAGAAAGGTTTGTTTAAAGTTGATGATGATGGTTCAACTATTATTGATTTAGAGCCTTACAATCTAGGAAAAAAAGTTCTTATAAGGGCAGATGGTACTTCAATTTACATAACTCAGGATTTATATCTTGCAATGCAAAAATACAAGGACTTCAAAATGGACAAGTCTGTTTATGTTGTAGGTTCAGAACAAATCCATCATTTTAAGGTACTTTTAAAAATATTTGAGTTGATGAAATTACCTTTTGCAAAGAGCTGTTATCCTATTCATTATGGATTGGTTTACCTTCCTTCAGGAAAAATGAAGTCAAGAGAAGGAACTGTTGTTGATGCTGATGACATCTTATCAGAGATTGAGTCTTTAGCAAAAAAGGAAATAACAAAAAGATATCAAAAATTACCTAAAAAAGAAATTGAAGAACGTTCTAAGATTATAGGTATGGCTGCTTTGAAGTTTTATCTTCTGAAATCCGATACAGTTTCAGACATTCATTTTAATCCTGAAGAGTCTATTTCATTTGAAGGAGAAACTGGTCCCTATGTTCAATATACTATAGCAAGAATAAATTCTATTTTGAAAAAATTAGGCAAAGACATCAAGAAAGCAGACTTAAGCTTGTTAAAAACACAGGAAGAATTCCAGATTGCAAAATTGATTTCAGATTTTCCTTCTGTTGTTAAAGAATCAGGAGAAAAATTAAAGCCATACTTGATTGCAAGATTATTATTAGAATTGTCTAAATTATTTAATTCTTATTACCAGTCAACGCAAATTCTCAATCAGGAAGAATCTTTAAGAAATTCTAGAATTTTATTAATCAAAGCTGTAAAAAATATCTTAGTCACCGGTTTGGGACTATTGGGCATTGAATCTTTGGAAGAAATGTAAGTTGCAGTATAGGAGAATTTATATATCACTTTGAAGTCTAAACATTTTTGGGGTTGAAAATGCTTACACAAGGGGTTCTTCCATGTCAAGAGATTAGCAGACTTATTAGTCAGGGGATAATTAATGATCCAAATGGGGTAAGCGACAGTAAGATTCAGCCAGCAAGCTTAGACCTTTACTTAGATAGAGATTTATATTTAATTGGTAAGAGAGTCTCTAAAGATTCTGTTGAGGAGCTGATCAGAAACAGCAGGGATAAAATTAATTTAGAAGAGAGAATTGATTTATCAAATTTAAACTTTCACTGGCTTGCGAAATTAAAAGAAAGTTTAGCCTTGTCACAGGAAATTGAAGCTTATTCAAATCCAAAGAGTACAACTGGCAGGTCAGGAAAACACGTTAGATTATTGACAGAAGAAAATGAACCAAGATACGATGTTGTTCCTGAAGGTTATAATGGAGATTTATATTTACTAATTTCCCCTAAAATATTTACTGGATCTATCAAGATGGGGGATTCATTAAATCAGTTAAAGTTTTTTAGAGGTGATACAGATTTAACAGAAACTGCACTAAGGACAGTCCATTATGGAAATCCATTATTATATTACCCTGATGGGATACCTGTTGAAAATAATAAAATAAAAATTGACAAGTTTGGGACTAACAGGGCGGGGATTGTATTAAGTATAGATTGTAAGTATGGTGATGAAAACAACATAGTTGCTTGGAGATCTAAGAAGAAAGTTAAGGGCAAAATTGAAATGTATAATGGTAGAAAACCAGAAGAAGAGAGATTAGACTGGAACGAATTTTGGACCCCAATATTTGCATCTAAGAAGGGTAAGATATCCATAGAAAAAGGTTACTTTTATATTCTTTCAAGCTTTGAATGTATAAAAGTGCACCCTTATTTGTCTTGCACAGTTGCAGTAAGTGATCCTTCTTACGGAGAATATCGAAGTCATTATGCAGGTTTTTGTGATCCTGGTTTTGGAACTGCTTATTTTAGGAGAAAGGCAGACAATAAATTGGTTGAATTAGAAGAACTTAGCAAGGGATCACAAGTTACTTTTGAATTATTGGCACAAGAGCCAAGGACCTTTAAGCACAGAGAATCAATTGGGAGGGTAGTATTTGATCTTATGGCAGAAATCCCTAGCTACATTTATGGGGAAGTTCCTGAAGATAAGGTAGATGAAATTAAAAATCAAAGATATAATCTGCAAAGAGGACCAAAATTGGCAAAATATTTCAAATCATATAAAATATAATACCTAATTAATATTTTTTCTAGTATATATTCTGTCACAACATTGTTTATAAACAAAATTTACTTGAAAAATTGTTGGGCTCAGAAAAAATTACAGTAATAAAGGAGGAATTTAGATGAAAGAGGTTACAGAGACTGAATTTAGAAGTTTAGTTAACAAAAATGACATGGTTCTGGCAAAGTTTTTTTCTCAGACATGCCAGCCATGCAAGGAACTTGCTCCTGTTTTGGAGAAGATTTCAAAGGTTTTCAATTCAAAGGTCAAGTTTGTTGAGGTTGATGTTGAAAAATGCCCAAAAATTTCTTCAGAATTTGGAATTCTTGGAGTCCCGCAGATGCTTTTGATACAGAAAGGTCAAGAAGTTGACAGATTGATGGGAAAAAGATCTGAAGATTCTATAAAAACATGGATATTGGATAAAATCTAATATTCTATTCCTTTTCTTGCTAAAATTCCTTTGTCAAAAGGATGCCTTACTCTTTTCATTTCAGTTACCAGATCAGCAACATCAATCAATTCTTTAGGAGCTCCTCTTCCTGTCAGAATCAATTCTGTCTTCTCTGGCTTGTTTTTTATTAATTCCAAGACTTCATTGATGTCAATCAATTTCTTCTGCAATACGCAGTTAATTTCATCCATGATGACTATGTCATATCTTCCAGAGCTTATTATTGTCTTTGCATGCTCCAATCCTCTTCTGCAAGCTTCTCTTTCCTGCTCATCAGGCAAGAACCTATAGATTTCATCTTCGCTTGGCTCCTTGTCGTTGACTTTTTCTTTTACATGTTCATAAATTTTCATCTGTTTTTCTTTCAAAGCTTCCATGCCAAACTGTATTATCTTCATGTTGGGCAAATATTTCCTTATTGAAAAAAGTTCTCCAGTATCTCCAGATTTAAGAAATTGAATCATGTAAACTGACATATTATATCCAACTGCCCTTAAAGCAGTGCCTAATGAAGTAGTTGTCTTTCCTTTTCCGTCGCCAGTATAAACTTGCACTAATCCTATGTTCATTCTTCCCCTAATAAAAATGAAAAATAAAAATGTTTTGGCTACTTGCAGAGTCCCCAGCCGCAGCTCTTGCATGTGACACAACCTTCAATTACAGCTGTTTTTGTTCCACACTCAGGGCAAGAAGTCAATCCTTCATATTTTCCTGCTACTCTTGATATTGCCCCAGATAGATCAGCTGGTTCTACTAAACTTGTTTTTATTGCATTAATTTGTGCAGTTTCTCCAAGTCTTTTTTCTTCTTTTCCTTTGCTTCCGTCTGCTTTTTTAGGAGCAACCAATACCTGATCTTGTATTGAAGAGTCTCTGAACACGGTTACGTCTTTGCACCCAAGCTTGTAAGCTAGTAAATAGCTTTCTTTCATGTACTCGACAGTTGCATTTGCTGGAAAGTTATTCGTCTTTGATATGCTTGAGTCAACCCATTTCTGGAATGTTGCCAACGCATAGATATGGTCTTCAGGTATAGTATCCATTGCTGTTATAAAGATTTTCTT
The DNA here is from genome assembly GCA_035289925.1 of Candidatus Nanoarchaeia archaeon. GTDB lineage: Archaea > Nanobdellota > Nanobdellia > SCGC-AAA011-G17 > DATDVL01 > DATDVR01. The sequence continues at coordinate 137,161 of DATDVR010000005.1, read as the reverse complement.
CAATCTGTCTGGAATATAAGGAATGTTTTGAATACTTCCCCTGTTTTCGCAGACATCATTCATAAGTTTTTCATCATACAGTCCTTCTTCTTTCATTACTCTTTCAAAGACTGGATCTACATAATAGAAGCTTCCTACCTTTACGTTCTTCTCAAATATCAGACTGTAAACAGGTTCAATTCCAGAAGATGTTCCCGCAATCATTGAGATGCTTCCTGTTGGGGCTATTATTGTGGTGTACCCATTTCTAATTCCGTGCTTCTTGACTTGCCTTACAATTTCATCCCAGTCAAAGTCCCATGACTTCTTGTCGTTGAAGCCAGTAAATGGCATTCTTCCTTTTGGATAGAAGCTTTTGCCATAGTATGGCAATGGTCCTTTTTCTTTTGCAAGTTCTATAGAAATTAATTTAGAGTGGTAGTTTATGAACTGCATTATTTTTTCCATGAACTTCCTTCCTTCATCAGAGTTGTATGCAATTTTTAGCTCGTACATTACATCTCCCAATCCCATCACCCCAAATCCAATTTTTCTTGTTGCCAAGGTCATGTCTTCAATTGCTTTCAATGGGAACTTGTTTACATCGATTATGTTGTCTAAAAACCTGCATCCAGAATATACTGTTTCTTTCAATCCTTCCCAGTCAAAGTATGTTTCTCCATCCTCGTTCTGCTTTGCAAAGCTCCATAGGTTTACGCTTCCTAAGTTGCAGCTTTCATTTGGATAAAGTAGGACTTCTCCGCAAGGATTTGTTGTTACTATTGGACCTAGGCTTTCAAAGAAAGGGTTTGTCTCGTTTACTTTGTCGTAGAAAATTACACCAGGCTCTGCAGATTCCCATGCTTGGTAGACAATGCTGTCAAACAATTGCTTTGGATCTATAGTCCTTACAACTTCTCCAGTCCTTGGGTTTCTTAAAGGATAAGGAGTTCCTTTTTCATAATGTTCCCAGAAGTCAGGCATTATCAAAACTGAGATGTTGAAATTCTTCAAAGCTTTGTTTCCAGCTTTTGCTGTTATGAATTTTTCAATATCAGGGTGGTTGCTGTTTAATATCCCCATATTTGCCCCTCTTCTGATTCCGCCTTGCTTTATTACATCAGTCATCTTGTCAAATAATGTCATGAATATTATTGGACCTGATGCTACTCCGCATGTTGTCGTGACAAAATCACCTTCATTTCTTAATTTCGAGAAGTTATAGCCAATGCCTCCTCCAGATTTGAAAACAATTGATGCATCTTTCAAAGTCTGCATTATGCCTTCAATTGAGTCTTCTACATCCATCACAAAGCATGCGCTTCCCATCCCTAATACAGCCCCAAAGTTTGCAATTGCGGGCGTGTTTGGCACAAACTGCTTTTCAGTCATTATTTTATAAAAATTATTTATTGTCTTTTCATGATTGTTAAGCTCTCCTTTCTTGAGCATTCCAAAAAATTCAGTCCAAGAAACTTTCATTGCATTCCAGCTTTGGTCAGCCCTGTCATACATCCGCTTTAATGCTTGAAGATGATGCTGGTTTAGCTTGTATTTGCCAATTGAAACATTATCTTCATGCTCTTTTGGATTAAAATCTTCTGCTTTGTGCGACTTCTGCTTTTTGTTCATGTCAAATATTCTTGTGTCATATATCAATTCTGGTAAAGCTCCATGAACGCATACCCTTGTCCACAATTGTTTAGGAGTCTCTATCAATTTTCCATCTTCAGACTTTCTCAAGTATCTTGCTTTTAAAACTCTCAATGCATTAACGTCAAATCTTTTGTCAACTTCATCCAAGCCATCTTTTTCTAATACTACTGCTTTCTCTCTTCTAACTTCATTTCTTTTCTGCCTGTAAAGGATGTAATGCTTTGCAGTTTTGGCGTGTCCTTCCTCAATTAAAACTTTTTCAACTGCATCTTGCACGTCTTCAACTGTAGGAACATTATTGCCAAAATTCTTTTTTAATTCTTCAATTACTAGATTGGCTAGATTTGTTGCTATTTTTTTGTCTTTTCCTCCAACAGATTTTGCTGCTGAAAATATTGCATTTTCAATTTTTTCTTTGTTGAATTCAACTAGACTTCCGTCCCTTTTCTTTACTTGTCCCATTTCCATAACTTGTTTTGCCATCATTTTATATCTCTCCCTTGTTTATTTTTCTTATTTCTTGCTCCATTAGTGTAATGTCTTTGAAACCTTTGTATACTGAAGCGAATCTGATGTAAGCTATCTTGTCGAATTCTCTAAGCTTTTCTGCAACTAATTCCCCAATCAAGCTGCTTTTTATCTCATTGCTTCCCATTTTTCTTAGCTTAGAATCTATGTTTTCAACTATCCTTTCGACAACGCTCAAATTTATTGGCTTTTTTTCAAAAGCTTTTAGAATTCCGTTAGTCACTTTTTCCTTGCTGAAAGGCTCTTTCCTACCATCTTTCTTTACGACTATCATATCTTGAGCCTCGTATTTCTCATGAGTTGTAAATCTTTCATTGCAGTTTAGGCATTCTCTCCTTCTTCTTATAGAGCTTTCACCGTTTCTTTTATCAACAACTTTACTTTGCAGACTAGAACAAGAAGGACATTTCATCTTATAACACCACAACAGGTTGTGGTCTTCACCTCTTTATTACACAACATCTAGTGCCTTTAAGCTCAATTGATATATAAACATTATTGAACTTCAAACTAATATTTAGAAATATTATACCAAAGAATAATATTTTCCCTTGCTTCTTTGCAATTTGTCTAATTGAGAATCAGGCTTGTTGATTCTTGGCCTTTTAGTCTCTTTATCTAATCTATAAGTTATGTTAAGCATTTTCAAAACCCTGTTCATTCCTTCTTCTTTAGATAATGGCCCAAAAACATGACCCTCTTTTCCAGGAACTCCTTCAAATACAAGCATTGCATCTCCTAAATAGTCTACAAACTGCACGTCATGGTCAATTACAGTTGTAGCAACTTCTTTTTTCTGTGTAAATTCTCTTATTACTTCGGCCACTTTCAACCTGTCCTCAACATCTATGAATGCAGAAGGTTCATCTAAAGCTAATATTTTTGCATCTTCGCTTAGACAGCTTGCAATGTAAACTTTCTGCAATTCTCCACCAGATAAATATTTTAAATTGTTTTCTAGAAGCACTTTTATATTTAATTTTTCAAGTATGTTTGATTTGTACCATCCAGAATTGTAGATTTTTTTAGCTTTCTCTTTCAAAAATTCTTCTACTGTTGCATCTTCAGCTTTGATATATTGTGGTTTGTAAGATATAGATGCATTTTCAATTTCTTCATCATCTGCTTTTTCTAATCCTGCAAGTATCTTCATGAAAGTTGTTTTTCCCAAACCGTTCGCTCCCATTATTGTTAATACTTGTCCTTTGTTCAAAATTCCATCATTCACTTTCAATTTAAATCCAGGAAAAGTTTTTGTAAAGCTTGGATAGGAAAACCAAGGCTCTGGTTTTTGAAATATCACTAAGTTCTTTGCAAAAGTAATTTTGTAATCTCTAAATCTTACATTGTCATCTGGTAAGTATCCATCAAGATATTCGTTGATGCCCCTGCTTACTCCCTTAGAACCTGATAAAACTCCGTAGCATGCTGGCTCTCCATATAAAACCTGAATTTCATCTGAAATATAATCTAATGTAGCAAGGTCATGCTCAACAACCATGACAGAGCTTCCTTTTGAATGCTCTTTTATTAATTTTGCAACTTTAATTCTAGAAGTTATGTCCAAAAATGAAGCTGGCTCGTCTATAAACATCACATCTGATTTTCTTGCCAAGCATGCAATTATTGCAGCCTTTTGCAGTTCTCCACCTGATAGTTTTGAAATTTCTTTTTGCTCGTCTAATTGCAGTTCTTTTAGAAGTTCATCCCCAATTCCTTTCTCATCAACTTTTTTTATTAATTGTTTTACAGTTCCTTTGTAGAAATCTGGTAATAATTCAATTCTCTGCGGCTTGTAAGATACTTTAATTTTTTTAGCAAATAACTTCTTGAAATATTCGCCTAGGTATGATTTTGAATACTTGTCAATTATTTCCCGCTCGTCAGGTTTTTTTGTTAGTCTTCCCAAGTTTGGCATCAAGTTTCCTGATAAAATGTTTAAAGCTGTTGATTTGCCAATTCCATTTCTTCCTATTATGCCTACAATATTGTCTTCTTTAATTATTGGTAATCTAAAAAGCTCAAAAGAATTTTTACCATATCTATGGATTGGTTCTTCATCTAGCTTATCCGGTAATTTTACAATGTGAATCGCTTGAAAAGGGCATTTGTTGGCGCATATCTTATGCATCTCATTTACTATGGCTTCATCTATCTCTGATTTGCCAGCGCTTCCTATATGGAATCCTTCTCCACCACTTCTATTGATAGGATCATACTTTATGCATTCATGTCCGCATCTGTTTGGGAAGCATTTTTCCTTTTCTACAATAACTGCTATCTTAGATTTTGGCATAATCTTTAGAATAAATTAGCTATTATAAGGCTTTTTCTTTTTTCACTGCATTTTCAACAGCAGTCTTTGCAACTTCTATCATCTCATTGGAAGGCTTTCTAGTTGTTATGTATTGCAGCCATAATCCTGGCTTGATGAACCATCTTGAAAGGAAAAAATTCTTGTATTTTGAGCTTAATTTTAATATTTCATAAGAAACTCCTGCAATTATAGGTATCAATAAAATCCTTAAGACAAACTTCTCCCATAAAACTGGGCTTTTGATGAAGCTGAAAAAGAATATTGAAATTAACAGCACTATGAACAAGAATGCAGTTCCGCATCTCTCATGTTCTTTAGGAAACTTCCTGATATTTTTGATAGTCAGTTCTTTCCCATTCTCATAGCATGCAATAGCCATATGCTCTGCACCATGATACTGAAAAACTCTTCTAATGTCTTTCATTTTTGAAATTATCCAGATATAGCCTAAAAATATTGCAATTCTGAATATACCATCTATAATGTCAAAGTATCCTGAAGTTTTTGTAATCAATTTAGTTAAAAATAATGGAACACCTACAAATAAAAGAAGTGCAAACGGTATTGTAACTAAAAATGTCAAGATTATTTCATTGTTGCTTATCTTCTCGTCTGTGCTTTCTTCTGTTGAGTAAAATGTCTCTTTAATGCCTAGTTTCAAGTTTTCCCATAAAGCAAAGATTCCCCGTAAGAAAATTAATTTCTTGTATTTGACATACAAAGCTGGCTCGTATTTTATCTTGCTTTTTATCTTCTTGTTTTTCTTCCTTACAGCAACAGAAATGTAGTTTGGGCTTCTTATTAAAACGCCTTCAATCAAAGCCTGCCCTCCAATATTCACTTTTTTCGTAACCATATGAGTATAAATTTTTGCAGGAAAGGTTTATATATGTTTGTGCAGTTAAATAATGTGCGGGGTAACTTGATATTAGTCTTTGATAATGTAGAAGAAAAATATGTTTATGACAATAGAGACATTAACCCTAAATTTTGGGACTTAAGGGATTTTATCCAAATATTATATGATTCTAGGCTTAAAGGCACTGATTATTTTAAGGCTCTTGATGACCACTTTAGTTCAGAAGATGCTATTTCTCCTTTAGAGGCTTATGAAGTTGGTAGCCAATCAAAATATGAAGCTATAAGGAAGAGAATTGAAAGATATGTTGTTTATCTAAAGAGAATTGGAATAAAAATAAAATATAATCCATCAAGAGAGAAAAGCGATGGTGGCTTCTACGAGTTTGATTTCAAGGAAAGTAGAAAGAAGTTAGATTTTTATTTTGGAGCTGATACTCCATATTTTGATGATAAGTTGGACGAACTTAATTCTGGACTTCAAAAAATTAAGCTCGAAGAATTTGTTAGTTCTTATCTGTCAAAATATAATCTGCCTTTGATTGCTCGCGGATTGTTTCATTTAAGACACTCCAAAGAAGAGCATGCCTGCTTAGAAGATTTAATGAAGGAATCTAAAGATGGCTTGTTGAGGGCTTCAGGATTAGATAATTTTACTAATTTTTTTGATTTTAATAGTAAAAATTTGCTGTTGATTATTGCTTATCCCAATCTTTTTATCCCAAAACCTACTGCAAACAGTGTATTCTTTAATCCAAGTCTAATAAGAAAAAATTTGCCAAAATTAAGAGCAAAAAATACAAATAAAGGAATAAAAATAAAGTTTTTTAAGAAATCTTTAAAAGATATAGAAATTAATGCCTTGGGCAATCCCTACTATGAATCCCAACCTTATTACGCTTTTAAGACCTCAATACCTAAACATTAATAAATGTCTTTTTTTTGTCTTATTTAATGAAATGCCACATTTGTTCAGAAAAAATTGAAGAGTTGTTTTTAGACAAATTTAAAGGCACTTATATAAATAAAAAGCCAGTCTGTAATTCTTGTCAGAAAAAATATAAGCTAGAAGAGCTTCAGCAAAAGACGAAGTAGTTTGCCTAGGTAGCTTAATTAGTGGAGCACGGGTTTCGTATCATTTGCGAATTAACCTGAGGTCGTAGGTGCAATTCCTACCCTAGGCTTTTTTCCTTAGCAAAAGTTTCAGCAACTATTATAGGAAATACTAAAGTTGCATCTGCATGTACTTTTACAGCTCTAGCATCTGGAAGTATCTTCCCCCATGAAACAGCTTCATCTGGTCTAGCCCCAGCATCGCTTCCGTCATATTCTTCAGCAGTATTCACATAAACTGTATAATCTGCTCCATTCCTCATCATGTTTGCATTCAAGATGTGGTGCTTAACTACACCAGAACCTAATATAATCAGTCCAGTTTTCTTGGCAGTTATTGCAATGTCGTTTAATTTTCTTATGTCGGCAACAGAATCAATTTTTAATTCTGGATTGTCATAGGAAAAGAAGTACATCATGTCCCCAATAGAACCATCAGTTATTGCAGGACAGAAAACAGGTATCTTGTTTTTGTTTGCCCAGTAATAGATTGACTCTTTATTGTTTATTTTATCTCCCAGTTTCCATATTAAGTCATTTGTTGCATAAACTTTTCCAGTCTTCTTCTGTTCTTCAACAATCTCTTTTAAAATTGGAACAAAAAAATCTTCAAAAGCGCAGTATCTGGAATTAGGAATCAAGACATTTCCAGCCCTGTTGATACCTTTCTCTCTTAGATATTCACCAGACATTGAAAACTTTCCAAGTAAAAATGGTTTTATGCATTTAATTATGTCTTCTTCAATTCCACCTGCAGTTGTTACAACAACATCAACAAATTTATGTTCAACTAAATATCTGAAAACATCTCTTAAGCCAGATGAAATCATGCTTGAAGTGTATCCTAAAAAGATAGTGCATTTTTCCTCTCTCATTTTTTTAATCAATTGAATGGCTTCATTTAAGTGGGTTGCTTGAAATCCTGTTGATGCGTAAGCTTCAAACATTTTATCATAATTTACCCCATTATTGAAGTCGTATCCATGAACTTCTTTCAAACCTTTAGGATCCAGATTCTCCGAATCTCTTAGTACGTTTTTCTTTCCGATATCTTTAGGACTATTTTTCATTTTAAACCTCCGATTGAATTTTGATAAATATAACTAGAAAAAAACTTTACATTAACTGTGACTTCTTATTGAATCTTGCATTTTATTGTTGTTTTTTCTCAATTTATAAGTCTTTTGAATTTATAGTTTTAAAAAATCAATTTCATCTAAATTTTTGACAGTTTTCAAAGTTGGTTCTTGGTCTTTTCTTACCCAGCCTTCTTTAATTAAAAAATCTACAAGCTTGATGCTTTTATCTCCAACAAAATAAATAGGGTCTTTTTTATCAACTATTGCATTTGTCCATGCCATAAATAATTCTTCTAAAGTTCCTACTTGCCCTGGCAAGATAATTGCTCTATCATATTTCATTAATTCCCTAACTCTTTCTTCAAAGGGCATATGTATAACATGAGTAGAATATCTGTTTGGAGTTGCCCATGGATCATCTTCAACGCAAATTCCAATTACTTTTCCGCCTTGTTCCCTGCATCCTTTTGCAGAAGCTTCCATAGTTCCATTGTATCCTCCGTTTTTCAGAGTATGCCCTTTCAATCCAATTCTCTTACCTAATTCATAAGCTAATTGAATATCTTCTTCACTAGCTCCAAAGCTTCCGCCAAATACACTTATTATCATAAGTTTAAACCTTAAAATTTGCTTTATAAAACTTCTGAATTTAAGGGTTTTCGAACAGTATATAAAGGGTATTCCAGACTATGTACTATGATTAAGGCAAAACCCAAGTTTAGATTGCTATGCAAAAAATGCAAGAAATTCTACTTGCCAGATGGCACTAAAATTTCTAGATTTGGCTATTGCGAAAATTGCAGGTTCATCCCTGGAAGATGCAAGTTCGTTACAGAAATGGGCTACCAATGTGAAAACCACTCAGAATCATTTGGCTACTGCATGGATCACTTCCTCAAACTTCCAAAGTCAAAAGTAAAAGAACTGGCTAAGAAGTTGAAATAACTCTTTGATGAATAACAAAATATATAAGCTAAAAATAAGCTTAAAACTCTATGGCTGAAGAATTAGGCTCATTGGTTACTGTTTTAGTTCATAGCATACTTTCATTTATTGCAGCTTTCCTATCTTTTCAGATTTATCTTTTTGTAAGAAAAACTCCAAGGGCTGTATCGTGGCTGGCATTTACATGGGCCTTTGCTTTGGTTTTTACTAGAAGAATGATTGAAATAGGCATAGACTATGGTTTTTTTACAGACATGGTCTTCAAGAAGATTGAAGGCATTCTTTTGATTATAATTTCTGGATTGTACATCTGGGGCTTGTTGGTTTTAAAGAGAGAATATCAATCAAAAAGAAGCAGGTAACCACTAGTTTTATAAATAAAGTTTTTCTTGCTTTAGTTCAATGTCGGGGTGGCAGAGCTCGGTCAAACTTCATATAAAGAAGGACTAAATGCGCAGGACTTAAGATCCTGTGGCTTAGTGCCTACGCAGGTTCAAATCCTGTCCCCGACACTTTTTTTCTTAATTCAACTTTATTATAGAAATTCCGCAAAAATTTGATTTATTAATAAATCTTGCAATTTAATTAAAATAATTTTAATGGCAATGCAAGCTTTTCAAATTTTCTTGAGTAAATCATATTAAACTTTGAAATCTTATTATCTCATGAATATCATATTTGAAACAATAGATATTACAAGAAGAAAAATTTATTTGACAAGTGAAAGATTCAAGCATATAATGAAACATCCAATAATGCAAGGGAAATTAGAATTTATCAAAGAAACTTTAGAAAGACCTCATAAAATAATCGGATACGATGAAGATAAAAATGTTGGGCTTTATTTTAGATACTACAAAGATATGAAACAATATCTGTTTATTTCAGTAAAATATTTAAACGGCAAAGGTTTTATAATAACAAGTTTTTATACAGACAAAATAAGATGAAAGGAAAACTAAAGATATATTATGACAAGGAAGCAGATTTTCTAGAGATATCTATAGGCGATACTAAAAAAGGGGTATTTAGGAATCTCGGTAAAGGCATCTTTGAGAGGGTTGATAAAAAGACTGGAGATGTTCTAGGGCTTGCGATACATAGCTTTTCAAAGAAGGCTAACTTGAAAAGTTTAGAAATCCCATCCAAATTTGGGGTAGCGCTACCTCAATAATATACTAGAAACCTTTATTAATGATTAGAACATTTTACAGATATGGAAATTAAGAAAGTTTCATTGACAATAGGCATTGCAGTTTTGTTTGCATTGTTCATTGGATTTGCAATTGACGCTTTCTATTCTGGTCCAGATTACAACGATTTCTGCAAGTCAAGAAATTATCCTTATCCTGAAAAGCCATATCAAGTTTACAATGAAAGCTTATGTCAAAAATTAAATTATAAAGATCCTATTTACACTAGCTGTACTCAAGACATTGGATATGTTGCATATGATGTGGATGAGAACGGTTGCCAGATTAATCCTTACTGTGAAACCTGCCAGGTCAAATATGATGCTGAAAACAAGATTTATTCAAGAAATATTTTCTTTATTACAGCAGTTATTGGAATCATAGCAATCTTAGCTGGCTTAATGTATATTAAATTAGATGCAATTGCTTCTGGTTTTATGTTTGGAGGTATATTAACTTTGATTTATGGCACAGCAAGAGTCTTTGGAGATTTATCAAAGGTTATGAGGGTAGTTGTATTGTTCATAGAATTGGTATTATTAGTTTACATTGGAATTAAGAAGAGTAAAAAGTAAAATTAAACTTTGACTTCTAAATTTTTTAATGCTTTATCTAGACTAAACGTAGTGTAACATATTCTGCTTAGCATTTCAAATACATGGCCAGCTAAATCATCGTTTCTAGAATCTCCTTGATGCTCTGTTATTAATGCAAAAAGCGCAGTTGTCATCATTGGTATAGTTGCTTTGTAAAAACCAACAATGTTTTCATATTCAACTGGATTTTGTTTATGTGGCATTGTAGAAGATCCAATTCTTTCTTTGCCATAATCTTTCCAGCCTACTTCTTCTATCTCGCTTCTGTGCAGCTGCCTAATATCATCTGCAATATTTGCTTCAACACCAAGAGTGGATAATCCTGCATAAACAATATCAGCAAGCCTGTCATTTCTTTTGCTCTCTTCTAATTCTTTTAAATCTAAAGGAATTATTTTCAACTTATGAATCCTATAATTTAATCTCTCTGCATAAATTCCAAAAATATTGTCCACTGTTGTTTTTCCAGCATGTCTTCCATCAATTCTTTTTGGCACTTTTTTCCCTTTATTTTCTACTGCAATATTTAACAAATTATCTTCTAAAGATGCTAGTCTTGGCAATAATAATTCTGGCATAATTTTTTTAATCTTTGAAAGCTCGTCTAAACTTCTGTATTTTCTTGCCACCTCATCTAGTTCCCTATCAAATCTTCTATAGCGAAAATCCATAGGGCTAATACAGTCTTCGAGTTTCATTATTTTTAATACAAAAGAAAACTATATAAAACCTCTTTTTGTTGGCATCTCTATTGCCCAGGTGGCTTAGTTAGTTAAAGCACCTGATTGGTAATCAGGAGATCGTGTGTGCAAATCACATCCTGGGCTTATTTTTCTTTCTTTAATTTATCAACTGTCTTCTTGAAATATTCAATTTGTTTGTCTGTTAAATTTCCAAACTTCAAGTAGTTAACTTTGATGCTTCTTAAGAATGAATTTTTTTCATAAAATGATTCTGGGATGTCAAAAAGCTTTTTCATCTTTGGATTCTTGATTTCAATGCTTAGCTCAGCTTTCTGGCAGTCATAACATAGAATATATCTGTCTTTCCAGGTAGCTTCTACATATTTCTTCTTGCATTTAAAGCAAAGCTGTTTGTATCTTACTGCCATTATAATAATAAAGAAACTAGCTTTATAAAATTATGGTAAATTAGAAGTAAATCCCTATCTTCTGCATCTGGATGTAGTCAACTTTAAAAAACTTATCCTGGTAATCATAAGAACCTACAACAAAAACTTCTTCCTTATTCTTTTGCGCCATCTTTAAAAATATTGGGACAACTAAAAAACGTTCATCGTCTACATAGATGCTTTCTTCTTCTTTAGGAATCCTGCCATACAATTTATTTATGTCAAGATTTATTGTATCCAGCATTGCTTCAACATCGCTTTTTTTCTTAACAGTAACCTATTTAAATTTCACAAATAGCTTTATTCTATGCAAAAAAGAGGGCAGGTATATCTTTTGACAGTCATTATTCTAGCCTTTGTTATCTATTTGCTTTACACAGACACGAATGTTGTAAAAAGAACAATCTTAGATGATGATTTTGAAGAATTGTCTCAGAATTATGATGTAGAATCTGCTAAGTTCGTCAATTATTTGTTGTCTCAATCATTCACAGATTCAGATATCAGGCAGTATTTCGAGGATTTCACTTCATTCTTCACTTCATACTCAAAGACAAAAAACCCCAAGTTTGGATTATTATATTTGTTTGACTACAAAAGCAAGTTATACGTTGGCAATTATCTAGACCAAGATGTAAAAATTATCAAGGAAGACCAAAATATAGAGGAAAATTTAGTTGGTTGTTCAAGAAATATTTTAGCTGGATTTAGAGTTGCAGGCGGTGAATGGTCTGTTTCAGGGATAAAAGTAGGTTCATTGGTTGCATGCACAAAGCAGATTGGAATAACAGACTCTAACAATTACAACATAAATATAAGGCTAGGCGATGTCCAATATGAAGTTGAGATAAACAAGGGCAAGCCAGATGTAGTTATTGTAGGCAGGGAAGAAAAAGGCAACCAGAGAAAAGTCTATACAAAAGGAAACTTTAAAGAAGCACTTCCTATTAATTTAGAGGAGCAAAATGAATAAGAGGGCAGCATCAGAAATAATATCCTGGATATTATTAGTTGGCATGACGATAGCCTTGGCAACAATAGTTTCCATCTGGATTAAAAGCACTGTAGAAAAAGACGTGAAGGACATTGTAGATCCTATAAATGAGGACATGCTTTGCAATGATATCTCTTTTAATGTTAACTTGACAAATGACTGCTCCAATCCAAAAATTTCAAACAAGGGAAGTTTTACAATAGACGATTTTATAATAAGGATAAATGACGAGATGATTGTAAATGGAAACAGAAATATCTGGGACGAGTCAATAATACCTGGGCAAACGAAAGTGTTAAATAGCATTTTAGACACTATACCGGGTGATGAAATTGAGTTCATTCCTATTTCAAGGAACTCTACATGCAGTTCAAGGAGCGTGAAGGTGATATGTTGAAAAGAGGTGTCTCCCCATTGATAGCAACTGTTTTGCTAATTGGATTCACTATAGCTGTTGTTGCAACAGTAACATTATGGAACAGGACTTATGTCACAGAATTGAAGCAGAAGCAGGGTGCAATTTCTTCATCAAAGCTTGACTGTTTGACAGATATCGCAGTCACAATCAAGGGCGTTTCTTTATCAGGTTCTTCATTGGATGTTGATGTTGAAAATTTAAAGAATGATGTTGATGGTTTTGTGTTTGTAGTTCGTGGCAGCAAGGGTCAGAATAGTTTGGAAGTTTTAGAACCTTTATCAGCTTCAGAAGTCAAGACTTTTACTGTAGAATTTAATGTGTTTGAAGTCGGCACTCCAGAAGTTGTTGATGTCATTCCAAAAGTATTTATAGGTCCTGGCATCTATGAGCCATGTTCAAGTAAAAAAGTTTCGTATGAGGTGGAATAAATGAAAAAGGGTATATCTCCATTGATAGCATCAATTTTATTGATAGGTTTTACAGTAGCTTTGGCAGTTGTAGTCTTCAACTGGGGCATAAGTTTTGTCCAGGAAGCTCAGGAAAATGTCGGAAAGACTACAGAGTCTGCCTTGTTATGTACAAATAAATTAAATTTTGAGATTTCAAAAGTTGACTGCATAAATGAGAAGATAACAGTAGAAAATAACGGCGAGATCGACATTGTAAACTTGACTTTGAGAGTTCATTCTGGAGAAGAAATTATTCCAGTAAGCTTTTCAGATGGAATCCAGGCATTTGGAGTGAAAAACTTTGACTTGATTGAGCAGGGCTTGTCTTCAGGCACTGAAGTAGATGCAATAGCCACAATATTGTCAGGTTCTGGAGAAAAGATAATCTGCAGCCAGGCAATAAAATCAAAGAAATATGCCTGCGAAGTTTTTGAAGAAGAATTTCCAATTGAATGAAAATGAAAAAAGGTGAGATCTGGATATCTGCTGTTCTTTATACAGCCATTGGTATTGTCGCAATGACTTTAATATTGGCAGCAGGAATTCCATTAATAAACAAAATAAAAGATAGAAACACTTTTGCTCAAACTAAAGAGTTGATGTACGTCTTTGATGAAAGCATCAGGACTGTAATATCTGAAGGTCTTGGTTCTCAAAGAGAGTTGTCTCCATTCAACATTCAAAGAGGAGATTTATACATAAATGAAAATTCAGTGAACTGGAGCATGAAAACTACAGCATTGATAGTTGAGCCTTCTTCATCTTCAAACAGGATTGTAAAAAAAGAAGGAACTTTAGATATCTGGCAAGACGAGACAAATATCAGAGACGAATACAATATTAACCTGGGAGTTGCTTACAGTAATTTGAAGTTCAGCATAATTTCAGATCATTCAAATCCATATTTAGGTGAATACAATATTTTGGTGAAATACTCAGAAATTACAACAGATGGCACTCATATGATAGAATTAAAAATAACTTAAACTTTCCACTTAAAAGTTAAAACAACAGTTTATATTAGCACTTAGCAGGTTTTAAGTAACTACTTAGGAGTATCTCAAAATGTTTGGAAAAAAAGAATCTGAAGTGAAGCAGGATGCTAGCTTCAAGATTCTATCTTCTGAGGTTCCAAGCCTTCCAGAGTCTGTTGATCCTACAACTTTGGACATAAGATACCCACTGATTGCTCCTTATGTTAACGCTCATATCTACTGGAACCATGAAACTAATGAATTGTTCTACGATATTGAAGAGCCTATCTTGTCTGAACAGGAAAAAACTCAGCTAAAATTGGTTGAAGACGGCATCCAGGAATTAATAAACATAAGTTTCATTTCAGTCAAGACAGCTGATGCAGTAATTGAATATCTTGACAAGAACATCAAGGTTATTTTAAATGAACTAGGCATAAAGATGAGCCAGGAAACTTTCTTGAAGATAATGTACTATGTTTACCGCGACTTTGTAGGCTTGAACGAGATAGAGCCGTTGATGAAGGATTATTTTATTGAAGATATTGAGTGCAACGGAGTTAACGCTCCAATTTACATTGTTCATAGAAGATACAGGAACATCAGAACAAACATAATTTTCGATGATGAAAAAAAATTGGTTAGCTTTGTGGAGAAATTGGCTCAAAAATCAGGCAAATACATTTCTTATGCAAAGCCTTTGCTGGATGCAGCTTTGCCAGATGGTAGCATTGATTATGAAGAGCCTACAATTTATAAAGAAAATGGAATAGTTAAGACTGGAAAGATTGGGGAATTTATAGATAAATTTTATGAAGGAAAAGAAATAACAAAACCAGTGCTAGTTCCAAATATTGAAGTTCCGGCATTTGACCAAAAAACTTTTAAAATAAATTGGAAAAAAGTAGATTATGTTTATAGGCACAAAATAAATGAAGATTTATTTGAATTAGAACTTGAATTTGGAAGAAAAATAAAACTAACAGGTTGCCATAGCTTATTTGCTTTGGGTAAAGAAGGGGTTAAGGCAGTTAGGACTGACAATTTAAAAGTAGGGGATTATGCAATAATTCCAATCGCTATGCCAGAAAATGATTCTATAAAGGAAATTAATCTGGCTGAAGAAATTTCAAAGACAGAACATTCAAAACAATTAATATTGGATAATGTGCCTATTGAAATTTATGCTAGTAGAAAGAATGAAATTTATTCATATTTGAAAAATAATTATAAAAAGGCAAATCAAGCATTTTATGAACACAAAAATAAGAATATTCTGCCATTATCATTGCATAACTTGCTTACTAGAGAGCAATTAGAAAAGTGCACTATTAGACCAACATCTGCAATTGGAATCAAACCAATTTTGGGAGTAAATAAGGAATTGATGAGGTTCTTGGGGTTGTATATTGCAGAAGGATGGCTGTATGATTATAATTCTACTTATGGAACCCAGTTTGCCTTAAATAAAAAAGAAGACGATTTGATTGAAGCTATTTCAAAAAGTGCAAAGTTATGCTTTGATTTGGATATCAGCAAAATTGAAAAAGATGGAGAAAATGGAATAAAGGTTAATATTAATAGTTACGCACTTTGGGTTGCTCTTTCCCAAGTTTTAAAACTAAGTAAAGGAGCAAAGAAAAAGAGAATTCCTGAATTAATATTTAATGTAAGCAAGGATTTACAAACAGAATTTTTAAAATACTGGAGTCTAGGGGACTATGGCAGCACAAGTAGTAAAGATTTGCAAAACGAAATCAGCTATTTATCAATTTTTAATAAGAATGTAGTTGCTTTTTATGATAGAGAAAGAGAAGTAGTAATTGATGAGAGAAAAATTAAATCTAGGGAATTTTATACAAATTTCTTTGTAAGGGACGTGAAAAATCCTTACCCATCTATGATACCAATTGAGTTATTTAACCCATTAACTAAGACACATCATAGATTAAGGAATAAACGATTAAATAGAGATAGATTATATAAAATTATTAATGAAGAAAGATATAATAAGTTTTTAAACTTAAGTAAGATTTCTGATAAAAAGTTTATTAAAGAATGGGAAAAAAGAGGATTTATTAAAGATAAGCGCCTGACAGAAAATGGCGAAGAATTATTAAAAGAAATGGAAATAGTAAATAAATTAATTGATTCAGATTTAGGATTTGCCAGAATTGTAAAGATAAATAAAGTAAAACCTACAAAAGAATTTGTCTACGACTTTTCAGTTAAAGACCATGAGAATTTTATAGGTGGAACTGGGGGCATTTGTTGTCATAATTCAAGAGTCAACGCAACCTACACTCAAGAAATTTCATCAAGAGGACCAACTTTCACCATAAGAAAATTTACAAAGGAGCCTTTCAGCCCAATAAAATTGATGCAGTTCAATACAGCTTCTCCAGAATTGCTTGCCTATTTGTGGATTTTGATAGAGCATGAAGCAAATATAATGGTGATTGGAGGCACAGGTTCTGGTAAAACATCTTTGTTAAACTCAATAGCATTTTTTATCCCGCCTCAAGCAAGAGTGGTTTCAATAGAAGACACAAGAGAGCTGCAATTGCTGCATGAGAACTGGCTTCCTTCTGTTTCCCGTGAATCTATAGGAATAGGCGAGTCAGAATCTGAAATAGATTTGTTTGCTTTGTTGAAAGAATCTTTTAGGCAGCGTCCTGATTATGTTATTGTAGGAGAAATAAGAGGCAAAGAAGCCTATGTTTTGTTCCAAGGTGCAGCATCAGGCCATCCTACAATGTCTACTATGCATGCAGAAGATGTAGAAACAATGATAAAAAGGCTGGAAACTCAGCCAATTAATCTTTCTCCTTCGTTGATTGAAGTCTTGGATGCAGTCTGCATAATGACTCAGGCAAAAGTTAAGAATCAGGAAGTAAGAAGGGTTAGGGAAGTTGCAGAGATTGTAGGTTTAGGACGCAGTTTAGGAGATGCAGTAAAAAATACTCCATTTATCTGGGAGCCAAGGACTGACACATTCTTTTTCAAGATTGAAAGCAAGGTTTTTGAAAAGATAATGAGAAATCGCGGTTTGTCAAAAGAATATCTGGAGAGAGAATTCAGGATAAGATCACAGTTGTTGATGAGCATGTATAGGCACGGCATTTTTGGATTTAAGGAAGCTCAGGACATCATACATGCTTACTACAAGACTCCAAAATTAGTTATGAAAGAGTTTAACATAAACATCTAAAATGGCTGTTGAAGCAATAGAGCAAAATATAAGGAGTATTCAGGAAATCGTTGATTCTTATAGCGAGCTTCTTGTCCAGGTTGGGAAAGAAAAGGAAGTTGAGGAAAAACGCACTTACATTCTGAAGCTTGTTTCTAACATTAAAAAATTGATCAAGGAAGAAATTTTTAAGATTCACAAGGAAAATGGAAAAGCTTAAAGAATTGACTTCAAGGATGCTGGAACTTACTCACGAAATTAGTTCTTATAAGTCTTACAAGAAGAAAGTTAGAGAAGATTTGGAAGCTAATAAAGATAATCCTGCTGCAATTAACAATATTTTGAAAGGAAAGACAAGGCGTGAGCTGATAGATTCTTACAATCTTTATATTTTGCAGTTGCTGTCTTACTTGGATTATTACAATCAGGAAATAGCTCTCTTTGTTGGCGGTCCTAAGCCGCATATGGTGACTGCTGCCACTCCAGTTTCTGAGCCTTCAAAAATAACTGCTCAAATAACTCAGCCAAAAAAATCATTGAAATCACCCTCTATTTTTCCAATTAAAAAAGAAGAAAAGATTGAGATTTCTCAAAGGCCAGCTCCTCCTGCAGTATCTATATCAAGAAAGTCTATGGAATTGGTTTCAATAGATGAAAAAACAAAAAAAGCTTACTTGAATCAGCTTGGCATAGGTGAATATTATCTCAAAAAATTCAGGAAAGGGCAGAAGATTGAAAACATAGAAGAAAAAGAATTCTCTATATATGAGTCTAGCTTTTATGGGAAATTATGCAACACATTTTTTGAAAGCATTACCATGTCGTTGACAAAGAACCCTGGAAAAATCTTTGGCAATCTAAAATATGCTTTGGTCCAGGCTGATATAAAAATTCTTTCAAAGACTTATGTCAGCATGATGCTTTTCACTTCAATGTTGGTATTTTTCTTGACTCTGGCAAATACTTTTGTTTTGTCAATGAGTAAAAGCAATTTAATTAATTCTGTTATGATTTCAGTATTGCTTTCAATGATACTTGGTTTCTTGACTTTGCTTGTTTTTTATGTCTATCCTTTCTTGCTAATAAATTCAAGAGCTCGTGCAATAAAGAATGACCTGCCATTTGTGATAATCCATATGGCAGCAGTTGCTGGTTCTGGAGCAAATCCAGTTTCTATGTTCCATCTCATCTTGACTACTGGCGAATACAAAGGCATGGAAAGGGAAGTCAATAAAATATTAAATTATGTAAACTTGTTTGGATATGATTTGAGCTCGGCATTGAGAGCAGTTTCATTAACAACGCCTTCAAAGCCTTTCAAGGACTTGCTGAATGGAATCACTTCAACTATAGAGTCTGGAGGAAATTTAGCAGGCTACCTTAAGGGAAAGGCAGAAGATGCAATGAACAACTACAAGCTTGAAAGAAAAAAATATGTTGAAAGCTTGTCAACATATTCAGACATCTACACTGGAGTATTAATAGCAGCTCCTTTGCTGTTTATAGTTACACTAGCAATAATAAACTTGCTAGGCGGTCAGATTTCAGGATTATCAGTTGCAACAATCTCTACAATTGGAGCTTACATTGTTTTGCCAGTCTTGAATGTCATGTTCATATTGTTCCTAAACATAATACAGCCCGAGGTCTAAAATGAAATTCAAGCCAGTTTATCTCATTGGAATTTTCCTTGCAATAGTCCTTTTAGCAGCAAATTTTTATTTGTTTTATGGATCAAGATGGTTTGCAGCTGGGATTATATTGTGCATCACAATAGGCTGGACTCTTCCGTGGATTGATTTTTTAAGCGAAAGCAAAAGGCAGAAAGAGATAGAATTTTATTTCCTGGAATTCACGAGGAACTTGGTTGAAAGCATAAAGTCAGGAATCTCTATACCGCGTTCAATCCTTCACGTTTCTAATAAAGATTATGGCGCATTGACTCCTTTTGTAAGAAAATTGTCAGGCCAGATAGAACTAGGCATCCCTGTAAGGAAAGCATTGGTTACTTTTGCAAACGACACTGAAAACAATATCATAATAAGGGCAGTTTCAATCGTGAACGAGGCTGAAAGGTCTGGCGGCGACATAAGAGACGTTCTAGATTCTATTGTGGATTCTGTCTTCAATGTTAAAAAATTAAAATTGGAAAGAAAAGCGTCTGTCTTCTCTCAGATAGTCCAGGGTTACATTGTATTTTTTGTTTTTATTGGCATCATGCTGATTTTACAATTGTGGCTTTTCCCAAAGCTTACAGGATTGTCAACATCAATTGATTCTGGAGTTGGTGGCATAACAATAAAGGATTCTGGCTTGGATTTTGACAAGATATTTTTTGCTTTGATTTTAATTCAGGGATTTTTCGCAGGAATAATGATAGGAAAATTCTCTGAGGGAACATTGAAGCAAGGTTTGATTCATTCTCTGATATTGATGACCTCTGCAGCTTTAATAGTCACCACGGCAAAAGGTGGAATATGAAAAAAGGCAACATCCATGTAGACTGGGCAATCAGCATGGGAATCTTCTTGATTTCTTTGCTTGCTTTATTTTTAGTTTTCAAGCCAGGCATCAAGCCAATCTACAAGGAAAAAGTATTGCTAGATATAGTTGACATTAATTTCAAGAATGAAGTCATCTGGACGGTTAAGAAAGTGCCTTTATTTGTCTCTTCATTGGGCGAATATTTGGAAGCTGACGCAGGGCCTTACATAAAAGTTGAATTAAAAAATACTTTGGGAAATCCAGATTGGATTTTCAATTCCTATCAACAGAATCCAGCAACAAATAACTTTCAAGTTTTAGGACTAAACCCATTCAAGATAAAGTGCGTTCCTTCTGAAACTTCTGGAGCAGTATGTTCAACAGGTTCAGTTCCATACGAATTGACTTTTCACCAGACAAACAAGAATCCTGAAAGTCCCGAATTCACTTTTGGATGTTTTAAGGCAAAGGATGGAAATGAAGAGCAGCTTAATATGGGCGGCTCGACAGCAATATGTGATTATGCTCTTGGCGCCACTGAAGATATTAAGGGGATAAATCCGACTTGGCTTGAAGAATTAAAGAGTTTGGATTATGAAAATTTAAAAAATGATTGGGATTATCCAGAAAATAAGGAGTTTGCAATTTATCATAAGCTTTCAGGACAACCAGAAGAAAAGGTTGTTGGCAACGATCCTTTTCAGGAGACAAACGTCTTTGTTCGAGAGATTAAATACTGGCTTTTGGACAAAGAGAGCAATAGGATTCCAATTACAATCTACATAAGAGTATGGTAAATAAAAAAGGTTTCATAAGGACATTGGAAGCAGTTGTGGCTATAATCCTGATATTTAGCTTTATATTTTTTATTTTGCCAAAGCGTGCCGAGGTTGAAAATAGAATCCCAGAAAATGTTCAATCATCTCAGCAGTTCATATTGAATGAAATATTGTACAACTCAACTTTCAGAGACTGCATTTTTAACTACAATCTTCAGGATCAAGCTGGAACAAACTGCCAGGCAATTTCAGAAACAAACCCTAGTTGTGATATTAATCTATTTATAAGAAAAGAGCTTCCTTTCAACTACGACTTTGCATGCGAGGTCTGCAACCAAGTCGCTACATGCATAGGAGAAGACGTTCCTTTTGACAAGAGTGTTTATGCAAATTCAATTTTCTTGGTAAAAGATCCGCTAGCTAACTCTCCTAAAGTATTGAGAGTTTATGTATGGCAAAAAGAGATATAAAAAAGAAAAATTGTTTTAGAAATTCCCACTAAGTATTATTGTTAGTTTCTTGGTGGTCTGTGCTTCTGATAGCAATCCCTGCAATATACAGGTCTTCCTTCAGCAGGCTTGAAAGGAACTTCAGTTTCTTGTCCACAGTCAGAGCATGTTACTTTATGCATCTCTCTAGGACCTTGGCTGAAATTTCTTCTGTTGTTAAATCCCATTCTTATTTCCTACCTTCTATTCGATAATCTATTCACAAGGTTACCCTTGCTTGGAATTTATGTTATTTACCCATTTATAAGGCTTAGCATTTAGAATCCGAAAGATTTTCAGAAATATTGGAAGATTTACGTAATTTAGTAACTATGTAGTGACTACATTTCATAAGATTTATATATCTATTATATTCTATATTACTTATGATAACTATTAATGATTTAGAAGGGATATCAAAAGAAAAGAGAAAAAAAATATTGACTTGTTTAGACGACTTAGTTACTTTCAAAGATAGTAGCGGATTGCAAACTCCAGTTATTTCAGGTTATAACTTTTATACTAAGCCAACTTTATCAGATAGAGTAATTACATTCTCAAATATTCATAGCACAGAAGCATATAAAGAAGCAATGGTGATAGATATGGTAAGTAAAGGTTATTCTAAGAAAATAATTCTAGAGAGTATAAGAGAAAAAGGAGCAACATATTTATGGGACCTAAAATATAGAACAAGGGACGATAACGGAATTATCTTACCATTTTTAAGAATAAGAAATATGAGAACTGGTAGATATGTTAATTTAAGAAGATATAATAAACCCTTAATTGAGTATAAAAAATTTGAAGGAATGCTTGGTAGCTTAATAGGAGAAGATATTGGATGGGAGTTGGATCTCCCTTTCCATACAGAAGTTGAATTATTGGAATTAGTATATTTATTTCTTAGAAAATCAGGAGTAAGCCTTTATGATAGTAAAGGAATTAAAATAAAAGAGACTGAAGAAGAAAAGAAAAAGAGAATGCACTGGTCAGATGCTTATGAAGTGCCAGTTTTGATTATCGGTGAAAAAGCCCTCATGTGTAAGGATAAATTGCCAAATTTTGGAAAAGCAATCAGAGTATGTTTAACAGAAAATAGCAATGAAATAAGTTTTATTATAAATGAGAAGTTGAAAGTCTTAAGATCTATTAAATATTATAATGATTTATTCAACCTAGGATTTGTTGAAGAACCCTGCCTTGTAAATAAGCCATTTTTATTAACTGTAGATAAAGCTTAAATCCATTAAGTTTAAATATTCAATTCACTTAATAAGGAACATGCCAATACAGACAATAGTTAAGAATCCTGAAAATATTAAAACTTTAAAAGAGTTAGAAGAATTTTTATTAGATATTAGAAGCTACGAGAGAGAAAATAACTGCGAAGCTGGTGTTTTAGCAATACAAAGAAGACAATTTGGTAGCTTGTATGAGATAGTATCAAAAGAGGAAGCTGAGAAGTGGCTGTCAAAGAAAGTTACACCAACTACTCCAGAATGGGGCTTAAAATTTTATTCACGTTCTTACTTTGAAAATATAAAGAAAGAGCTAAGATGTCCATAATAAGCTCATTGTCTTTTGTCTATAAAGAATTCAAGATAATTTTTTCTCATATTAAGAAGAATAGTTTCTAGTTCTTCATTGCCTTTAAATTCAATTTCATGAACAAGCTTGCCCATGTAAGGACATTTATTATACAACTGTTGATTTACTATACAAAATATGCCAAATCCCAATGGTTCTTTTTGGGCGTCTGGTGTGGTAATGCCAGAACACCGCCTTGCAATAACATTTACCCTTTCATTTAAATTATATTTTTTGCCAAAATACTCCAATATCCTATAACATAACCTATGCTTAGAAATTATCTCCTTAGCTTTACTTGCAGAGACTACAGACGCATCATTTCTTAACAATGCATAAGTCAGAGCCCTATCAACTTCATCTATTTCATTTATATCTTTAAACATAGTCTCTTCATTTAAAGGGAACAATCCCTCTTCAGTTGTGTAAAAATAAGAATAAGATACGGGCTTCCTAGGTTTTCCCTCTTTTTGTTTTAATTTCTTTTCTCCTTTTAACAAATCTTCTAGCCCTTTTAATATAGCAATATCATTAACCCTAATTTCAGATACGGTATGGGAATAATCATGTCTAGAAAATTTGTACAACTGCGGTTTTTCTGATGGATCTGTAGGTAAGTACAAAGCTCTACCTCCTTCTAAACCTTCTATCTTTTTAATAAACCTTCTTTCAATTTTCAGTTCAATATTTTTTATTAAAAAAATATTCATTAAGCGCTATGATTAAAACGATTTTATTAACTTTATGAACTATCTTGAAAATATTAAAATTTCATTAAAATTCTTTCGATTTTTCCGTAAATTTTTCGGTGATTTCGGAGATTATTATGGACATGCGACAACCGCCCTGTGAATGTTTATAAATAAAAGTTACTTTTTTAGTTTTTGAGGTGATTTGAAATGTGTGATTGTGAAAATTGCAATGGAAACGAGTTCAATGAATTCCTAGAGAATTTTGTTGAAGGGTTTGCAGACTCAACTTTTGATTATATTTGGAGTCAAGTTAAGCCAAATACAAGGGAGATGAAGAAAAGAGAAGTTGCTCGTGATCTTTATTCTTTAGGTGCTGCACAAATGTTCATTGTTTTTATGAATATGGCAGAAATGAAAGAAAACTTTGAAGAAAAAGATGAAGATATATAAAAATAGATTAAATTTGCAAAAATTCCTAAAGAATTTCTTTAATCTCAATGTAATGGATACTATCCCTTTGATTAAGTACCCCTCCTACTTACCTATCCCAAGTAATTTTAAGTTTCAAGAATATTCTACTTATATTAGAAACAAAAATACAATAACTAAGATAAGACGTTATAGATTAATTGGTAAGATTAAGGACAATGGAAAATTAAAAATCAATAAATCATTCAATTCAAATAATACTATAAGGTTAAGATATATTAACAAAAAAGATGGTTTGTGGATTATCATTAGAGAAAAATGGCCTTCTAACAATCTTAATTTAAATGTTAGCTTATTATATAAAAATAGATACCTATATTTGAAAATTCCTAAAGATTATATTGGGGTGTGGTACAAGAATGGTTATTATACTGAATTTGTTATTATTCCAAAATTTCTAGATTTAAATGATCTTTTTTGGGAGACCTTCGGGATTTTAATTGGAGAAATGTCAAAAACCTATATATCAATTGCTAATACTGAACCTAAAATCTTAAATAACTTAATAACTTTTTTTAATATTTCTAAGTTTATCAATAAAGAATCTTGGAAGTTTAGGTTGTGCATAAATTCTAGAGAAATTAAATCTATCAAGCCTGTGATAAGTCAATCTAAAACTTACTGGGCAGATAAATTAAAGGTAAATCCTAAGGCAATAAAAAGTGTTGGTTTGTATAAGCAATTCAAAAGTAATTTATATCCTAATTATGGAGAAATAGAAATTAAATTTTTTAACAAACCATTGAAAAAAGTAATAGATCATTTGATAAAATTTGTCAAGGATAATGCCACTAAAAATATAAATTACTCTATTGCTTTCCTAAGAGGGCTTATAGCTGCAGAAGGAAATTGTGATGGAAGATCTAAGAAGATTAATAAAATAAGAGCAATAAGAATTGCATCCAAGTTTGAGGAAGAAAGATTATTTTATGCAACAGTATGTAAAAAGCTTGGTTTAAATGTTAAGGTGTATAAAAATCAGCATAATATTGAAATTCATGGAATTGATAGTTTTATTAAATCTTTTAAATTTGATCTATTTAGTTTAAATGAAAGAAGAAATAATAACTTTAAAGAAAGACTATCAAATTTAGATACTATAAAGGCTCTAAAATTGCTAATTGACAAAGAATTGAGCATAAAACAAATAGTAAATATTTTAGGATTAAAAGATTATAGAAATATGAATAAAAATTTTAGTATTTTGTTTAAAAAGGGCATTTTAGTTAGAAAGAAAATAAAAAAGGTAGGGTATTTATACAAAATAAAGGATAAGCTAGCCTTTGACGTTGCCCAGAGGATGCATAATAACTAATGGTCTACTTATTTTTGCTTTAGTAACTGCATCTATCACGTCACCTAAATTTTTATAAGCCCCCCCAAATTCTTCTGCTAATCCCGACATTGAAGTACTTTTAACATAAATCCCTTTTTTTAGCATTTCCTTTTGAAGTACATCCCCTCTAACAATCTGTTTTGCTTTTGTCCTAGACATTACCCTGCCAGATCCGTGAGCTGTTGTGTAAAATGTTTTTTCTGCTTCTTTAGTTCCTAATAAAAGGGCACTTCCAGTTTCCATGCTACCACCAAGAATACAGACTTGTCCTATATCTCTAAATATTGGTGCTAATTCTTCATGTCCTGGTGGAAAAGCTCTTGTAGCTCCTTTTCTATGTACTAGCAATTTCTTCTTTTTCCCATCAACTTTGTGCTCCTCAATTTTTCCTACGTTATGGGCTACATCATATAAGCTGTGTATCCCCAAATCTTCTGCAGTCTTTTTGAAAACTAAAGAAAAGCCTTCTCTAATCTTATGTAAAATGACTTGTCTGTTTGCAAAAGCCATATTTGCAGCGCAAGCCATTGCTTTATAATAATCTTGGCCTTCATTACTATAAAATGGAGCGCAGGCTAGCTCTCTATCGTTAACTGTAATATTGTACTTTTTCATTGCAGAATCAAAGATTTTAAGATAGTTAGTTGCAATCTCATGACCAAATCCTCTTGAGCCACAGTGAACTGTAACAACTATTTGATTTGGGGAAATACCCAGTTTGGTTGCTGCTTTTTTATCAAATATCTCCTCTTCTTTTATATATTGTATTTCTAAATAGTGATTCCCAGATCCTAAAGTTCCTAATTGATTTATCCCTCTGGAAATTGCTCTTTCATGCACCTTGCTAGAGTCAGCCCAATCTATTTTACCATAACTTTCAGTTCTTTCTAAATCTTCTTCCCAGCCATAGCCATTTTCAATACACCATCTACTCCCATTTTCAGTAATCTCTTTAAATTGTTGCTTATTTAATTTTACAAACCCTTTGCATCCGACGCCAGCAGGCACTAGCTTAAATAAAGTGTCAACTAATTCTTTTATTTTAGGTTGTACATCTTTTATAGTAAGATTTGTCAGCAAAGTTTTCATGCCGCAATTAATATCAAATCCAATAATGCCTGGGGAAATTACTCCCTCATTTTCTATATCAAATGCTGCAACACCCCCTATTGGCGCGCCATATCCCCAATGTGCATCGCTCATACACATTGCATGTTTTACAATGCCTGGTAAACAAGCCATATTTGTAACTTGTTCTGCAACACCTTGATCTAATTCCTTTAAAAGTTTTTCAGTAGCTACAATCCTTGCTGGAACTCTCATACCTTTTTTATAGCTTGTAGGTATTTCCCATATCGCCTCTTCAATTTGTTTTATATCTTTAATTTCAGCCATTTTAGAACACAAATATTGGGTTTTTATAAGCCTTGCTATTTTAATTTAATTACCAAACAGCAATAATTGCGCCAGAAATTGCTAGAATTACTAAATAATAGAAGGTATCTATCAAGTATACCTTGAAAGGCTTTTTGTACCATAAAACCATTCCTAATTGACTTGTTGCTAAAAATCCAAGCCATAACCAGAATCCAGTTTGAATACCCGTCATAATTGTTGTTGCTTGAGTGTATTTAATAAAAATAGCTAGTACATAAGAAATTACAAATGTTGATACAAATGCAGCAACCATTTCTCCGCCCATGCCTTTTTTCTTTGCTTCCTTCACTTCTTTTTGCGTTACCTTGTTTAGCTTCAACCATAGTTTTCCTAAACTGCTGTTTCCAAACCACCACATTGCAATTCCCACAGAAATAACAGTAGAAACTAAAACTGCCCACAAGTTAACGTCTTGATTGAACATAAAATTCTAATAATATTTTCCTATATAAATATTTCTATTGACTCTGCCCCTGTGCAATAAGCCTTTTTTCCTGTAATATTTTAAGGCAGCAGCTACACTTTCATTGTGTCTAATTGACTCGTTATTATGAAATAACTCATTTAATTTATCAGCTATTTTACTAGTATTGGTTCTTCCTCTATTAAACCCTTTATGGTACCAATAATTAAGACTATCTGCTAATCTAGCTGCAATTTCAATTTCACTTAAATAGCAAGCCTCTTCTCTTTCCATCCTTTCTTTCCAAGGTGTTTGTCCCTTGCTTCTTACTAATCTAAATCCATCATCTCTCATCTTTTCTTCAGTTCTTGCATGAACTCCAACTTTTCTTAAATAAGAATCTAGCCCCCTTATTCTTCCTAGCTTTCTTCTTCTCTTTTCGCTCATGCCATGAATGCCTTTTTTGTTTTCTACAATATATCTGCCTGCTTTTCTTGATCCATTAATCTCATGTTGCTTGCACAATATTTCCAATTCGCTTCTATCTTTAATCAAGCCTTCATAAGGTTCAGTGAATTCACCTTTACCATCATAACCCTTTAATGTATATGAGACAGCCAATGCTGTAATTCTTTTTTTTAGATGGCATCTAGTAGGTAATCTTAATTTCATTGCAATCTCTTGGTAAGATAGCATACCATCACCATTTTGTCTATACATCTGGGCAATTTCAGGATGCCTCTCTTTGAGATTTTTCCCTAGCAATACTGCTTTTTCAATTGTTCTGATTATTCGGCCTTCCATATCTGCAACCCATATATTACACTATATAAGTATTATGATAGTTAGATTTATAACATCAAGACATGTTTTAATACTTTATGAAAAAATTTGAGTATTTAGAAGATATAGCAGTAGCAGACATAGCTTTCGATGCTTTTGGTAAAGACTTGAATGAGCTATTCACTAATGCAGCTTTGGCTTTGTTCAACATGCAGGTAGACTTGAAGACCGTAACTTCTAAGAAAACCTGGAAAGTGAAGTTAAAAAATGAGAAAATTGACAACTTGTTGTTTGATTTTTTAGATGAAATTATTTTCTTGAAAGACAAGGATTACTCTATATTTGACAAAGTTAAGGTAAAAATTACAGAGAAAAATAAGACTTATCATCTTGAAGCAGAAATTAAAGGGGAAAAAATCAATCCAAAGAAGCATAAACTAGGAAATGATGTTAAGGCTGTGACACTGCATTTATTTGAAGTAAAAAAACTTAAAAAATATTGGAAAGCTCGTGTTATTGTAGATATCTAAGATGCATAATTGTTATAAATTGGTGAATTTGATTTTTTACTATGGTAGAAACCTTTCTTGAAAATATTGAGGAAGCTTACAAAGCATTGGAAGATATTATAGATAAAGGAAGTGAAGCTGTACCTGAAAGCAGTAAAGATGAATGGTTTAAGGAATGGATTAAAGAAAGAATGTTAATATTAAAGCCGAATAGACCACGTTCAAGGACATGGATAACTGAGAGGATACCTTTTATTTTAGGTAGTGGATACTTAGTTAAAGTAAAACCCGATGTTGGAGATGAAATGTCTTTCGGGAAGTGTCTTCCTCTTGATGTCATTGATATTTCTTCATTCACTGATACTAGGTTCGAAGAGATCAATGTACAAGTTCTTTTGAACTATGGCTTTACAAGAGAAAATGATTTTTATGTTCCTAAACATAAAGTTATAGGTGTGAACAGGGTTGATGGGAAAGCAAAGGTAGATCCAACTAGGTATGGTTGGACTATTACAGAAGATTTGACGGAAAATGGAACCTACGAAGTTTCAGATATATCCCCTCATCATTTTGCTCTGCTAAAAAATAGGCAAGAATTTGCTGAATCCTACAAACGCTATATAACTAAATTATTAGGCTTATTTGAAGATCCTAGTTTAGATATTGATGTATGTCACCACGGTAGACCTCAAGATCCAATTGGTGCCGTTAGTAGAATGCTTTTTATTAAAGAAAAAGAAGGCATTGGAGAAGTTTTTATTGGAGATCTAGATAATCTAGAATTTAAGATAAAATGACTCTTGAACAAATTACTGGGGAAAATTTATTTGAAGTTGAAAGTGGATTATCTAGACTTAGTTCTCAAGACCCGGATGCAATACTCAAGTTTGTATTGTTAGAATCTCCTGATGGAAGAGGTTTTATAAGAATCGATAAAGGACCTGAGCATGTAAATACTTTAGGACGATTAAACCGTTATTTGAGTGATCAAGGAGAGTCTCCATCAACTTTTACAAAGCATGGTGGTGGTTGGGTTAATATATATCGTCACAATACAACAAAGCCTTGGCTACGCTTTTATGGAAGAAGTTCAGTTCTCGGAGCATTTGATAAAAAGTTATTAAAAAAAACACTAGCTGAAGCATTAGATAAAGAAAAGTTTGAGTATGCCTTGTAATAGATTATATTTATGTAAGTAATCTAAACTTGCCTGTTTTTATCACCAAAAAGCTTAAAAACAACCTAGCAACATAAGGTATAGTCAAAAGGGGAAACTAAATGCTAAGAGTCTTGACAAATTTCATAAGAAGAATATTCTTGCAGTTGTTTAACGAAAAAAAAGAGATTAAGCTAGGTTTTTATGGTCCTCCAAATGCAGGGAAAACCAGTTTAGCAAACAGAATCTGCAAGGACTGGCTTGGAGAAGAAATGGGGACTGTTTCTAAGATTCCGCATGAGACTCGCAAGATTAACATTAAAGAATCAGTCAAGATAAAGCAAAAAGGAAAGGAAATTAATTTTAACATTGTAGACACTCCTGGAATAGCAACAAAAATTGATTATGAAGATTTTTTGAAATTCAAGATGCCTGAAGGTCAGGCTAAGAAAAGAGCTAAGGAAGCTACAAAAGGAGTCATTGAATCAATAAAATGGCTTGATGACATGGACTGTGTCGTAATAGTTCTAGATTCAGCAATTAATCCTTATTCACAGGTTAACATCACAATAGTTGGTAATCTAGCAGCAAGAAAAATTCCTGTCTTGATTGTAGCTAACAAAGTTGACTTGAAAAAATCAAACATAAAAAAGGTTGAAGCAGCTTTCCCGCAGTATGATGTTGTAGGAATATCAGCATTAAAAGGAACTAACATGGCTGAGTTTTATGAGTCATTATTTAGAGTAATAAAAAGAGGGTGAAAAATGTTAACATTACAATTTGTGCCGTATTCGGAAATAGAAAGCCTTTCTTCAGCTGAAAGAATAAACAGATTATTAAAATTAGTTAAAGAAGAAAAAATAGTTCTTATGCAAGGTAGATTGAAGCCAGAAGAAGAATCAGGTTTAATTCAGAAGACTATGGAAACTATCAAGAAAGAATTCAAAGGAATTGAGATCTGTACAATTTACCCAGAGGAAAGTAAAAGACAATTATTTGGAAAAATAAAGTCAGAGATGATTAAGCTTTTAGTTGGCAATCGCGATGGTATCACAATAATAGGTCCAGCTTCTATTGTAAAGGAAATCAGGAAAGATCCAAACAAGATAATGCTTTACACTGATGTTCCTAAAAAGAAGAAAAAAAGGTAAACAATGCCTCACCAATGCGTCAAATGCGGGAAACTTTATCCAGACGGTTCTAATCAGATTCTAAAAGGCTGTGATTGTGGAGCCAAGTTCTTTTTCTTCATGAAGAAGAAAGATGTTGAAGATGTGAAGAATTTAACTGTTAAATTGACAACAGAAGAAAAGCAGTCAATCATGAATGATGCCTTGGAATTATTAGGCGAAGATGAAGTTGACAAGCCAGTTATCTTAGATTTGGAGAGTGTTCGTATGTTAAAGCCAGGAAAGTTTGAGATAGATTTAGTAGATTTGTTCAAGGGAAAGCCATTAGTCTATAAATTAGAAGATGGAAAATACTTGATAGATTTAGCCTCTACTTTCAGGGCCAAAGATTTAAGCACTGAAGAAGACGAGACAGATTAGGTGAGAGTGTTAAGTCTTCGTGGCTTGAATAGATGTGTTAAGTGGCGTGGCTCAGATAGTTTTTTATAGGTATTTTACCCTTAATTTTTTATGATTACCGAAAGAGAGCTTGATATTCCAGCTTTAAGACATTTAAGGGATAATCCAGATGGAATTTCTACATCAGAAATTATAAAATTATTAGTTCAAGAATTTAAACCAACGGGCTATGATGCCGAGATACTTAAAGATAGAAATGATACTCATTTTACACAAAAGGTTAGAAATCTTATCTGTCATAGAGAACAAAAAACAAGTTTAGTAAGTAGAGGATTAATTATTTATGGTGGTAGGGGTGGTCTAAATAAAATAACTAAAAAAGGAATTGAATATTTAGAAGATAATGAAATTCTTATTGATTATGTCAAAGAAAGTGGATTTGAAGAGAGCAAAGTAAGGAAAGCTATTAACAAAGATTATACTGACATTATTTTAGAAGATACAATAAGTGAAGGACTGCAAACAGAAAGAAAAGCAAAACATAGGCAAAGGTCAAGAAAGTTAAGAGAAATGAAATTAAGAGAATTAAAACAATCCCTAATAGGAGTATCTTGTGAAGCTTGTGGATTTGATTTCTCAATAAAATATAATGGACATGGAAAAGATTACATAGAGATACATCATTTAGAGCCTGTTCACTTAATGGATATTGAAGGCACAAAACAAAAGCTAAAAGAAGCCTTGAATAAAGTAATTCCTTTATGTTCTAATTGTCATAGAATGATGCATAGGAATAGAAGCAAAGTATTAACTCTAAAAGAGCTTCAAGAGATTATTAATAATGCGAAAGTGAAGCCTGTCGGTGTTGCTTAATATTTAGATTATGAATTATTAAATGCCTTACATCTCTAACATTCCTTTCTCTTATGTTGAATTTGTATTCTTTATTAAATTTAGATATTTTTATACCCCTCTTACCTTGATATAAATTAAGGATAAAAGGAGTTTCTTTTATTATTAAAATGAAGTTAGCTTTTAGATTTATTAAAGTTTTAGCTAATCTCTCTTGGTCTTCTTTAGTAAAAGGATTTTCTTCATACCCACTAAATTCTGTATCATAAGGTGGGTCTAAAAAAACAAAGTCCTTTTTGTTTAATCTTGAACTTTTAAGCAATTCTTCAAAATCCCTGTTCTCTATTTTTATATTCTTCAATAAATTAATTATCTTTTCAGAGAATAGATATTTCACTTTTGCTCTAAAATCCTTTTTATTGTAAGCTATACCACCATAGGGAACATTAAAGTCGCCAGAGCTATTAAATCTGAACATTCCACCATAGCAAAATTCTCTTATAAAATAATAATTAGCTATTTTCTTTTCTTTAGATAATCTTATTTTCCTTTTTTTCTCTCGGTTCATTAAATTTCTAAAGTGCATATAAAAGCCACTTCTAAAAGCAGATTCTATGTTTTTCTTTATTTCATAATCAGAAAAGTGATTATTAACATCAACATTATTCCTAGTTCTTTGCAGTTTTGCTATCAGATTGTCTTTTATTTCTTTCAATAATCCTTCTTGATTTATGCAAAAATTCTTATGGAATAATCCATTAAAAGGGACTATCTTTTTCTTGAATAATAATTCTATTTCTTTTTCAAAGCTATCTTCATTTAATCTATTTGTCTTATATTTATTGTAAAGAACTATGAAATCATTTCCAAAATGTTTCATGTAAACTCCAATCCTCTCCCATGATTCTACATACCTAAATAATTCTTTCTTAAATCTTTCTCGGCTCTTATTATTCTTTAGTAGCTTATAAAATAAAATCAGCTCTTTTGAAATATCATTTATTATTGCTTTTTTTGGTTCTAAATCAAAGAATAATGCACCACCACCAAAAAAGGGCTCTATATATCTATTAAATTCTGGAATAATCCTTTCTATATGTTTTATCTCGCTTGATTTTCCACCAGCCCATTTAATTAAAGGTTTCATTTTTGCTCGTTGATTATTTTTGATATAAGCTCAAAATCATTTTTAGTAATCTCTCTAATAGATTTACCCATTAGAGTTGCACCCCATTTAATTGCTCCTTTGAAAATAGAAAGATTATCCGTTAGTCTTTCGTCCATAAGAATAAACTGCGATGGTAGCTTAATTTTCTTTAATTTTATTCTATAAGGATAATCTCCGCCTCCAAATATTACTTCTTTGCTGAAATCTATTTTTACTATTTCAAAAAGACCGCCTATTCTTTTAGGAGTGATATACATGGCAACTTTATCACCAATACTTAAAAGTTCAAAATATCTTTTATTTCTTTCATTAAATCCATGAACCTCTTTATCTAAAATAACATCCCAATTTTCCATATTTGTTATACATAACCAATATTTCATCGTCATTTCTTTTAATTGAAAATCCTTTTTATTTCTTTCTGTGTTTTTTCCGAAAATCTTCTTACTTTATCGGATTATTTTCTATTTCTTCTTTTTCTTTTCTAAATCCCAATAAGCAGATTTACAATTTGGACAGATTCTCGGCTTTTCTTTTACTTCGCTTTCAAGCTCTTCCATGCTGACTCTTGGTAACCACTCATGATTACATCTTAAACACTTAAAAGCGTTCACCTCTTTTTTAATTATATATCTCTTATTATTCATAAGAATTTAAAGACATAGCTTCTATATAAACCTTACTTTTTAAGATACCATTTATATAAACACTATTTAAATAAGGTATTATTAACTAAGTTATAAACAAAGAGATATTTATATAATCCTTACTTATATAAGTAAGAAACAGGAAGGTTTATATATTAGCATTACTTATATAAGTATACCTATAAAGGTAAATAATGGAGTGATAAAAATGCAAATAATACAAGAACAATTAAAAACATATTCAGACAAAAGAGAAATAAGAGCCAAAGCAGTTTTAGAGAAAGGACAGCCACAGGCTTTAGACGAATTTACCTATTTAGTTCCATCACAATTTGATAGCAATAAAAAATACAAAGTAACTCATATAGACAGCTATTCTTGTGAATGCAAGGACTTTGAATTAAGATGCAGAAACAAAGGCATTTATTGTAAGCATATCAAAGCCATCTTTTTGTTTGAAAGATTAAAGAACGCCTATGAAATAGAGCCACAGGCTAAAAGAGAAATTGAAGTCGTTATTGAAACTCCTAAGAATGATATTTGCCCTTATTGTTCTTGTGAAAATATATTCAAGAGAGGATTAAGAAAAACGCAATTAGGATTAAAACAGCTTTACTGTTGTAAGAATTGTAGAAAAAGATTTGTTTTAGAGCCTATAAAAAATATAAAAGGAAATGCTAAACTAGTCTGCTTAGCTATGGACTGCTATTACAAAGGATTAAGTTATAGAGATATTTCAGACCAATTCAAGCAATTTTATGGCTTGAATATTTCTCATGTTTCAATAAGGGAATGGGTATTAAAGTTTTCAAAAGTCATGGAAAAATACTCTAAAACTTTGACACCTAAAACAAGTGGAACATGGAACGCTGATGAAACTCTTGTCTTAACAAAGAGAGGAAAGGACAAAGAAAACCCAAACAAGAACTTTGATTATGTTTGGAATGTCATAGACAATAATACTAAATTCTTATTGGCTTCTATTAATTCTGGCAGAAGCAGAAAGATAAAAGACGCACAAAATGTAATGACAGAAGCATATCAGCAAACACAAGAAATGCCTAATCAGATAATAACCGATAGATATGCTGGGTATCAAGAAGGCATTAGAAAAACCTTTAAGAATTGGGGAAGCAAAAATAAAGTAAAGCATATCTCAATTTTAGGAAGAAGAAAACAAATAAACAATAATGCAGTTGAAAGCCACCACACTCATCAGAAAGAGTTTCAGAAAATCAGAAGAGGGATAACCGAAACCCAAGCATATGCTGATGGCTTCAAAGTCTATCATAACTTTGTAAGAAAGAATGTAAAGGATAAATTAACTCCAGCAGAGAAGTGTGGAATTGGGATTAATGAGCAGAATAGATGGTATCCCATTTTAGTAAATTCAGTTAAGAAAGCCACGAGCTTAACAGGAGAGCAGAAAATGACTAAAAGCCCTTAATACTTAACACCCTCAGATTAGGTAATATTTATATAGGCAATTTTCTAGTTTTTCTTTAAAGGGGTCATAGTATAACCCGGTTAGTATTAGCGCCTCCAAAGCGCCAGATTCAGGTTCAAATCCTGATGACCCCACCTATTTTATTAAGTGCTTGTAGAATTAATTAATCTTGTATAGCATTTTTCTTGCTCAGGAGTCAAGTAACATATGCTTCTGACATTGTCAATTTCATCATGCAATTCATATTTAATGTCAGTTTCCTTGACTATGGATCCTAAATTTATTCCTTTTTCTCCAATTAAAAAATGAGGTTCAAAATCTTCTGCATTATGTAAGCTTGGTTCTTCTTTAGAATAGTATTTCCTATTAAGCTTTAACTCTCCAGTTTCCCTGTTAAAAGCCCAGATAACTTCTCCATAATGAGGTCCCCAAGTTCTAGGAATCCCAGAGTTTGTTGTTCTAGTATCCCAATATTTTATAGAATTTTCAAGAACCGTAACATGAGCAGGTCCTCCATCTCCAGTATAACATCCCATAACTGAATAATTTGTCCCATTGGTATATAAAACTTGCTGTCTTTTTTTCATTACTTGCCTATCCTCAATCACTTATTTTAAGACAAAGTACTTCTCTAAAACATCAAAATACAAGGCAAATCAGGCAAAAAAGTCTATTTGTTGCTACTACCGAAAGGTTTATATATTAGTCATAACTGGCTAATAGTAATAAAACATATATTGGGGGTTTAATTAAAATGAGAAAAACAATATTATTGAGCGCAATGCTAGTGTTTTTGTTCGCACTAGTTGGTGCAGTTAATGCACAAGTCGTTGGACCATTTGCGATAGATAGCGTAAAGATAGACAATCAAGTATTGTCTTCAACAACCGATGTCTATGCAATTGAAAGAACAGATGAAATTCTTGTAGAGGTTTGGGTCAGATCAAACGCAAGCACTACAACAGATAAGGTCGAAGTTAAAGCTGAGATCTTAGGTTATGAATATGGTGATGTAAAAGATGAAACAGACCTATTCATAGTCAAAGCAGGTAATAACGTCTATAGGAAATCATTAAGATTGTTAATACCAAATGATATAGATGCTCAGGAAATCTATACTTTAAGAATAACTGTAGTTGCTTCAAACACAGCTGAAGTTGAACAGGAATTCCAGGTTAGAATTGATGAGAGAAGACACAGTATTGAGCCATTTGCAGTTCTATTTAATCCAAGCAGCAACTTAAGGGCTGGTGCTCCGTTGTTCGTGACTGTAAGGGCAGAGAACCTAGGTCAGAAGAAAGAGCAGGACATAAAAGTTACTGCATCAATTCCAGAGCTAGGAGTTTCAACATCTAATTTCATAGATGAACTTGTCAATCAATTGGCAGAGGAATCTAATGGATTGTTAGATGACAATGAAGAGTCTTCAGAGAGCATCAATCTAATATTAAGATTACCAGAAGATGCACCTACAGGCAACTATAACGTCAATGTTGTAATAGAATACAACAGAGGACATGACTTTGCAACCGAAACAAAGACAATCTTTGTACAAGGTCAGGAAAAAGTTGCAGTAGGCCCACAAGCAATAGTTAATGTAGACTCATCCAGCAAAGATTTAATGGCTGGTCAGGAAACATTATTCAGATTGACTTTAGCAAATCTAGGAGATGCAAAAGGAGTATTCTCAGTTGAATTAGACGGAGAAGACCTTTGGGCAGAATCCAGAGTTGATCCAGGTTTCATTAATTTGGAAGCTGGAAGAACTGGCGAAGCAAACATCTACTTGAAGCCAAGAGACAATGCAAAACCAGGCAACTACAACTTTGTTGCTAGAGTAATGATGGGAAGCAATATTGTAAGGGAAGTAAACCTTAACGCAAGAGTAGCAGAGCCACAGCAAAGCTTTGACGACTTGAAAACTGTTTTGGCAGTTGTCTTTATCGTCTTGGTTGTTGTCTTGATTGTTTTAGCTCTAGTCCTAGCCATGAAAAAGGGCAGCGGAAAAGAGCCTTCAACAGTTGAAGGGCAAAGCTATTACTACTACCCAAGACAGTAAAGCTATAAGGGATTAAACCCCCTTTAATTTTTTCTTTTTATTCTTCTAAATTCTTAACATTTATTTTTACACATATAAAACCGAAGATATCAATATAAACTTAAGTTTACACATATAAAGTAAAGTGGATAGGCAAAACTATTCTTTGAAGGATACTTTACAAGCGGCTTATATAAAATTTAATTAATTATTTGCATAATTGGAGATTCTAAATTATTAGTAGTTATCGGAATAGATCTTTCCTTGTTCATTGCGCCAATTACTAAAAATACTATTAATGAGTCACTTCTCACAACTACCCTAATTTTTATTCCATCAAGATTATTTAATAAAGATTTAGAGACATCATATTCTTTAAGCAAATCAGAAGCTTTCAATATTTCAACTCCAACAACTTCTCCATCTCTGCTAAATTCCAAATGAAACTCTCCAACCATAACAGTAGAGTAAACCTCTGAATTTTGCTTGTAGACATAAAGCAAATCATTAAGGCCATCGTAATTAAATTTTAATCCCTTTAATGAATATTCCTTCCTATTTCCTGAAATATTTATTTGCTTCATTTTGTAGCTTCCTCCTTATTTTATAGATAGTAACCAAATATAAAGATTTTGGTTTAATACTTATAGGTATCTTAAAAACCCGGTTGTTTCCCAGTTTAAAGTATAAGTCATATATATAATTATAATTAGGGTTCTTAGATTCTGATATTCCTACAAAGGCCAAATTATCTGGTTTTAATATATTCTTTATGACTTCCCTTTTGTCTATCTTTTCTCTCTCAAGTTTAAGGGTAAAATGTGGCTCATTATATTCTAAGTCTTTTTCAGTATACTTTCTTAGCCTCTTTTTTATTTTTTCCACATTTGCAGGCTTCAATCTTACTTGCATTATCTAAATAAGTTATTAGTTTTTATATACTTTGTCGTTCATATAATCTAAAACTTTTATATTTACCGTAAGATTTACGAAGTTTTGCTAAAAAGATTAATTAAAGATAAAATATATCCAAAATTAAAGGAAGTGGTAAAAAAAGGCTTATTATAAGCTTTTAAAAAGTAATAATCCAGACTAGTCAGCCTTATTTGATTGATATTCCTTTAAATGTAGTAATTTTCCTTCACAGAAAACTATATAAATCAATTTTAGTTGTTATTCTTGGGGTTAAAAGTTAATTTAATAGTGTAATCAGTAAAATAAAGGGGGCTCAATTAACCTTTTTTTACGTACTGCACTTAGTAGTATGTAATAGGCAAAAGAGTTCTCCGATTTGTTAAAAGGGGTTAGTAGTTTGCAAAGAAAAAGGCGTGGCGCAGTAGTTAGTTCTAAAAAACTAGATAGTTCTATCTCTGAAAGGCTTAATTTATTATCATCTCCAATTCCTTCTGACTTTAATACTAAATCTTTAACATTAGAAGCTTACGAAAATGAATTAAAAAAATTAGAAGATGACTACGAAAATAAAAAGATAATAGACAGACTAGATTTATTAAGAGCCCCTGTAAACGAAGAATTCTTTGACCTAGATTCAGAATCTGAGCTGGAACAATCTTACCATGAGCTTGACTCTAAGCTTCTTAAGAATGAAAATGCAAAGCTTTCTGACTTTGAAAAAGAAGAGAAGAAAGAATCAATTTTATATTTCTCTCCTTTGAAACCATTGTTCGCGACTTTATTAGTTTCAGCTTCAGTAAGTTTGATATTATTGACATTATATTTGTTTTCTAGTTCTTCAGCTAATTTTATAACCTCCAGTTTCTATAAAACACCATTTTTAGAAAGCTTTAATTCTGCTGCCAATCATCTCACGCCTATCTATATTGTTTTCATTCTATTGCTTTTGTTCGCTTTATACTTGGCCATAAGAAGAAAAATAAAGCACAGATTCAGTCTTTTTTTTATTATCCCCAACAATTACACTATAGATTCTGATTTAACCCCCGAAAAGCTTAAAAATAATTCAATAATTGATTTCTTGAAGCAAAAGCCTGAAAAAATTTCTGAAAAGAAAAAAATTCCATTTGTATTTCTGCTTGTTTTTCTTTTATTTGCTGTTGGCTTAGGAACTTTCTTTGTTTCTGACTTCAAACTGACAGGCTTTACAGTCCACGAAAATGAGACAATTTCTATAAAGATAAATGACATTGATTATATAGCTCCTTTAGATGCTGATTCTGAGCTTATAACTGGAAATGTAGTTGAAAAAATCAAGATAAAAAATCTAAAGTCAGGTTCTTCAATAGAGTTAAGAGAGGTGGATTTAGCCCCCCCACCTCATCTTTCTTTTTTAACCTCTTTTGCATTCAAGCATGATCTGGATTTTGACGAGGCAGAATTTTTTTCTGATGCTACAGGAAGCTTGTACAAGTGCAGCTTATTTGACTTTGATGCAAATGAATGCTTAGGCTTATGGCAATATATTAAGGACGTTTCTGGAGAATTCTCAGAATCTGTTTGGAACACTGCATTTGCTATAGCTGTAAACAATACTAATTACACTTCTAATGAATCTTCAGTAAATGTTTCAGAGCAATTTAACGAGACTTTTTTTAACATCTCCATAGATATGATATCTAATGTTTCAAACTTAACTGAGACTAACTTTACATTTTCAAACGAGACAGCTGAAGAAAACATTACAAATGAAACTGAAGCAAATGTTACGCAGGAAGAAACTAATTTCACTATAAATGTTACTAACTTTACACTTTCAAATGAGACAAACATTACAGCAGAAGTAAACATCACAAATGAAACAACGAACATAAGCATTGTCAATGTCACGATTGTTCCTGTGAATGTAACAAACGAAACTTCTTCAAATGAGAGTAATATTACAACTGAAGTTCCTCTTTATACAAAAGCAAACATTACAGAACTTCTAGAGCATTATCCTATTGTAGTAAGAAAGCCTGTAAAATGGGTCAAGACAATAACTGTAAATGAAACTATATCAGGTTTATTGACTGAGATTCCTTCTTATGCTGAGAACATTACTGTTCTTAAAAATAATATTACTGCAGACATTGAGATAAATCCTGTTTTAGAAAATGAAACTCAATCTAATGGCAATGCTATTACAGGAAATTTCTTTGTAAGGTTTTTTAGATTTACGGGATTTTTCGGCTTTGAGCCTGAAGAGAATATTACAATAAAAATAAATGAAAACATAACAAAAAACGACACTCTTGAAGTCATTTATGAGACTCAAGGTCCTGAGTTGGTCGAGGTTGAAGAAGAAAACCAGAAAACAGTTTCTGTATCTTCTGACATTAGTTATCAGAATGTTCTTGCTTATACTGCTGTAGCTAATATTCATCCAGATTTTATAAGGGTTTACTGGGTTACAAACAATAATCAAATACTTCCTTTCACTTATTCAGACTATGATGAAGATGGAAACGCAGATGAAATACAGTGGATAGTTCCTCACTTGTCATTGCAGACTTTTTTGATAGTTACAAATACGACTCAGGAATTTACAGCGCATGCAACTTCATCAACCAACATTACAACTCAGGTATCTACAACAGCTTCAAACTTGACTTTAGTTCACGGCAATGACACAGAAATAAACACTTCACTCACTTCCAATTTGTTATTATCATTGCACTTCAACAATGAAAGCTGGAGAAACGAAGGCAATTCTTCTTTCTTCAATGACTCTTCAGGAAACAACAATCACGGTTCTTGCTCTCCATTGGCAGATGACCCAAGAGACAAGTGCCCAAAGATATTCTTTGAAGATGATTTAACAAATTCTGGCGGCATTCAAGGTTTCATACAATTTAACACTACTCAAACAAATGGAAGAAATATAACAATAAACCCAATAGGATTAGGCCAGAACGCAACAGTTGTCTTGATGTTCATGCCAAATGCAACTGGAGCATTGTCTTTATGTATCCTTTGCAATGGCCCAGCTAATACAAAGAAAAATACTTTCAACTTATTATTCAGCTCAAGCACTTTGATAATGCAGGTTAATGACAACAATGCAACCATGACAACAACTACAATACAAGTTTCTGGTGCAGGTGGAAGCCCAACAGATCAAAAATGGAGATTCATAGCGTTCACTTCAAATTATTCCAACAATGGAGCTAATGTTACCTTGTTTGTCCAAGATGAAGGAGGAGCAACAGGAATTGACCAATATGCTTTAAGAAGCGTTGATTCTGCAAATATGATAAATATTTCTAACTTAGATGGTGATGGAAAGATGCAGTATTATATAGGGCAGACAAATGCTTCTTCACCTTTCAACGGCTTCATAGATGAAGTTGCAATCTACAACAAGACTTTAAGCATCCCGGAGATAAGGGCATTGTTTGAAAGATTAAGAGGCAAGTATCCTCAAAATGGAACATATACATCAAAAGTTTTTGCACTAAATACCACTGAAACCTTAAAAAATATCACTTTTAATGGTTCTCAAAACTATCCAAGAAGATTCAGCCAGTCAGATTTCCCAAATGACAAGGTTACAATTTTCGGGTTCAACAACGAGTCAGGAGAAAATGATACTTTATTTTTAAGCTCAACAAATTCTTCTCTGGGCGGAACTTGTGGATTAGGAATAGGAAACAACGCTTCAAGATGTCCAGCAGTTACAACAGGTATAGAAGGCAAGGCAAGATACTTTAACCTGACAACTTTCATGAGAATTGAAGGACAAAACACTTCCAACTTCGATTTTAGCAATGATTCTTCTGCAACAATAGGAGTTATCTTAAGATGGGAATGGCAAGGTTCGCAAGGTTTTGGATATATTATTAATATGAATAGGGATGAAGCTGGTGGTGCAAATGCAAACAGGGGAAGAAAGTCATTTGGTATTCAGGGAACTGCAAACAATGGTGCTCAACCTTTCTATGCTTTAGGAACTACAGCTCCATTATGTTCGGGAGCTCAAAGTGGAATAATTTTAGAAAGAAACAGGTGGTATTTCCTCGCATTAACTTTTAATTCATCAAACCAGAACGCAACTGTCTGGCAAATCTCACCAGTTCCAAGAGAAAGGCACAGAGTTACTTCATGTTCTAATATAATTTCAGGTGGCTTCAACAACACAAATGGCACTACATTAATTGGAACTATAGCAGTAACTCCTTCATCTTCTTTCAATGGAACAATAGACACTTTATTCATTGTCAACAGGACATTGTCTGAAAGTGAATTACTAAAGCTTTATGATGGTGCATTTTCAACTGCAAAGCTTCAGGTAAGAAGCTGTGATGATTCTGCTTGTTCAGGTGAAACCTTTGTTGGAAAAGACGGAACAGCAAATACTTATTTTGATAATATGTCGCAGTTATACACTCTTAATAGCACTGTAACCCCTGCTAACAAGTTCTTCCAGTGGAAATTATTTTTTGAAAGCTATGATAGATATCAAACAGCAGATGTAAATTCTATTCAGACAAGTTATAGCGTAGAAGTAACTCCTTCATTGACGTTCAACTTCTCTGGAAATGATACTAGTTTCATAAATGGCACAAACTTTATAGAAAAGATTTTTAACATAACCCTGAATTTCACTGCAATTTACAATCTGACTACAACTCCTTTGACAATTGAAATCTACGGCTCAAACTCGTCAAATATAAATGATTTGAATGAATCTGTTTTATTATTCAAAGGCAATGACACAATCTTCAATGGCACACAAATTACTTACAACTGGACTTCTCCGCTGGTTGAGAAAGGTGATAAATCATTGATATTGCTGATGCACCTTGACAATTTATCATCAAGAAATGAAAATAATGGAACCTTCTTCAATGATTCTTCTGGCAATGAAAATCATGGGCTATGCGTAGGAACAAATTGCTCAGTAACAAACACATCAGGAAAGTTTGGTGGGACTTACACATTTGATGGCATAGATAATTTTATCAATGTCACAGACATCACAGACACAGACAATCTTTCTGAAATGACTGTTTCTGCATGGGTCTATGCAAGAACATTATTAAACCTGAAGGCAGTTGTTGCAAAGTTTGCCAATAGCAACAATGTAGGCTGGGTAATTGAAACAGGCACAACAGGGGTTGGTGGCAATGATGACTTTATTGTGTCAAATTATGGTGGCTCTCAGTTTGGCTATACAAATGACAATGAATTTAGGGCTGGAGAATGGTTCCATGTTGCAATGGTTTTCAATGGCAGTGCTAATATTAATTCAAGCAGGTTGAAATTTTATCTTAATGGAGTGAACAGGACATTAACTTATCAGATAAACATCACCAATAATACTCTTCCTATAACAAATAATGAATTGAGAATTGGCGGAGTAGGACCAACAGACTCTGTAAATAGGTTCTGGAATGGTTC
The DNA here is from genome assembly GCA_035289925.1 of Candidatus Nanoarchaeia archaeon. Classification (GTDB taxonomy): domain Archaea; phylum Nanobdellota; class Nanobdellia; order SCGC-AAA011-G17; family DATDVL01; genus DATDVR01. The sequence goes on along the minus strand of DATDVR010000005.1, from coordinate 93,556 downwards.
AATAGACGAAGTTGCAATCTGGAATAGAAGCTTGGATGATTATGAAATCTTAAACTTGTACAGGCTAAGAAATGACACTTATTATTGGATTGTAAATGTTAGTGTAGGCAAAACTTCAACTCTTCATCCAGTCAACACTATTTATGTCAATAGAGAATTCCAGCCTTCAATAAAGATTAATACACCGCAAAACAATTCAAACTACTTTGAAAATAGATTTAATCTTACAATTAGTATAAACGCAACGTCTGCAAATGACTCGCTTACTTCTCCTTTGACAGTAGAGATTTATGGTTCTAATACTACAACATTAAATGATACCTTATTGTTGTTCAAAGGCAATGATACAATCTTCAATGGCACACAAATTACTTACAACTGGACTTCTCTTGTAACAGACAATAAAGATAGTAGTTTGCTTTTATTATATCACTTAGATAATAGAACTGAAAGAAATGAGTTAAATGGAAGCTTTTTCAATGATTCGTCCAAATTAAATAAATATGGAGTATGCTCAAATTGTCCTTTATTCAATTCATCGGGAAAGTTTGGCGGAACTTACGAATTTGATGGCGTAGCTAACAATATTACTTTTAAAACAATTGGATTAATAAATAGTTCATTTTCATTATGGCTAAACTGGAAGGATAGTGGAGATGGAGTTGTAATTGGCGGAAGTGCTGGTCATTATGCCCCATATATTGATACCACGACCATCTATTATTCTGCTGTCGCTGGTAATTTTGTTTCTACCGCCCATAATGGATTTACATCAGGAATCTGGAATCATGTCGTTATTACAAGAAGTGACAGGCAAGTTAGATTTTTTAAAAATGGAGTTCAATTAGGAAGCAATCTTACTTTAGGTTCTAATGCAGTTCAAGATATTGATACAATTGGGGGATATAATGTAGGGACTTTTCCTTCAACGATGGCTATAGACGAAGTTGCAATTTGGAATCGTTCTTTATCCGCAAATGAAATTTTAGACTTATACAGATTAAAAAACGGAACTTATTATTGGAAGGTAAAAATATCTGATGTTTTGTATGATTCAAAAAGCGTGAACATAACTCCATTAAATACACTTTACGTTAACCAGCAAACAGACGCGCCTTCAATAGTTTTGAACGCTCCTGCAAATGGAACGACTTTCACTCAAGGAGTTTTCAACGTTATCTTGAATGCAACGCCATACGATGATGTATTAACTCAGCCATTAAGAGTAGAGATTTACGGCAGAATTAACAGCTCAATTTTGAATGACACTACCTTGCTTTACAAATTCAATGGCACAATATTTAATGGCTCTCAAGTCACATACAACTGGACTTCTCCTGTAACAGTTGAAGACAATCATACAATATTGATATTGCATGCAAACAACGAGACAAAGCATAATGAAGGCACAACAAATTTCTTTGACGCATCTGGAAGAAGAAGCAATTTAAGCTGTTCAGGTTCTTCTTGCCCATTCTTCAATATTTCTGGAAAGTTTGGTTATGCTCTGCAGTTTGATGGCACTAATGATTTTATTAATACAAGTTCGTTGGCTGCAAACGACAAGCAGGAAGAAACAATTTCATTGTGGGTAATGCCACATACTTTGACAGGTGAACATAAATTTGTCTCTATGGGTCACGGTCTTGCAGGCTCTGGAAATTTCCTTATCATTTATCAAACTGGAACTAGCGTAGTGTTTGCTTTAGACACAGGTTCTTATCAGTCAATAACTGCAACAAGCGCATTAAGCTTAAACAAGTGGACTCATGTTGTTGCAACGCATTCTGTTGCTGCAAGCAGGTCTGAACTTTACATTGATGGTGTCCAAAGAGGCACTATGGCGACTTATGAAGACACTTCAACTAACCATAATTTTATAGACATCGGAAGAGACAGCGAAGATTCAAACTATTACGCTGGTTTACTGGATGAAATAGCAATCTGGAACAGATCTTTAAGGCTATCCGAGATTGAAGATGTTTACAGATTAAAAAATGGCACTTACTTTTGGATTGCAAATGTTTCAGACTGGATAAACTACAATTTCAGCGAGACAAGAAGCTTCTGCATCGGGGTGTGTGCTCAAACTGCTCCAGTTATATCAAATGCAACAATAAACTACACAGACACAACTTTCTTTTCTACAAGCGACTTCATTAATGCTTCTGCCTATATTTTGGAGGAAAACACTGAAGACAGAATTAATGCAACTGTTGTTCTGTTTGTAAATGACAAGGCAAATATAACATCCACTTTTGATAATAATAAAATTGCTTCCAGCACTTATTCAGTTATCTTTAACAGGACAAATCTGACAAGTGAAGATGATGTCAAACTTCAGTTCAGCGCTACTGATGGTTATTCTACAGTATTCTTGAACTCAAGCTCATTCATAGCAAACGCCCCATCAAGCTTTGCAACTACAAAAGGTGCGCTTTCTAATCAGATAAATGTCTCTGCAAACACAACAATCCTTGAAAGCAGCATTCCTGCAAGAAATATAACTTTAGTCCATGGTAACGATTCTGAAATAAACACTACAACTTTATCTTCAAATGATAAATTGTTGTTATCATTGCACTTCAACAACGAGTCATGGAGAAACGAAGGCAACTCATCTTTCTTCAATGACTCTTCTGGAAATAATCATCATGGAAGCTGTCCTTCATTAGAAACAAGATGTCCAAGAATATTGTTTGATGATAATTATACCATGTCTGGGGGAATCCAAGGCTTCCTAGAATTTAATGGTTCAAGCAACATCACTGTGAATTCTCTTGGGTTGGGTAATAACGCTACAGTAATTATGTTGATTATGGTCAATGGGTCATCATCTGATGGCTGCATAATATGCAATGACAATAGCAATCCTCAGGCTGCTCAGGGAGCAACAATGAAGAATACTTTTGCATTTCAAGCTGGCACTAACATAATTGTTCAGATAGTTGATAATAATGCAACGCAGAATCTTCATACCATCAGTAGCTCAGGTACAAATAATGACCCAGATCCGAAAAAATGGCGCTTTGTTGCTTTCACCTCTAATTATAGCAGCAACAGTGCCAACATTACTCTGTTCTTTCAGGATGAAATATCCGGAGCCTTAGATTATCCTGCATTGAAAATGGTCGGTTCTACTAGTGCAATTAACATCTCAAATCTAGACGGAGATGGAAAGATGAATTACTATATAGGCCAGAGAAATACCAGCGGCGCTTTCACTGGTTACGTTGATGAAATAGCAATCTTCAACAAAACTTTAAGCATCCCAGAAATTCAATCAGTGTATGAAAGAATAAGGAGCAAGTATCCCCAAAATGGGACTTACACCTCTAAAGTATTTGACTTAGGCTCTTTGCAGAAATTCAAAAATATTACTTTCAACGGCTCAATAGACTATCCAAGAAGGCTTTCCCAAAAAGATTTCCCAAACGACAAGGTAACAATCTTCAGGTTCAATAATGATACTGTAGGAGAAAACGACACCTTATTTTTGGATGCAGCCAATAATTCCTTAGGTGCTACCTGCGGCAAAGGTGTTGGTAACAATGCATCAAGATGCCCTTCAATCACAACAGGAATTGAAGGCAATGCAGTTAATTTTAACACCTCGCAATTCATAAGAATAGAAAATCAAAATACATCAAACTTTGACTATAACAATGATTCTTCTTTCACTATAGGGGCTATTATCAACTGGAACGGCCTTGGGTCTGGTGGCTCTGGTATCAATTATTACATTTTTTCAATGAACGATTTGGATGGTATAGCTGGGAGTTCTGGATCAAAACAGCTTTATGTTCTTGCACAGGCTAGGAATGGAGGCGATCTCTCTTGGACTTTAGGAAGAAATTCAGGTTTTTGTGGTGGTGGAGAAGCAGGAGTCACTCTTGAGCTAAAAAGATGGTATTTAGTTGCCTTAACTTTTAATCATACAACACAAAACAAGACAGTTTGGCATGTTTCTCCTATACCTCGAGAAATGCATCCTGCTGATTCTTGTTCAAGCATTATTTCTGGTGGCTTTAACAATACAAATGAAACTACCATAATAGGTTCTGAAACTCCACTTGCTGGAGCTAGAGGTTTCAATGGCACAATAGACACAATCTTCATTGTCAACAGAACATTAGATGAATTTGAGCTTCTAAGGATTTATGATTCTGCGTTTTCAGAAGCAAAGCTTCAGGTAAGAAGCTGCGATGATGAATCATGTTCTGGTGAAACCTTTGTAGGAGTAAATGGCACAGCAGGCTCATCTTTTGAAAACATGACTCAAGTTTATCCATTGAACGATTCTATTGTAATACCTAATAGGTTCTTCCAGTGGAAATTATCATATGAAACATATGACAGGCTTCAGACAGCAGATGTCAAGCTTGTTAAAGTAGGTTATGGAACAAATGCAGCTCCTGTATTGACTAACGCAGCAATAAACTACACAAATGGAACCTTCTTTGCCACAGGCGAGCAGATAAACGCTTCTGTAACAGTAACAGATTCTGATTCAGAAGACAGGATTAATGGAACTGCAGTTTTATTCATTAATGACAAGACAAATATAACCTTGCAATTCTTGAATAGTGTTCCTTCTGGCGGCATCTTGTCAATTGTTTTCAACGCAACGAATATTACAGTCAACAATACAGTATTGGTTCAATGGAATTCTTCAGACGGCCTTTTAGGATCAAACTTTGTCAATTCAACTGTAGTTACAGTTACAAGCAGGCCATCTGATGTTTTAACAGGATCAGCTGCAGAATTTACAGCTATCTTAAACTTTAGCGCAAACACTACAATTCAGGTCTCAGCAACAGCAGCTAATGTTACCTTAGTTCACGCCAACGATTCTGAGCTTAATAATTCATTGTATTCAAATATGCTTTTATCGTTGCATTTCAACAACGAATCATGGAGAAACGAAGGTAATTCTTCTTTCTTCAATGACTCTTCTGGAAACAATAATCATGGCTCTTGCTCTCCATTGTCTTTAGACCCAAGAGACAAGTGTCCTAAAATATCTTTTGAAGATGACTTGACAAATTCAGGCGGAATACAAGGATTTTTGACTTTTAATACAACTGGAAGAAACATCACGATAAATCCAATTGGATTGGGACAAAATGCAACAGTTATTTTAATGTGGATGCCAAATGCAACTGGAGGTTTAAGCTTGTGTATAATATGCCATTCTATTGGACTTACAAAGTCAAATACCTTTAGTGTTCTTTTCAGCTCATCAACTTTGATAATGCAAATTCGTGACCAAAACGCAACTGGAACTACAACAACAATCCAAGTTTCTGGTGCAGGTGGTTCTCCATCAGACCAGAAATGGAGATTCATGGCTTTCACTTCTAATTATTCCAACAATGGGGCTAATGTAACTTTATTTGTTCAGGATGAAGGATTAGGAATAGATGCTGGAGCTTTGAGAAGTGTAGATTCACCAAACATGATTAACATTTCTAATCTTGATGGCGATGGAAAGATGAATCTATACTTGGGTTCAGCCAATGACAGCTCTTCATCTGCAAGTTTCAACGGCTTCATAGACGAGCTTGCAATCTACAACAAGACTTTAAGCATTCCAGAGATAAGGGCTATATTTGAAAGGTTAAGAGGCAAGTATCCTCAAAATGGAACCTTCACTTCAAAAGTGTTTGACTTAAACACCACCCAGTTCTTTGGCAACTTGACATTCAACGGTTCTCAAAACTATCCAAAGAGGTTAAGCCAGAAAGATTTCCCAAATGACAAGGTAACTATTTTTAGATTTAATAACGAATCAGGAGAAAATGATACTTTATTTTTAAGCTCAACAAATTCTTCTTTAGGTGGAACTTGTGGAAATGGAATAGGAAACAACGCATCAAGATGCCCTGCAGTTACAACAGGAATAGAAGGGAAAGCAAGATACTTCAACTTGACAACTTTCATGAGAATAGAAGGGCAAAACACTTCCAACTTCGACTTTAATAATGATTCTTCAGCAACCATTGGCATTATAATGAGATGGGAATGGCAAGGTTCGCAAGGTCTTGGATATATTATTAATATAAACCGAGATGAATCTGGAGCCCTTAATGCAAACAGGGGAAGAAAATCCTTTGGTATTCAGGGAACTTCAAACAATGGAGCACAGCCTTTCTATGCTTTAGGAACTACTGCTCCGTTATGTGGTAGTGCTCAAAGTGGGGTAATATTAGAAAGAAACAGATGGTATTTCTTAGCTTTAACATTCAATTCATCAGACCAGAACGCAACAGTCTGGACTATTTCTCAAATTCCTAGAGAAAGACATAGGGTTGCTGCTTGTACTTCAATAATTTCAGGAGGTTTCAACAATACTAATGGGACTACATTGATTGGTTCTTTATCTACAAGTCCTCAATCAGCCTTCAATGGAACAATTGATACTTTATTCATTCTCAATAGAACTCTATCAGAATTAGAATTGCAAAATATTTATGACAGTGCATTTTCAAAAGCAAGGCTTCAAATCAGAAGCTGTGATGATATTAATTGCGCTGGGGAATCTTTTGTAGGTCCAGCAAACACTACAACCTCTTACTTTGAAAACATGACTCAAGTTTATCCTTTGAATGAGTCAGTAGTCCCTGCCAATCGTTTCTTCCAGTGGAAATTATCTTTTGAAACATTTGACAGATATCAATCATCAGATGTTAAGCAAGTCGCATTTGGATTTGCAGAAACAGCCCCAAACATAGCCCCAACAATCCTTAATGTCGCCTTAGGTCCAAATCCAGCAAACACTACTGACCAGTTCAACTGCTCATTCACAGTTTCAGATCCAAACGCAGATGATGTTTTGACAACAACAATAAAATGGTACAACACAACAACATTCTACCAGCAGAACTCAACTGTAGTTGCAAATGGAACTTTAACTTCATTTAATTTCACAAATGCTTTGCAGGAAAAGGGAGAGTCTTGGAGATGCGGAGTTCAGGTTTCAGATGGTCAGTTCACAAGCGATGAAACAAATTCCTCTTTGGTTTCAGTTGTAAACAGCAGACCTTACACAGTAATACAGAATGTTCCTGCAAATTTAACAGTTACAACAGAAAGAAATGTAAACTTCTCATGGATTACATCAGGAGATGCAGACTCAGTTGACAGAATCAATTACACTTTGGAAATATTATGCATAGGCGGCTGCGCGTCAGACAACAGATTATTGAATTCAACTACAACCAGCTTGAACTTGACAGATGATTTGGACTTCTTCGCAGATGACGGTTATTTCTACAGATGGTTTGTAAGATCTTATGACGGTTTTGAATACAGCTTCAACAGCACTCACAGGACTTTAAACATTTCAGTTTTGGTTGCTATCAGCACAGACAATTCATCAGTAAACTTCACAAATGCTCAGATTGGTGTAACTGATGATACAACAGACAACAGTCCAAGGCCATTTATTGTTCAGAACGATGGTAACTCATTAATTAATGTCAACAAGACAGCAGACAAGCTTCTTTTTGTACAAGCACCTTCGCCATCATCAGCATTCCAGTTCAAGGTAGACAATGCAACTGGAGAAGAAGGCGCATTTAACTGGTCAGGGTCTACAACCACTTTCACAAATGTTGCAGTTACAACGCAGAAAATGTTCTCGCAGTTGAATTTCTCTAATTTGACAGATAGTGGTGAAGCTGACATATCTATTACTCCGCCAATAGACGAGCCTCCAGGAAACAGGTCAAATATTTTGACAATTACTGGTTACTACGCTGGAGGATTCCCATGATTCACGCTCAATTCCCCAAATTGAGAAGAAAAGCTAAGATGGAGGTTAATTACTTGGATGAGCCCCCTGGTATTTCCTCTGTCTTGGCTTCTTTATATTCAAAGGAGGAAAGATGAACAAAGTAAAGCTGCTTTCAGTGATTGCAATCTTTGTAGTCCTTGCTATCTACACAGACTATTTGGTGTATCCTGATGACGGTTCTGTATTAGACTCAACAAGAGTAGGATTCAGAAAAATTGGACTTGGAAATATTTTGGTAGATGACAATATTTTCTTCACTTCCCCAATAAAAATCAATCCTCCATTCATATTGGAATTGTCTCCAGGATTATATTTCTGGAGAGGAACTGGAATTAGTGAAATCTACAACTTCACAATATCAAGCAAAGTAGCTTTGAATCTGAAATTGAATGGCACTTACCAGCTAGAAAATGCAGGAAATGTGAAAGTGAACGTCACAATAGCAGACAGAAGATTCTCTCCATTAGGTTATGCAATTTTGGATGTTGGAAGTATAATCGATCTCAACTTGACAGATGAAATTTTAATAGGAAAGCAAGATGAATAAAAAATTAATTTGGATTATTGCAGTATTTTTGTTAGCTTCAGCTATTTTCACAATACAAGTTTCAGCAATAGGTATCACTCCAGGCAGAACAGTCTTAGAATTCGAGCCGCATATACAAAAAGAAATAAAATTCTCTGTTGTAAATACTGAACATAAAGACATGAAAGTCTTATTGAAGCTTGAGAGCGATGATAAGCTGGATAAGTATGTAACTTTGAGCAGCCAGTTTGTAGAATTCAAGGCAGATGAATACATGAAGAACTTCACATACAAGATTGACATCCCTGGAAGTGCATTAGGAAGGCCAGGTGACCATGAAGTTTCAATAATTGCCCAAGAACTTGCCGAAGCTTCAGATGCAAAGGGAACTTATGTCGGAGTTTCATTGGCAGTAGCATCACAGTTAGTAATCAGAGTTCCATTCCCAGGCAAGCACGTCAGTTTCAAGTTTGAAATAGATGAACAGCCTGGAGAAGTCAAGTTTATCTTGCCAGTTTTCAACTTGGGAGATGAAAAGATTGAAAAGGCAAAAGCCTCTATAGAAGTTCAGGGTCCTGACAACAAGCCAATTGCTAAATTATTTACAACAGAAGAGTCTATAGATGCTAAAGGAAGAAAAGAATTGATTTCAAAGTGGGATACTTCAAGCATTAATCCAGGATTGTACTATGCTGTTGTCATATTAGACTATGATGGAAAGCTAGAAACTTACGAGACTACATTCACTCTAGGAGATCCAATAGTTGAAATTACTGATGTAAAAGTCAGGAACTTCCAATTAGGAGATGTTGCCAAATTTGAAATAACTGTAGAGAGCAGATGGCAGGAGATGATTGATGATTTATATGCAGAATTATTGATACAAAACGACAAGAACGTATTTATCTCAGAGTCTAAATCTGCAACAACACAGCTTGCTCCAAACAGTAATGAAGTAATTGAAGCCTTCTGGGATACAAAAGACCAGCAGTCAGGATTTTATAAAGCAGTAATAGTGCTTCACTACAAAGGAAAAGTCAAAGAAACAAAGGTAGATTTGGAAGTTACATTGAATCAGATTAAAACCTCATTGGTTTCGGCAACAGCTGAAGTAGTTTCTGGCAAAGAAGGAATTTTAAAGAGAAATTCAGCAATTATGATTGCAGTTGTTGTCCTTGTAGTCTTGAATATAATTTGGTTTAGATACTTAAAAAGAAGAAAAATAGAGGAAAAAATTTAACAATAAAGCTTAAATACAATTAAAGTTTAGGATATATTAACTTCAAAGTGAGTAAAGGTGATAAATCATGAATAACAAAAGAGGACAAGCAGCTTTAGAGTTTTTAATGACCTATGGCTGGGCTATTTTAGTAGTTCTAATAGCAATTGGAGCATTGGCTTATTTCGGTGTATTGAATCCAAAAGGGATATTGCCAAAATCATGCATCTTGGCTCCAGGATTTAACTGTGATGATTTCATTGTCAAGTCTGATGGAACAGGAACTTTCATTATTAGAAATGGAATTGGTAAGTCTTTAGTTGATTATGCTTTAGTTATTGAAAGTGTTAATGCAACCTGCACTTTGGTTGATGCAAACGGCACAACATGGAAAGCAGGAAGACAATTAAATTGCAACTTTGTTGGATTGACCACAGGAACAGAAGGAAATTCATACAGTCAGGATATGGTGCTTTGGCATAAGGAAGAAGGAGCAGAGTTGCTTCACAGAGAAAATGGTAAGGTAGCAACAAAATACGAGTAACATGGAAGAGGAAATACCTAGAAAACTTGTAATGGTTGTCTTAATAATAGCAATAGTTTTGTCTATTTTAGGTACATGGATTACTTTGGATGCCTTAAGCTCAAAAAATGAAATTTATTATTCGCCTCCAGCATCGGGCGGAAAAGTTGGCTTTACCATATTGTCGCTTGAAAATAATTCTGATTCAAAAGAGGCTAACAAGAATGGCTGAGATTACAAATAAAACTTTGTTTTATCTTTTGTTTGTTTTCATAGCAATAACTTTATTTGCAGCATCATTAAACTTTATTAAATTAGGAAAATTTGATTCTAACTTGATAACTGGCTTTCAGTCTTCAAATGCTTCTGCAAGAGTTAACGTTACTATCGCTCCGACAGTCATAGTAAGATTCAACATTTCATTTGTAGACTTCGGCAATGGAAGCTTGGTCTATGCCCCAAACCTTACAACAATCAATACTACAGATCCCGACATAAATCCTTCATCATTCAAGGATCCAGGTCCCTTGGTTTTGCAGAATGACGGGAACGTAGACGTCAATGTCACTATTTATAGTGTCACAGCATCTGGTTTTATTGGCGGGACAAATCCAACTTATGAATGGAACGCTTCTCAAAATGAAACTGGAAGCTGTTCAGGAACAAGCAATTTAACAGGTACAATCACTTCATTCACAGCAACTCCAACAAACGTATGCACTAACTTTACCTTTACAGAATCTACAGATGCATTAAACATAGATATTTATCTAGGAATTCCTGCTGATGTCAGGCCAGGCTACAGAGAAACAATGGTCAATGTTACTGCTCAACGTTACTGCTCAGTATTGCCTTGTCCTGGAACTTAAAGAGGGCAATAATAATGAAAAAAGAGGTTTTGTTTTTTATGCTAGTGTTGGCAGCAAGCGTCTCTGCAGTTGGGCTTTCACCATCAGACCAAAATATAGAATACAAGCCAGGAGAGTCTGTTACAGTTGGCATAGATGTTGTCAATATAAATTTTGAGCCCATGGCAGTTACTTTGTTTCCAGACGGTGCGATAAAAGACAATGTTGAGATAGATCCTAAAAATATTGTTGTTCCTGCAAGGTCAAATTACCATGTAAATGTTAAGATTAATTTTCCTAAAGAGCCTTTAACTCCAGGATGGCATCCTGTTTATGTTGGGGCAACGGAAGGGGCCTCCCAGCTTACAAACACAGGTACTGGTTTTGGCACTGTTGTTACAGTAAAAGCAGCCATATACTTCTTCATTCCATATCCTGGAAAATATGCAGAAATAAGTTTGTTTGAAGTTCCAGACACTAATCTTGGAGATGATTTGAACATTGAGATGAAGATAAGAAATGTAGGTCTCGATTTAATAGGGTTGATAGAAGGAAATATTGAGCTTTCATTAGATAATGAAATTGCTAAATCAATATCTGTTATAGTAAGGAATTTACCTTCTCAAGAGGACTTTGAGTTCAGGACAAAAGTCAATACAACTGACTTCCAGCCAGGGGATTATTTTGCAAGGGCTGTCTTGAGATATGATGGAATAGCTTTTGGCGCTGAAAAGCCATTCAAGATTGGAACTTTTTTCGTGAAGCTTCTTAATTATTCAAATACTTTTGAGAAGGACAAGATATCAAGGTTTGAGTTGGAAATAGAGAATAGGTGGGGAAAGGAAGTAAAGGGAGTTTCAGCTCAGGTTTTTGTTCTTGATGCAAATGGAGAGGTTGTAACTTCTTTTAAGACACCATCTCTTGACTTGAAGCCATGGGCTCAGGATACTTTATGGACTTTCTTTGACACAACTGGATTGAATAAAGGCGAGTATAGAATCTTGATTAGGTTGTCTTATGAGAATGAAAGCTATGAAGAGACAGGAAAAATCTACATATTTGAAAGACTTAAGATTGACATGACAAAGTTGCTTATAGGGATAATAATCTTCATAATATTGATAGACTTGCTCTGGTTCATATTGGGCAGGAGGAAGAAGGAAGATGAAGATTAGTTTTTTTTTAGTTCCTTTTATATTCATTGCTCTAGTAGCTTCAGTACTTTATTTTAACTTTAGTGTTGAAATTTTATATTTTGACGTTGTTGTTGGAGACCATGTCGGATTTAATTTGGACGCAGACAAGATTCATTTTGGCACTATACCTGCTGGAAATTCTGCTGACAGAGACATTTTTGTTACATCAGATAAGGATGCTAGAATAGAAATTTTTGTAGATGATGTTGACTTTGTTCATCCATCTATCAACAATTTTTTAATTTCACCTGGTGAGAAAAAGAAGGTCACTATGACAGCTTCTGTTCCTAGTGATGCCAAGCAGGGTTTGTATGAAGGTCAAATAAAGATTTATTCAAAAAGAACATGACACTAAATAAAAAGTTCATATTTGTACTTATCGGCATTTTTGTAGTTTTTTTTGTAATAATAAGCCTTAAGGATTACAGAATAATCTTCATTGGCCATGATGTTTTGGCATCTTCTTCAAGGACTAATTTTTCAATAATGGCAAATGCATCAACAGACTTCTTTTCTCCTTCAATAACAATATTTAATCCGTCTGGATTCTTTAATAATGCCACAAACATTCCAATACTTGTTGTTTTTGATGACAACCAGATTCTAGACAGTTGCTGGTACAAGGTTACAACATCAACTGGAATATTGTTGACTCCCGAATTCAATAGAATAAGCTGCACAGGCTCTCAGGGAACTTTAGATGTTCCACCGCAATATGTTACTTTTATATTCTATGCTTATGCAAACGACACTGCAAACAATCAGAACTTCTCAACGTCAAACTTCAGAGTAAATTTCACTGGCTCTTTTGACAGCGATGGTGAAGGTACAAAAAGCAATGTTGAATTGTTTTCAATAAAGCCAAAATCATTCAAGTTCAACTTGGTTAAAGATGAGACAATCCTTTCAAGCCTGTCGATATTGAGTCACTCACCTTCAAAGTTGAAGTTTTACATTTCAGTGGAAGGACTTGAAGATTTTATAACTTTGAAAGAACGTGAATTTGACTTGAATACAAACGAGGGCAAGATACTTGAATTTTATGTCTTTGGAAAGAAATTGGGTGTTTTCACAGGAAAAATAAATGTCTTAGGCGGCAGGACATTGAAGGAAGTCCCAATAATCCTTCAGGTTGAAAGCAGGCAGAGATTTTTTGATGTCAAGGTCAACTTGAAAGATGAAAGCAGAGTCATAAGAGACAAGGACAGCGTCACTGCAGATGTCAAGATAACAGCTTTGAAGAAAACTTATCCTTTGTACTCTGAAGTTTATTACACAATAAAAGATTTCAAGGGTAATATAATAGTTCAGGAAAGAGAAAACAACGTTTTGGTTAACGATGTAAAGATTTTTGAAAAAACATTGAAGCTTCCTGAAGGCATTAGAGATGGCAATTATATATTCACGGTTCAAGTTACCAATTTAGATTCTTTGGCAGCAGACTCTGACTTCTTTGTTGTAAACAGGCAGAAAATAGTTTTTGAAACTCCCTTGGAAATTACAATACCTAGGGCAAGCACCTTGTTTTATTTGCTTCTTCTTGTTATATTGATAATTCTCCACCATGTATTTTTAAGAAAAAAATCTAAATCTTCAGACTGACAATTTTTGAAACTCCGTTTTCCTGCATTGACACTCCATAAATGAAAGGAGCTTCAGTAATGACAGCGTCGTTGTGAGAAATCAAGATGTATTGTGCATTCTGAGAATATTTCGCAATCAATTTAGATAACAATTCTGCGTTTGTCTTGTCAAGAGCTGCATCGACTTCATCCAGTAAATAGAATGAAGCTGGCTGGTATTCTTGTATTGCAAACAAAAATGCTAGCGCTGTCAAGGTCTTTTCTCCTCCAGACAATGATTTTATGTCCAGAAACTTGTTGCCAACCAATCTTACCTTTATGTCAAGCCCTTCTGAAAGTGGATCTTCCTTGTTTTCAAGCTCCAAGAATGCTTCTCCTTTTCTTGACAATGACATGAATATATTCTTGAAGTTGTTTGCTATTTCCTTGTAGGTTTTTATGAACAACCCTTTCTTGTTCTTCTCTATTTCCCCTATCATGTTCAGAACATCATTCTTTTCAGTTTTCAGTGTCTCTGCTTTTTCCATGATATGGTTGTATTCTTTTTCAGCATCTTCATAAACTTCAAGTGCTTTCAAGTTTACATTGCCCATTTGTATTAATGACTGTTCAAACTTCCTTATCTCCAATTTAAGTTCTTCTATGCTTGTCCCCTTTCTTAATGAAACTCCTTGGTACTGCTCGAATTCTTTTGCCAAGCCCTCATATTCTGCCACTATCTTTGCTCTATTAATTGAAAGGTTGTTTATTTTTCCTTCAATCTCTCTTATTCTGGTTAGTTCATTTCCGATGCCTGCTTCTCTTTTTGTTATTTCCTCAGAAATCTTGTTTCTCTTCAAAAATAAATCTTTGTAGTCCCGCTGGAATCTTGTGAATAACTTGTCTTTTTCAGCAAGATGCTTGTTGTTTGTTATAAGGTTCTTTTCAATTTCTCCGGCTTCGTTCCTGAAGTTTTCAAATTCTTTTTCCTGCTGTTTTATGATCTGCAGTGCTTTTTCTTTTTCTGGTTGGTAGATGCTGCTTATCTGTATTTCAATGTTCTTTATCTCGTTCCTGCACTGTATTAGCTCTTCTTTGGTTTTGTTTCTCTTTGTTTCCAACGAATCCAGCTTGTTTATGACCTCTCCATCTTGCTCGCTGTTACTTCCCTTGAGCTCTTCCTTCTCTTTCTTTATTTTTTCCAGGTTCTTTTCCTTGTTTTTTACAAGCTCTTCAAGCTCTTCAACATCTTTCAGCTCTTGGCTCTTGCTTAGCTGCTTAATTTCTTCCTCAAGCTTTTCAATGTCTATTGAGCCTGCTGTCTGTTCAATCTTGAATATTTCTGCTTCAAACAATGACCTGTTGTTTCTTAGCTCGCTTATTTTTTTATGATTGTCTTCTCTTTTTCTGTTCAATAGCTTGATTAGATTATGATTTTTTTCAATTTCATCTTCTAATACTTTTATTTTTTCATCAACATCTTTTTCCTTGAATGCAAAGCTTAGCTTGTGTTTCCTGAATCCGCCAACTATTGCTCCTGAAGATTCAAATAAATCCCCATCCAATGTAACCATTCTGCACTTTCCAACTCCAATTCTTCTTGCAGTCTCAACATCATTTACAATTAGTGTAGATCCAAAGACATATGAGAAGGCTTCTTTGTATTTAGAATCAAATTCTATTAAGTCTAAAGCATTTCCCAAGACTCCATTTCCGGTAGCGTTTGGCTTTTGGCTTCCCTTTATCTTGTTTAATGGTAAAAATAAGCATGTACCCATCTTGCTTTCCTTTAATACTTTGATGCACTCTGCTGCTGTTTTGTCATCTTCTACAACTATTGCCTTCATCCTTGAGCCTGCTGCAACTTCCATTGCCATAGTATATCTTGAATCTATTTTTCCTAAATCTGTTATCAGACCATGGACATTTTTATTCTTTAAGCTTAAAATCTTGTTAATTGCCAAGTCTGTAGAAGAATGTTCCTTGAAAGCTGCTGTCTTTGCATTCAGCTTGTAGAGTTCAGTGTTAGTATCATTAAGTTTTGTGTTTGCATTTGAAAACTGTATTGAGATTGCACTATCTTCGCTCAGCAATTTTGTCAGTTCATCATTGACTTTTTTTAATTCATTCTTGTTTTTCTTCAGGTTTGCAGAGCCTTCCAGTTTTTCACCCTGCTTAATCCTTTCTTTCAGGAAGTTTATCTTGCTGTCAATCTGGAATTTCTTCTGCAATAAATTGTTGTACTTGTTTCTTGTCTCCAAAATGTCTGACTGCAAATTTTCAAATTCTTTCTCAATCTTTTCAAAGCTTGAAGCGTCAAAAATGTTGTATTTTTCCTTGAACTTCTTTATTTCTTCCTCGTTTTTGGCTTCTTTTGCTTCTATTTCTTTGGCTTTCTTCTCAAGCTCTTTCTTTGAATTTTCAAGTCCATAAATTGTATTGTCATTGTCCTTTAGCCCTTCATTTAATTGCTTTATTCTCTCGTTTATCTTTTCAATCTCTGTTTTGCAGGTGTTAAGTCTTTCCTCGCTTCTTATTTTTGAAGTCCTTAAATCTTCTATTTCCTTTTGTATCTTTAGGCTTTCAATTTCCCCCTTTTCTTCTATGTCTTTGTTTACATTGTCAAGGTTTTTCTTTTCATTGTCTATTTTTTCCTTTATGTCTTTTATTTTATTGTTTATCTTATCAAGATCAGATTGATGTTCATTTATTCTTTTTTCAACTTCATCCCTTTTTTCTTCAGCCTCGTTCATTTGTATGTGCAGGAATGTAGCTTTGTTGCTCTTGATATTTTTTTCAAGCTCCTTATATTTTAATGCCTGGTCTCTTTCCTTCTTTAGTTCTCTCAAGAAAGAGCTTCTTTCAGTCAATATTATTTCGGCTTCATTTAATTTTGTGTCAACTTTGGTTAATTCTAGCATGGCTTTCTGCTTCTTGTCTTCATAGATAGAAATCCCAGAAACTTCTTCTATTATCTGCCTTCTTTCTTCAGGCTTCATCTCCATGAAGTATGTGATGTCTCCCTGCAATACAATATTGTGCCCATCAGGATCTATTTTAGCATGACTCAATAATTCAAGGATCTGCTGCCTTGTAACAGTATCATCATTCATCTTGTAGACAGAGCTTCCACTATCCTTTATTATTCTTGAAACCTTTACTGGATTATGTTCAACAGGAAATTCTTTCTTGGAATTATCAAAAAATAAGGCTACTTCAGCATCCTTCATCGCAGATCCTTTTTTTCCTCCATTGAAGATTAAGTTTGCAGCTTTTTCAGCCCTCATTGATTTTGCAGAGATGTTTCCTAAAACGAAGGTTAATGCATCCATGATGTTGCTGTTATGGACAAAAATGCCATCTGCTATAAAGTTATGGTTATTAGGTATTGTTAGATCATATACATATTTTTCACCTTTAACTTTTTCTATAGAAGTTATTTCATCCCAGAATATATCTGAATTTGCTAGATTATATAAGGTATTAAAAATATTTTTAATTTCTTCTATTCTATAAGTTATTGATGACTTGATAAAATTATAAAAGTTTTCTAAATTTTTTGGCTTTGCTTGGAATAGATTCTTAGCCCAATAATCTCTTATAATTTGTTGGCTTAATCCAAGTTCTCTGCTTGTTTGTCTTCCAGATAATCCTAATTCATCCATAGCATTAACTAGCTCTAATTGATCTTGCTTTAAAGACAGACCTGTTGTATAAATTTCTAGTAGTTTTGATGATAAAATTGGGATTATTTCTTGTAAACCTTGCCTAGTCGGGTTGCATCTATCTTCCATGTAGGCTGCAAGCTTTGGATAATCCTTTCTTAGAGGCTTATATTTTATACCTAAAAGATTTATTGCTTTTTTTATAAGTTGATTAACTTCAATAGGTAATAAATCTATATTTGGATTAGATATTTTAATATTTTTCAAGTGCTTTTCAAGTCTTTCTATTTTGTATTTGCATTTTAAAGGAATATTTTCATAAAACTTTTTCATATCTTTATAATTCTGGATATACAAAAAATAATATTTTCTCTTTATTTTTTTTGCGGTATTTGAAGCCCATTTTACTTTAGTCTTTTTTACTGCAACTATCCCAAATCTAAGGAAGAGGCTTTGTACTTGATCAGTCAACCTTTCATTTTTGGATGAAAATTCTATTGTATTATCGTCTTTATGCACAAATCCATCTGTATCGTACAAACCAGCTAAGATGTGCGATGTTGTTTCTAAATCTTTACTTAAGAAATAGTTGGGTATATATTTGTATTCTGTGGTGTATTTATTGTGCTTATTTTTTATTAACTCAATTACCTTGTTTATGAAGTCTTTTTGATAATATATCAATTTAGTATAGTTTTTACCACTAATCTTTTCATATTGTGGTTTAAATCCAAACAATTCAAAAACAAGCCTTTTTAAATCTTCTATAATATCCTTATCATCATTTCCAAATTCAATTCTATCAGTCCTTATATAACCATCCCCAACTAGATAACTAAATAATCTTGCAAAATCTTTATCTTTAGAGGTTGAATTGGTATGTATAATCCTTGGAGTTGCTATTGCATCATTATTCTTTAAATCTTTGACTAGCGAACTTATTACCCTATTTTCTCTGAATACCATGACTGGATGGCAACCAGTACACGTAACGCTTTTACCAGTTCTTGTTTTTATCTTATATAAAAATGGCTCTCCATTTCTCCTGATAAATTTAGAAACTTGATACTCCTCATTTTTCATACTTAATGGATTCAAGGAAAATATTTTTATCGGTTCTTTACTTTTACAATATACCCCATCATCAAGAGTATAGACTTTATCTGTTTCTTTTAATTGTTTCTCAGCTAATTTTTTAATTTTTATTTCTTCTCCATTTGACAATAATACTTTACTCTCTCCAGACAAACTTTTTCCTGAGCCATTCGGCCCTATTACAACATTAAAATTATTTCCAAACTCTAATTCTGTAGGCTTGGCAAAGGACTTGAATCCATGCAGCCTCATTTTTGTGATGTAAGTCATCTCTATAATAACCCCTATTTTTTAATTTATAAAGGTTATGGGTCAATTTGTCGCGTTTAAACCTTGACGTCATGAACTCCAGATTCCTGAAATCCTGCAGGGCTTATTTTGGTGAATTTTGCTTTTATTTTTAATTCTTCAATGCTGTTGCTGCCATTATAGCTTAATCCAGATTTGATTCCTCCAGATAATTGGTATAGAATATCATAGACAGAGCCTCTGTAAGGCACATATGCTTCAACACCTTCAGGAACAACGTCGTTTATTGCCACATCTTCTTTCTTAGTTTCTAGTTGTCTTCTTCCATGATTAGCTCCAAATGAAGCCATGCCTCTGTAAACCTTGAATTTCCTTCCGTCTTTTGTAATAACTTGCCCAGGGCTTTCATCTGTTCCTCCAAATAAATTGCCTACCATAACAGAAGAAGCTCCTGCTGCTAATGCTTTTACAATGTCCCCTGAATTTTTTATCCCACCATCAGCAATTATAGGAATATCATTTTCTTCTGTGATTTTAGAACATTCAAAAACTGCAGTTAATTGTGGAACTCCAGAACCAGTAACTTTTCTAGTGATACACGTCGCTCCCGGGCCTATACCCACTTTGACACAATCTACGCCTGCGTTTACCAAAGCAACTGCTCCTTCGTAGGTTGCAACATTGCCTCCAACAATTTGAATGTCTCCAAATTCTTTTCTTAGTTTTTTTACAACATCAATTTCCAAAATAGAATGTCCATGTGCAATATCAACTACAATCACATCAGTTCCAGCTTCCAACAAGGCTTCAGTCCTTTCAAGATAATCGCCAACAACTCCAATTGCTCCCCCAACAATCAATCTTCCTTTGCTGTCTTTTGTGGCATTAGGATACTGCATTCTTTTATTCAAGTCTTTAGAAGTTATTAATCCTTGAAGAATTCCTTTTTTGTCAACAATTGGCAGTTTCTCAATTTTATGATGCTTGAAAAATTCCTTTGCTTCTTCTAGCTTTATTCCAGGCTCTGCTGTTATCAAATCTTTTGTCATAATCTCTTTCAATGTTTTATCTAAATTTTCTTCAAACCAGACATCTCTTTGGGTAATTATTCCCTTTAATTTTCTGTTCTCATCTATAATCAAGACGCTTGAGACATTATTTTCCTTCATCAAAACTTTTGCGTCTCTTAAAATGACATCTTCGCCTAGACAGTAAGGATTTTCTACAATAAGGCCTTCAGACCTTTTTACTTTTAATATTTCTTTTACTTGATTTTCAATTGGAAGATATCTATGTACAATCCCTAATCCGCCACATCTTGCCATTGCTATTGCCATATTTGCTTCTGTAACAGAATCCATGTTGGCAGATATTATTGGCAGCTTGAACCCTAATTTTTTAGTTATTCTAGAACTCAAATCAACTTCTTTTCTTGTCTTTACAGTTGATAATTGTGGTATTAACAGAACATCGTCATAAGTCAATCCTTCTTTGATAACTTCTTCCTTAGAATGATAAATCTCTTTTAACCTCATACCGTTAAAATTTAATGCACTTCTTCATTTATATACGTTTATATGATATAAAATATACATCAAAAGAAAGCTTATTAAATACTAACGCCACTATAGTTATATGCCAAAGACTAACCTAACAAACAGGTTTTTTGATATAAACAAGCTACCGCCGGAAGATGGAATCTTAGTGTTTCCTATATCGATGAGTAGAATATCTAATGCTCAAAATGCTAAAAAATGCTGGGAATACGTAAAGATCTTTAGCCCTGAAAAAATAATAAAACCTTTAGTTGGATTAAATTTTATTTATGGGGATTATCTGTATTTTAATTCAGAAGAAAGAGCATCAAAACTTAAGAATAGATTTACAACTCTAATCCTTTCTCACAAAAACGAATTTACTAATATTATATCGAAGAACCAATTTTACATATTAAAAGCATTTTCATTCATCACTTGGGGTCAAACCTTATTGGAATGCAAGGATTTTACAAACTATATAGGACAATTAAATAAACTATATAAAAAAGATAAAAGATTTAGAAGATATATAAAAGAGGATTTACTTAGTATCCGAAAGACTAAACTTGACAAGAATCAACTTAATTTCTTCCTAGAAGAAGCTCTGGTTTTTTATCTGATTATAAAAGGAAAGATTGAATTAAAAAACGAGTATATACAAGGACATCAGAAATGGGTACTTTGGTGTTACCCAGGAAAACCCCTTAAATCTCAGATCTATTTGGTACAGAAAAATTTCTTAGGATTGAGAAATTCAAAAAACGCTTTTGAATATTGTTTCTATGATTTGGAAGAAAGAAAACTATACGATTTTAGAAGAGTGGACTTAGAGAGCTTAAAATTCGCCTAATTTTTTCTGCTTTTTGCCTTCAACTAAGTTTCTGTAGGTCTGCCAGCTCTTCCTAAATATTGCTGGATATTTTTTGTAGTTGTCTTTTATGAATTCCTGGGTGTAAGGATCTGATGGATATCCGGAGCCACAATTTATTTTTAAATCTTTTCTTAACTTCTCCATATAAGCTTCACGTTTGCACTTGGCTATGATTGAGGCACTACTGCATTCCAAAAAATTAAAATCTGCATGGTGCTCTACAATCAATTTAACTTTAGATAATACCTCTTTTTTTATGTGCTTTTTTAAATATTCTGTAAAGGCTTTAGGATTTGTGCTTGGGCAGTCTATAATTGCTCTATCAGGCTTTAGTTCATTTATTATTTCTGCTTGCTTTAAAGCTTCTAACCAGTTCAAGTTCATTCCAGTTTCAGATTCTACAGCCTCATCTATTTCCTTTGGCTTCACTTCTATTATTTTTATTTTTTTAGCTAGCTTCTTTATCTTTTTTGCTAATTCTACTCTTTTTGAATGTTCTAATAATTTAGAATCCTTAACCCCCAACTCTTTTAATTTCACTAAATCTTTTTCATCAAACATGGTTCCTGCTATAAACATACTGCCGATAATTGGGCCTCTTGCCACTTCATCTATACCTAGTGTTAGCATTTTTACTTTTCTTTATTCTGTCTCTGATTTTATTTATTTCAATCTCGCTTATCTTTGTTAGAATATCTTTTGTTTTTATATAAAAATCCTTGCAATATATTTTGGTGTCCCTAATCTCACTCTCATCAACAGGTCTGTCTGCGTAATATTGTAGGTTAATTCTAGCAGAAAAAGCTTTTTCAAACATTTCAATATCCTTTTTATTGTAAAATTCATCCAAATAAACTTTAATAAATTCTAAAGAACAGGTGTGTATTTCGCACTTTACTCCTATATATCGCATTAATGAATAAAGTGAGTAATAAAAGGTATAATAGGTTATTGTTGCAGTCCATATTTTACTCTTTTTTACGTTTTCTAGTTGTTTTATGGACTCCTCAGCCATTTTTAAATAAGAATCAGCTATATTTTTATTTTGCTCTATCAACTTAATGCCATCCTTTTGTTTTAGGCACCAATCAATAGAAACCATAATAATCCCTCCAGACAGTATTGATAAAGTTTTCAATTCCAAAAATTAGTACATGATTCTCTATTATTTCTCTGCATAAATTATTTTTTTCTTTGATTAAAATATTGAATTGTTTTTCTGTAAAATATTTAATGCTTATATCTACATCAAATAATTTTCCAATACTGTTATAATCTTGTTTAGCCTTCTTACCTATAATAAATAGATCAACATCAGAGTTTTCTGTTTCTTGCCCCCTAGCATAGCTGCCAAAAATCCCAACAATCCTATTATCTTGCTTGAATATATTGGCTAACTTTCTGTGTTTTTTTAGGAAATTTATCTTTTTAATCAATTCAGTAGTAATTAACAATTCAGCAACTTCTTGATTCTTGATATTTAAACTAAAATACTTCAAATTTGCTTGCCTTCTAGACTTAAGAATACCCTGCTTTTCTAGTTCATCAAGCGTAAGAGCTATAGCTTTTTGACTTAATTGTATTTTACCCACCAGCTCTCTCCCGTATATTTGCTTGTTATAATTACCTAAAAATTGTTCTAATACCCAAAAGTATTTATTGTGTAACATTTTACTCAATTGTGTAAATATTTACTTATTTAAATACTTTTCCTTATTAGAGTATATTAAGAGTCATCAACAGCCGCTATTAGCTTTGACATAATTAATTTAGAATTTTTAGTATTTATAAACCTTCACAGGCAGTTGTCTTTATTATTGTAAGATTTACAGTTTTTGTTAAATATTTTTAACAATTGTTAAGTAAAATTTACATGGTATAAAATTCCCTTACAAAAATTTTGGATATCTATTATTTTTCTAGCTCTAATATCATGCTCTTATTTCTTTCAAATACTTTTTCATCAATTAATCCGAAGACTCCTTGTAGACCATCTTTGAACTGCTTAGACTTTATTTCATTAATTAATCTTGAAAGTCTATCCTTGAAGTCATATCTTTGTGAGACTTCTTTTTTAATCCAAGCTTTATCCTTTATCAAGTTAACTAAAAGAAAAAGATCCCTGATATCTGTTGATCTGCAGCTGATAAGCTTCATTGTAAATAATGCTTCAACGTTTATAATATTAATTTTTAGTTCTTCTTCAATGGTTTTGCCTCTTAGATTCCTTATTTTTGAGTTGCTAAAAACCCATTCTGCAGAGAATTTAGCATTTGTCTGCCTATCAAAGATTTCTCCTATGAGAATATCAACACTAACTTTGAAGCTTGACGCGAGTTCTTTTTCATATCTCTCAA
The DNA here is from genome assembly GCA_035289925.1 of Candidatus Nanoarchaeia archaeon. Lineage (GTDB taxonomy): Archaea > Nanobdellota > Nanobdellia > SCGC-AAA011-G17 > DATDVL01 > DATDVR01. The sequence goes on along the minus strand of DATDVR010000005.1, from coordinate 70,109 downwards.
ATTTGCCATCATAAGGAGTTTCAGAAGCATTTTTTACTTTTTTATAACCCAAATAATATAAATTATTCTCTATATTTTTCAATTCATCATTGTCTTTTATTACTATATCACAGTCGACAGAAAATCTGGGTAATGTATAAGCATTAACTGCATATCCTCCGATAACTACAAATTTTCGCTTCTTTATTTTTTTCAACATCTCGAATATTTCTTTTTCTCTAAGCTGTAATTGTTCCATATTTCTCCTTTATATAATTATAAGGATAGGCATAAAAACTATTTGCTTTTGCTATTCTTTCAGTTTCTTTTAATGTTTCAACTTTTATTCCGTCTTTTTCAGTAAAATCCATTTTTTCAACAGGTTCTAATATGATAAATTCGCCAATTGTTGAACCAGCATTAACATAATTAGGAATTCTGTAATGATTAAAGAAGTTTCTCCAATACTTGAAATCTCTCTTTAAAATTTTTATGTAATAGGGGGATTTTTCTCTTCCTCTTTGGATATATGAGTAGTCTGACCATATTTCAACAGCAGACAATCCTGTAAATGCATAAGGCTTCTTGGCTTCCTTGATTATCCTTGGAACCTTAAACTCCAATAAGCCTTTTAAGATTATTTCTGGGTTTATGCATTTGTATGAATTAGGAGAAGATTTTTTTATCCACCCATTATTCAATAATAAGGAGAAGATTTTTTTTCTCATGCTTTGCCCAACTATCCAATCTAAGTCTGACTGTGTAAACTCTTCCTTCAAGCCATGCCTTGAAAAAAATAATGCATAGGCTCTTAATCCATAGTTTGGAATCTCGTTATACATAGTTACCTAATAGGTAACCTTATATTTAAAGGTTTCTATAGCTGAAACTATCACTTTCACAGGCAGTTTGTCTTAATTACCGGAAGATTTAAAGATTACTTAATGTTTTGCCTCAAGAATTCTTTAAAGTGTTCGAAATCTATTTCAGTAACTATTGTATGTTTATTTCCCTTTCTTATAAAAGATTCTCCTCTGCTTGTAACACCAATATTTCCCTTTACAGTTCTCACTCTATCTCTGTTGGCATAACAATATGGGACATACACATCAGATATTGACAAATCTCTAGGAATCAAACTTTCTAATTTTTCAGCAACAAGCTTATATGTATCTTTATTCCAACTTGCATGTTTAAGGTTATCTATTATTTTTCTATAAACCTGCATATACTCTTCAGGATTCATTGCTGGCCAATAAAAATCACTCAAATTAACAATATTTTTACGTGTATCTTCTAGCAATCTGTCCATATCTTTTCTTGGCAATTCTAATAAAACCTCTGGCGGTACAATAGTCATTTGAGTTAATAAAGCGGTTAAGGGATATTTGCCTATTTGGGTTCTATTAAGGTTAATGCAAGTAGCAAGTCCTACTGCGGCATCAGCCATTTTTTTAACATATTTACCAACATCACTTTCTAATTGTCCGATAATATCGATTGGCATTCTAAATTGATCACATAAATTGCTAGGAACTACGGTTATTGGAACATCGGAATTGAAAACAATCTTTGCAGCTTCTGTATCGTAGCCCAAATTGTGTTCTAGTTCAGATATTGGTGAACTTTTGGTTGGAAAGCGACAACCCATTACATAAAGTTGTAAAATGTTTTTAGCAGCTTCAGGATGTTCTAATATAACTCGAGCGATATTTGTAAGAGGGGCTATACTAAATACAACCTGTTTTTCTTTACTTAGTCTCTCAACTAACTCATCTACCCCCTTTGGTTCAATACCTGCTCTTTCTACAGGCAAATATTTAATTTCTCTAGCGATTTCGCTCTCTTCTTTATCCTCAAAAGAATCATCAATATGACAATTTTCGTAGAAAAAATAAGGATCTTTTCCATGAGTCAATGGTTTTGCCTCGCCCCTTGCAACTGCAATATCTCTACCAGATAAATTTATCATATGTTTTGCAATATAACTTCTTGAGTTAACGTCCCCATTTGTAGTATAAATTGCTCTCAAATTCATCCCAGAATTTAGCATTGTAAGCAAAGCTAGAGCATCATCTACATCAGATCCAATATCTGTTGAAAGTAATATTTTATCAGTCATTTTTTCTCCAATTTAAGTAAATGTTGTGCAACTCTTTTTGCAGCTGATTTCATTGCTTTGCGATCTATCGCTTTGCAATGGTGATTTGGCGCGTCCAGTTTGGCATTTGATCCATACACTACTAATCCAGTAGGTATAATATTTTCTTGATATGCTTCCCTTTTCGACATTACTACTAATCCACCTTCAGCTTTTTTCCAAAATCCTTTAAAACCAATTCCTTTCTGTCCTAAAGAAGGTTCTTTCCAACTATATCCGCATGCACTAGTTGTTTTCATTTTCATGCCAGACCACTTTGATAATCCCAAATATAGTGCTTTTACTTTGATTCCATTTGATGTTAAGAAATCATAAACCGTTTTTACACTTTTTCCAGTAACTACATCAATATCTACTAAAATTACTCCTTCTTTGTCTTTTAATTTTTCTATGCTTTCTTTAGACATCACTGGCCAAGTCATATTTTTTTTATGATGCGAAAAATCTATCTCTTCAACTGGAAAACCCATTATTCTAAATATGTCTGCATAGGCTAATCCAGCTTCTTTTATACCTACAACAGCATCATAATCCTCCGCTAGAACTATTGCAGCATCTGCATGAGCTAATAAAGGAGAATCTAAAAATTTCTCCCATCCACCAGCATATTTCCATCTTTTCAGCAATTCCCTTTCTACAGAGTATGCTATTTTTGTTGTATAACATCTATCATTTATTGTTTCTTCTAAAGAAAATGGCTCATCTAGTTCTCCTTCAAAAGCCATCTTAGTAATTCTTGGATTTTTAATAGGACCATGTGGATTTGTAGGTTTTAACTCTAACCTCTGTTCCAATCTCATTCCAATACTTTGCTGCATTTGCATTTTAATCCTCTTACTATGCCTATATCGAGTAATTTACCTTTATAAACCCTTCTATTTATTATCACTAATAAGTAACATCTATACTAGAGATTTCTTATATTTTTCCATTAAATCTAGAAGCTCTTCCTCTGTCTTTACATATGTTATCTTATTTCTTATTTTAGTTGAATTAATCAATCCATGAGTAAAGTCTTGAGCTCTTTTTCTTAGAATTACAATGCCGCCATAAGGATATTTCTTTGTCAATTTATGATAATCAAAAAACATGTCAATTTTATCTTCAGGTTTTATTTTTAGCGTTTCTCCAGTTTTAAAATAATGCAATATTTCCTTGAATATCATAGGATTTCTTATAGCTCCTCTTGCAATCATGGCATAGTCGCAGTGTTTCAGCATCTCTTCAGCATCTTTAGCTGTAAAAACATCCCCATTGCCAATTACAGGAATAGAAACATTTTCTTTGACTTTTTTTATTTTAGACCAGTCAGCTTTAACACTACTTTTGTGTATTGTTAATCTAGCATGTATTGCAACCGCAGCCGCTCCAGCTTTCTCAATTACTTTTGCAAGTTCAACAGCCTCATCTTTAGAATATCCTGATCTAATTTTAGCAGTTACTGGGATGCTTAAATTACTAGATAAAGTCTTTATAATTTCTTTAATCTTGTTTTTCCTTTTTAACAATGCAGAGCCTGCTCCTTGTTTTATTATGTTTGGGCTGGGGCATCCCATATTTATGTCTATTAAGTCAAAATTTTTCTCAACTTTTTTGGCAGCTTCTAATATTACATTGCTTAATTGCCCGCAAAACTGGATTCCTACAGGCTTGTCTTCTTCATTTGTTTCAATAAGCTTTAAAGTAGATTTATTATCATTTCTAACTCCATGGCTTGAAACCATTTCAGTGTAAGTTAAAGCAGCTCCATATCTTCTGCAGAGCAATCTGAAGGGCAGTCCTGAAACTTCTTCCATTGGCGCCAATATCAGCCTATTCTTTAACCTAGGAAATTCTTTCATAAAATCTTATTATTAACAACGTTTTTAAAACTTCTTAATTTCAAAATAGAAAGATTTATATAGATTAAATATTTACACAGTTTTAAATATAATAAATATCGGAGGTAAAAATGCCAACTATAACTTTATCAGTGCCAGAAGATCTAAAAAAAGAAATGGACAAGTCCAAATTTATTAATTGGTCTGAAGTAGCAAGGGAAGCTATCAGAATTAAAGTAGGGCAATTAGCAGTTTTAAATGCAATTGCAGCAAAGTCAAAGCTGACAGAAAAAGATGCTTTTGAAATAGGGAATAAGATAAAAAAATCCATGTGGAAGAAATATCAAGCGCAGGGATGGTAAATGAATTTAATTGTAGATACTAATTGTTTGATTTCTTCACTAATTAGCAATGGAAAATCTAGGGAAATAATTTGCTTACCAGGGATAACTTTATACGCACCAGAAAATATCATTGAAGAGACCCTAAATAATAAAGAAGAGATTATATTAAGAGCTGAAATTGATGAACAAAGTTTCAATCAACTAATAAGTATATTTCTATTAAATATAAAAATAATATCTAAAGAAGATTTCAAGGAATTTAAAGAAAAGGCAAAAGAATTAGTTACACATCCTGAAGACATTCCATTCATGGCTCTTGCTTTAAAGTTGAATTATCCTTTATGGTCAAATGATAAAAATTTAAAACTACAATCCAAAGTAAAAGTTTTCTCTACTACTGATTTAATAAAAGTATTTGGTTTTTGATATGGAAAACATAATAGTTCATTATGGAGAAATTGCACTAAAAAAAGGCAATAGAGAATACTATGAAAGAGTCCTGTGCGAAAATATCAAGAAATCCTTGTTAAAAGAAGCTCAAACTGTCAAAAGATTGTATGGCAGGCTTTTAATTGTATTGAATTCTCAGGCAGACCAGGAAAAGGTTGCAGAAAAATTAAGAAAAATACCAGGAATAATAAATTTCTCATTTGCAGAGAAGACTTCTTTGGACTTGGAAAAGATAAAAGATATTGTTTTAAAATTAGCCAAGGCTCAAGATAAGAAAGTTTTTAGAATTATATCTAAGAATGCAAATAAAAATGAGTTCAAGTACACTTCATTGGAATTAAATCAGATAATTGGCTCGCACGTTGTTGAAAATTTAGGCTTTAAAGTTGATTTAGAAAAGCCTGATGTCAATTTTAACATTGAAGTTGTAAATCAGAACGCTTATATTTATCTAGAAAAGCTGCAATCTATGGGCGGATTGCCAACTTCTACTTCAGGAAAATTAGTTTCATTGATTTCTGGCGGAATAGATTCCCCTGTAGCTTCGATAAGAATGATTAAAAGAGGTTGCCAATTAACATTTGTCCATTTTTACAATTTCACTACAGCAAAGGACGCAGTAAAGGAAAAAGTAGAATTATTAGTAAAAAAAATAGCAGAATATCAAGGCCAAGCTAAGTTGTTCTTGATTCCTTTCAAGGATTTGCAGCATGAAATCATTAAAAAAGTTCCTGGTGAATACAGAATGATAGTTTACAGGAGATACATGTTAAGAATTGCAGAAGAAATTTTGAAGAAAGAAGGCTGCAAGGCATTTGTTACTGGCGATTCATTGGCACAAGTAGCTTCTCAGACTTTGGACAATATTTCAGTCATTTATTCAGCAACTTCTTATCCTGTTTTAGCTCCTTTGATGGGCGAAGACAAGGTTGATGTTATAAGAGAATCAAAAAAATTAGGAACTTACGATATCTCTATTATGCCTTACTCAGACTGCTGCTCTTTGTTTGTGGCAGAGCATCCAGCAACAAAGTCTGATTTGAAGACAATTGAGTCTTTTGAAGCAAAGATTGAAGATGAAAAATTGATTGAAGATGCTTTGAAGAAGGCAGAGCTGAAGAATTTTTAATTATTCTAGAAGATTTGCGAATTTTGAATAGAAAAGTTTATAAACTACTTTTACCACTAAGTAACTATGGAAGCCAAAACTGTTAAGATAAGCAAGCAAAACTATGAATGGTTATGCGAGATTGCTGGAAAAGTGCAAATAGAAGAAAAAAGAAGTATATCTATAGATGAAGCTATATCTAAATTAAGGTCTTCTGGTAAGTTAAGTGATCTAGCTGGTGCTTGGGATATAAGTGATAAGCAAGCTAGAAAATTGCTTAAAGATATAAGAAAAGGGTGGAGAAATTGGAAGATAGGATATGTTTAGATACTGATTTTCTTGTTAATTTATTGAGAAATAGGAAGGAAGAAGTTGACTTTATAAATAAAATAGAGAATTTTTCTTCTTTGGCTACTACTTCAATTAATCTTTTTGAGCTTTATTATGGAGCTTTCAAGCTTGGCAAGATCAAAGATATTTTAGCTATAGAATTTCTAAAGCAAAAAGTAGAGATATTGCTGCCTGATGATGAAGTGGCTATAAAAGCTGGAGAGATGGCAGCTAAATTAGAGAAGAATGGAAAAATGATGGAGCTTAAAGATTTGTTGATTGGTGTAACAGCTCTTAAAAACAATTTTTCTGTAAAAACTTATAATATTAAAGATTTTTCAAGGATAACTGGATTGAGTTTAGTATAGATCATTCTAAGTTTTTTAATATTTTTTCAACTTCTAAATCAGCTACATAAGTCTTTGTTACCTCATCAGATTGTTTTTTGTCGAAAATTTGTACCACAACAAAAGTCCCCTCAGTCTTGCCTTTACCCACCGTATATTCTAAAACTACACATCTTCCTAGCGCTTTCCAATCAGAAGTCCATATATCCATTGGAACTTTAATCATATATAGTCTATGCCCTTCTTTGTAAAATTTATATTTTTTTCCTATTTCAAGTGGTTTTGGTATGTCTTTTAAATCTAGTCTTAGACAACCTTGCAATAAAAAAGGATTTCCCATATAAATTTCTAACTTTTGATTGTTTAAATAACTTACTCTAACAGCAACAAAACTGCCATAACAGCAACTCCTAAAACTAGAAACATAAACTGCATCAATGATTTTCTTGCTGAAACTTCCTTGTGCATCTCAGGTATCAAGTCTGCACCTGCAATATAAATAAATCCGCCGACTGCAAAAGCATTGAAGAAAACAGATAATCCTGCTATTTTTTGGTTTAAGAGAAGAACAATTATAGCTCCAAGAACTGCTGTCAATGCTGTTATAAAATTATAAAACAATGCTTTTGTTTTTGAAAATCCGCCGTGTAAAAGTATTGCAAAATCCCCTATCTCCTGAGGTATTTCGTGCAAAAAAACTGCCAGGGTTGTTGCAATTCCTACTGGAACGCTTGTCAAGTATCCTGCAGCAATAATCATTCCATCAATGAAGTTGTGCACAGAATCTCCAAATAAATTCATGACTGCAAAAGGATGTACTTTGTGCTGATGTGCTGCTTCATGAACATGGCAATGTCTCCATCTTACTATTTTTTCAACAATGAATGAAACTCCTATTCCTGCTAGTATGTACAATGAAACTTTTATTGTAAAGCCAATTTCTTCAGTAATTTCTGGCATTAGATGGAAAAAAACATCTCCTAACAAAGCTCCTGCTGCGAAGCTGACCAAGTAGAGCAAGATTTTGTTTAGCTGGTTAATCTTTATTCCTAATGTAAAAATTCCTATGAAAGAAAGCAGACTTATTATTACGACACTAATTATTGAGTATCCCCACACATTCATTGTTTAAATTTTAGATTAAGGCTTTAAAAAGATTTCTATGTTAGTTTTTTATGTTTTATACGAACCATTTTCCGTAAATCTTTCGGTGGTTTCGGAAATTATTATGGACATGCGACAACCGCCCTGTGAAGGTTTATAAAGAAAAGTTGCTTTTTAATATTTATGCCTCAAAAAATTGACTTATTAGAATTGATAAAAGATAAATATACTTATCCAAATTGGTCAACAGGAAGGCAATATAAATTAGAAGGTGAGATTCTATCAAGAAACAAAATTTTAATCTACTATATAGCAACAAACCATATCACTAAAAGAAAATTTCAAAAAATATTTCCAAGATATATTTATTTAACCCCTAGTTTCTGTTGGGTTCTTGGCTTCTTTAAAGCAGAAGGGTTGAGTAGTATAAAGAATAAGGCTTACTATAGATTTAATATAACTAATAAAAAGCCATTGTTTTTAAAAAAAGTATTTACTGAAATAGAAAAGGCAGGTTTGCTATTGAAAGATGAAATAAAAGGTAGGTGTTTTCAAATTCATCACTTTAAAAATGATCCTGAAATTGTTAAAAAATATTGGTCTAATAATTTAGAGTTCCCAATTGAAATGTTTGTAGTAAGAGATTATAATCACAATCTAACTAAAGAAGGTAATGGTGTTTGCCATTTTGATATAAGTAATGTTCTACTTAGAAGAGTTTTAGATTTAATAAATGATAAAGTAATCGAGTAGCAGGGGGAAGATTTGAACTTCCGACCTTCCCGATATTGTATTATTTTCGGGTGTCTCCAAACAGCTTATGAGCCCTTTTCGCTGACTCATACGTCAAGTGACGAACATTTAGGTACTTTTTGTCAAGTATCTCCTAGCTGTTCCACCCTGCTAATTTTTAAGTCTCAAAGTAGCTTTTTAAACCTTTCTACAAAAATGACTTTGCACATAAATTATATGCTGCAGAATATAGACACGTGACAAACACCTTATGAAGACTTATAAATGAAAATTACTTATTAAATTATCTGATGCAGAAAACAATTAAAGCTTCTATAATAGGACTAACAAATATAAAAAAAGAACTGTTAGATAATGATTATTTTAACTATCAATGGTGGATGATATTTGGGGTAGATAAGGGATTATTAAGCGCTTTTAAAGCTGCTAAAGGACACAAGCAAAAAATTGTTAATTATCTAGAATATCCTTTACCTTTGCAGACAAGGTTCATTAAAAATTGGTTTAGAACTCGGGATACTAAACTGACTAAAAACTGGATTAAGATCCCTAATAGCAGAAGAAAAGGACAGGGAATCTGGTTGCCGTTGAAATTTCACCAGCCTTTGCCAGAAAAATATGAATTAAAAGACTCTTACTTGGTAAGAAAGAATAATAAATATTACATTCATTTTGTGATTGAAATTGAAGAGCCTAAAGTTTATCAGCCAAAAAATATTCTTGGTTTGGACCTAGGATTAAGAAATCCAATTGTAATGGTTGACTTAAAAACAAGAAAAACATTTTTCTTAGGAAAGGAAATCAAAGAGATTAGGGGTAAGTATTATTACCTAAGAAAAAAGTTAGGAAAGAACAATTATATAAAGCAAATTAAGAAGATAAGAAACAAAGAAAAGAACAAGATAAACTCCAGATTACATAAAATATCTAAAGATATTATAAACCTTGCTTATAATACCAAATCTGCAGTTGTAGTTGGAGAATTAAAATATTTGAATAAAAATAAAGGAAGAAAATTTAATAGAAAACTAAATAATTTTTCTTATTACAAATTTAATAAATATATTGAATATAAGGCAAAGGAAAAAGGAGTGCCGGTTATCTTTGTGAATGAAGCATATACTTCAAAAACCTGTACTGTCTGTGGCAGTATAGGAAGCAGAAAAGGCAATTGGTTTTCCTGCAATAATTGTAGATATGAAGATAATGCAGATAGGAATGCGGCCTTTAATATAAGCAAACGGGGTTTAAGCTACATGCTTAAATCAGGGGTAGAAGCTTCTGCCCTGAAGTCTCTCATTAGCAATAATGAAGAAACAAGCACAATAAAAATGCAGAATTGTATTTTTGCTTAGATTTATGTGCAAAGCTTACAAAAAACTTTATATAGTCCTATTCCGTTATATTTTAAAACATATTTTAAGGAGGTATGTATAATGGCTAAAGCAGGAAAATGCGAATGCAATTGGTTCATGATGGTTATAGGAGTAATCGTCATGGCAGTAGGTGTATTTCTATTTGTAAAAGGCTTCATAGCACAGACCCAGAGCTATGCCTTGTGGATGATACTTGCTTACTATGCAGGTGGAATCTTAGTTTGGGCAATTGGAAAGATGCTAAAATGCAAGGGATACTGCGGCAGTTGCTCTAGCATGATGATGGGGAAATAATCCCCTTTCTTTTTTTATGATTCTTTCTCAAGATGAGGAAATAATTATTGAAGGCATCAAGGATGGAAATTCTAATTCCAGACAATTGATTCTTACCACAGGTTTTAAGACAGCAAAGGTAAAGGAAGTTCTTTCAAGTTTAAGTAAAAAAGGAGTTATTTTAATAATTAAAAAGTTTGATTCTAATTATAATGAAGAAGTCTGGGAAGTAGAATTGACTTAAAAGCTAAAGTTTTATAAATCATTTATATCCTGTTTAGGCTGTGCCGCGATCGCATAACCTGGTATCGCGCAGGATTGCTAATCCTGTTTCCGAAAGGATATCTGGGTTCAAATCCCAGTCGCGGCGTATTATTCTTTGTCCATATCTTTTAGTATCAGTTTTTTAAGCACGAAAGGACAGGTAAATGATATGGCAAAGCAAGAACAGGACTTATACAATTACAAAGGCATCTATGAAAGAGTTAAAGAAAGATTGCAAGCTTCAAGCATAAGTAAGGTAAACAAGGACTTGATTTTAGAATTTGAAAGGAAATGCACAATAGTTGAAAACCTTGAATTTGCAACAAGAATCAAGTATATTGACAGCTTGATTACTATTTCTAACAAATGGGTTAAAAAAGACTTTGACAAGCTTACAAAACAGGACTATGAAAACATAATTATTGGAATAGAAGAAGGCAAAACTCCATTAGGTAAACTTTACAGCGAGGACACAAAGGCCAAGTTCAAAGTAATCTTAAAGAAATTTGGAAGATGGCTTACTTTCAGAGACAAAGCTTTCAATAGAAAAGATTATCCTGAAAATGTAGAATGGATTAACACTTACATAAAGAAGAAAAATCAGAAAAAGATAGCTGCTTCTGACATCTTGACAGAAGAAGAAGTTTCAAGGATTATAGAAGCTGCAACAAACATCCAACATAAAGCCTTTCTTTCTGTGCTGTATGAAACTGGGGCTAGGATTAGCGAAGTTGGCAATCTGAAAATTAAGAACCTAACAAGAAAAGAATATGAAGCAAAAGGAAAGAAAAACTCTGTTTATGAGATTGATTTGAATGGAAAAACAGGTCAACGAACTGTAATTGCTATAATGTCTGCTCCTTACATTGATGCTTGGCTGCAGCATCATCCAGTTCCAAAAGCTGATAGTCCTTTATGGGTTGTAGAAATAAGCCATAAAAGCAAAGATAGGAACAGGGGCGAGAAGTTAGGTTACGCAAGCTTTACAAAGACAATCAAGAGGTTAACAGCAAGAGCAGGGATAAATAAGAGAGTTTACAATCATCTGTTTAGACATAGCAGGGTTTCACATTTATTAGCCAATAAAATAATTGGGGAACAGCAAGCTAAAGCTTATTTTGGCTGGACACTCGACAGTTCGCAGTTAAGCACTTATAGCCATGTAGTTTCTGCTGATGCAAATAATGCTTTACTCGAAAGTCAAGGCATTTTAGACAGAACAAATGGAATCAAGAAGCTAAAGAAGTGTATAAGCTGCCATAAAGTTTTATTGGAAGACAAGCCAATTTGTCCTTTTTGCAATAAGCTTTCAAGTATGGATGCTGTAGAAGCTTTGGACAACAAAAATGCAAGAATAATGGATTTTATTAATTTGATAATGGAAGATGAAGTTATTAAGGAAAGGACTAAAGAGCTGTCAAAGCAGCCTAAAAGCATTGAATTGTTGCAGAAGATTAAAGAAGTTGTAGGAAACTAGAATTTAGTTATACCATAATTTTGCAAACAAAAAACTTTATATTGCTGAAATTATAGTAAATCTTAGCCTTAGGAGGTTAAAATGAGAATAAATTATAAAATTATTATGTTGATGATATTGCTATCTTTTTTGTTTTCTGGTTGCCAAACTAGCCCTGCATTCACGCCAGAAGGAACAAAAGCAGAGCCTAGTTATTTAAAACCAAGCGAATATGTTGATGATTTCAATAAAGTTGTAACTCTTATTTATACTATAAAAAATCCAACAAACTTAGACTTTACAGGAAAAGTTTCTTATCAATATAATAAAGAATGTATAAGATTAAGTGAGGAAGAGACAAAGGTTAATGTTAAGATTGACAAGAAAGAAGATTCTTATTCTGTCAAAGTCTCACCAACAGTTGGTAATAGATGGGAAGCTTATAAAGAAGGTTGCTATGGAACTCAAAAGATTTTATTGGTTTTAAGCAATCAAGAAGGCACAATAGTTTACAGTAGCCAATCTGTAGATATAACTATAACAAGATGATGAATAAAATTATAGCCTTCTTTAAGCATGCTGCTGAAAAACCAATTGTTAAATGGGGTAGCTCAATTTTTGTCGTTGCAGTGTTGCTCACATTTTGGATTAATTACGGAGATAATCTGATTTATGATACATTAAATTATAATCCGCTCTCAATACGTGGTTTAAATTTTAACGATGGGAAACTTGAATTTTTAATAAAGAACACATATAATGACCAAAAATATACGGATTTATACATCTTTCCAAGTGAAAGCCCTAATGACTACAATATTACCTGTCTGAGTATTGTTCCAGAGCCAATAGATATCAAAAAAAGGTGTGAAAAGACCTATTTACAACAGAGTTTTAGCAACAAAGGTGAATGGAAGTTTATATTTTACATAACAGGTATTGACAATCACTCCAAGCCTATAAAGAATATCTGTGTAAAGATTAAAGTAGATGGCTCCAGTTTATCTAAAGAAAAAATGAAATGTTATCCCTCTTAAAAATTCTTTTAATACCCTTAATTCACTTGCTCTTAACTCTTAAGCTCGAAAATTAAACGGTGTATTACTTTCTTTCCAGTTTCTTGATATAGCTTATCATATTTATTCATCGTTTTTTCATCAATCTTATTTTTATTAATGATTTCCTGCTTAAGCTGCTCTATTAATTTTTTAGAATATGGAATTTCGTTCAACAAATCTAACAATAATGAAATCTTTAGTGCCTTATTTAGAGAAGTATTTTCTTTTGTTTCTTCGTTATACCTTTCTATATAATTATCAAATTTTTTTAAATTTAATTGATAAATTTGCTTTCTTAAATCCTTTTCACCATAATTCTTTAACTTTTTTAAAATACCTTTCCTTACCAACTCATCTTTGTAATTATTGAATATTGTAGCACTATATCCTAATCCTTTATATCCTTCTTTTTTTGCTTTTATTTTTATGGTGCTCATATCAACTATACCTTTATTTTCCATGGCAGCCAATATTAGACACATCAAAAATGCTGCTTTTTTATCGGTTCTGTAAGAAATAATATGGTCTTTGATTATTGGTTTCTTCTTCATTGTTACACACCAGTGTAAGTTGGTTAAAACTATATATAAATCTCTCTCTTTAATATAAAATGACTGAAGCAAAAATCAACTTTTGTGTAAGACTGGATAAATCAGTAGTTTTGAAACTACAACAAAAAGCCAAACTACAGCAACGTTCTGTTGCTGGTTTGATTAGACTTTTGATTTATAATTATTTAGAAATTAAGGGGGTCAAAGATGGAGTTACCTGAATGGTTAAGAGAGTTGCTTGGCAATGTAAATTCAAACACCAAAAAATAAAGAAAAAAGAATTGCAGCATTTAACCAATAGCTGTTAATTCTTTAGACTTTAAAAGCTTTATACTCAAAAATGGCAAGATTACAAACTTGGATTGGAAATGATAGGATTCAAATATTACTTCAAAGAAGCCTTAATGAAATCACTATTTTAAGTCTGGTAAAAGAAAACTCCCGCAAACGTGGAATTTCGTTGTCTTCTTACTGTAAGGAATTGATAACTCTTGGATTATTGAAAGAGATTGAACTTTCACAAGAGAATTCAAAAATTTTAGGAGTGACTAAAAAATGATATGCGCATATGCACACGCATATATGCATTCGGGTTTTGACTATGGTTGAAAAAAGAAAAATACCTGTAAATCTATCAATTGATTATGAAACACTACAAGAAGCTAAAAAATTTGGGCTAAACCTTTCAGGAATCGCAGACGAGGCTATTGCTAAAAAGATAGCTGATATAACAATCGTGAAGGCATCAGAGCCTGTCTATCCAAAGTGTTTTTGCTGTAAGAGAAATATAAAGGAAGACACTAATCATGTAGATTTTGGTAAGGCAAATGAAAAAGTATGTAGAGATTGTTTCCTAAATCCAGATTCTGGCACAAATAAAGGTTTATTTAGCTTGTCAAGGGTTGGAGGACACTAAAAATGTTTCGTAAATGCAAAACCTGTTTTAAGGACATTGAAATCAAAAGCGAGGTAAGCCGGAAAATCTTTTGTTCTTCATATTGCAGACAGAGGCATTTTAACAGGCTTCATCCTGATAAGGCTAAATTATATCTTGAGAGACATAAAGAACGTTCAAGAACGCTTTAGGAAAGATAGAAAGGGTTATATATTTATTAGATGAATTAAATATCATGCTAGAATTCTTAAAAAAGACAAAAAGTGTTGAAGCAAAAGAAGTTACTTTAAGTCCAATAGAAGGAGTAAAAATAACTGTTTATATTGAAGCTTTAAATCATTTCAAAAATAGTTTAATTGGTAAAGTCATAAAAGAAGGTGATTTAATAGAACCTGATAAAAAACCAAGAAAATCTAAAGGACAATTTGAAGAAATATTTGAAAACTTTGCAGGTTTTTTCAGCTCAATTACTTTCTTTGTTAATTCTACTGAACCAAAGGGCGAAGTGAAAATAACTGAAAATACCATAATTAATGTAAACCACGAAGCTATAGATAATAACGGTATGCCCAAGTCTAAAGTTGTTTATATAAAATCTTTACCAGATACTTCTAATTTAATAGAACTAAGAAGCATAGAAGACTTAAAAAAGTTGATAGAAACTTATTCTTTTGTTAATTGTTATGAAGATAAGACTCAATTAATTTTTATTGTTGATGAATACTTTTACAAAACTAAAAAACAAAATGAAAACAAAAACACAAGAAGTTAGGTTGAAAGTACAGGAAGCTTTGCAAGAAGAAGCTTACAAAGGAATAGTAAGGATTGACAGCCAGACTATGAGGGAAATAAATGTTAAGCCAAGTGACATTATTGAAATAGAAGGCGATAGGATTACATTAGGCATTGTTGATAGAGCCTATCCTTCTGATATTGGGCAAGAGATAATGAGAATTGATGGCATAATAAGAAGAAATGCTAAAACTGGGATTGGAGACTATGTTAGAATAAGGAAAGCAGATGTTAAAGAAGCAAAGTCAATTACAATTGCGCCTGCACAGCAAGGTGTAATGATTCAAGCAGACCCATTTATTTTCAAGAAAAGTCTAATTGGAAGACCCCTTGTCAAAGGAGACCTTATTATTTCTGGCGGAACTAGAAAAAGAAAAAAGAGTACTACTGGAAGCCCTTTTGAGGAAATTTTTAATGTATTTGAAGAAGGTTTTATGGGCAATTCTGGATTTGGAGGATTAAAGTTTATTGTTGTTGATGCTAACCCAGCTAATCAATCGTTGGTGATTACTGAAAATACAAATTTAAAAGTTATAAAAAAAGCCGTACTAATTGAAAACGGAATTCCTGCTGATGAAGGGATTGAATTATCTAAAATAATAAATGTTAAAAATTTACCTGATATCAAAGGACTAATTGAAGTTAAAAGTTCTCAAGATATGCAAAAATTAGCAGAAAAAGGAAGCTCATTTGTAAATAGATATGAAGGTAAGACAGAAATTATTTATTTTGTTGGACAGTATTTCTACAGAATAAAAAAATAGTTCTTTAGTTATTAATAGCAAGATGGAAAAGATTATATAGCAAAAAGCTAGTTATTTCTCTATGGGAAGGCATAGAAATAGAAGATTTAGACATCGATTTCATAAAAGGCATTTTAGACCTTCTTTATTTAAAAAATTAAACTGGTTTTGCAGAAGACATCCCTTAATTTCATCTGGTGGTTCAATCCTTATAGGAATTATTTTACTTAGAGCTTTTTTTAATAATAATTTATTTGGAAATAATGTAACTGAATTTAGAATGTGGGTTCTGTTTTTTTCAATAGTTTTCTTTATTGTAGGTTTAATTGCCATAAAAGTATGGTTTTATAGAAATGTTCCTAGTTTGCATACAAAGCATCAGATTGAATGGAGAAACAGATAGTCTATGACTTTTAAAATATTTTTTATTGTTTTTCTTATTTTATTATTAACTTTTATGTCAGGATGCAATAATCATTATGAAATCAAGGATAATAAAATAATTAATAAAGTTCTAGAAAATACTACTGATTTAAAACATAAATTTAATGAATCCGCTAATAAAACTGAAGAAATAACAAAAAAGATACCACTAAAATTTAATATAACGGAGGAATATATTGAAGTATGCGATAAATTTTTAATTTCTAAAAAAGATTATAAATCAATTTATACTAGTTGGGCTTTTAATTTGCAGGATACTTGTAAAGAATTAAATAAAATAACAGACATTACAGGTCTAGAATCAACCTATAAATTTTATATAATTGGTTTTAGTGAAGCAGCTAAAACTTATTCTTTACCTGAAGCAAGAATATTCTTTAGTTATTACATAGATGGGGGTATTTATCTTCAAGGTAAATTAGAAACTTCTTATGATGATGTTAGAATTATTCATGGAATTACCGACAGTTATATTGAAGACCTTTATCTACCAAGATGGTTAGAAGCAGGAATAGCACAATATGTAGCGGATACAATAAAAAATAAGAGAATTCTTTATCCTCAAGATGAGCTTTATTGTATCTCTGCATGGGCTTATGAAAAAGAAAAATTAAATAATCTGGCATTTTCTTTAGATGAAAAGATTCAATGGGATAATCTCGCTTATGAAACATCAGAGTATCTTGTTAAAAAAATAATTGATTATTATGGTGAAGAAAGTTTAAAATATTTATTAAATGAATTTAAAAAAATGGGATTTAACAATTATGGTGAGGATTATAATAAAACAAAGCAAATAATAAAGAAACTTGAAGGAAAATATGGTGAATTAGACTCAAAAATAAAAAAATATATCCTACATAAAGATAGAGATTGCCAAACAATTGAAATGAAGGGCAGGAACATATATCATCAAGAAATTTTTAAAACATATCCCTTTAGTTATCAAAAATATCCAGATACTGTAATAAAATATTAAATATCCTTTTCATTATTAAGCCAGCTGTAAGTTATGCCTAGACTTTAATTATAATAACTTATCTATTGTTGTTGGCGTTGGTTGTGGGTGTGCGTGAATTTGCTTCGTTATTCTTAATATTATATTTCTCTCTCTCGTCTGCTCTTTTCTTATTATATATTATTCTTTCTTAGAATAAGGAGGTGTAATCCCTTTAGCCAATATTTCTCGTAAATCTATAACATAACTCCATTTATCGTTTTCAGATTCTTTTAAATTAATTTTGCCAACTTCTAAAGATTCTTCAAAACTGTTAGTAGAGATGGTTGTTGTTTCCAATGGAATCCAGTTCTCTGTATCATAATAAACTATAAACATATGCCCAATCAGGGCATTAGGACGAGTATAAGCAATTAATTTAGTCTTAATGCCTAACGATTCTAATAAAGATGAAATCAATAAAGAAGATTCATCGCACTTGCCTTGTTTTAATCTTAAAGTCATTGCTGGTGACTGTAAGTCTGCTTCTTTTCTTTCTGTACTATAACTTACTCCTGATTCTTTTAAAGAGTTGTAGATATTTCTAACAGCATTATTGACATCTTCTTTATTGTTTATTGAAAAAGAAACTTTGTTTTTTGCAAAATCTTCAACAGCATAAGGAGTAATAAACATTCCATAGTAAAGTTCCATGTCTTTGCCAGAGCCACCAAATCTTTTGGCTTTATCAACTGGAAGAAGCTGGTAATTTACAACTTTTTTATCTGAGTAAACATTACCTTCAGAATCTTCATAGCTTAAGATAGCAGTTATTGGAACTACTATCTCAGACCTAACTTCTAAAATATTCTCTTTCATTGTTGGATTCCAATCAATTTCTACAGTATCACAATGAAAATCTTTAAGACAAATTAAGTAACCGTTGCGGTATTGAGGCTGTTTACAATTTTCTTCGCAATCATTTATTTTTTTGGTTATATCGCCAACTTCAATTGTTTCAACATTTGAAAAGTCATTAAATTGTAAGTTTAATACTGCATTTTTAATATTATTTTTTTCATCTGAAACTATATTCAATTTTATTAATGGCTCAGAAATTAAATAGCTGCCATAATGTAAAAGCTTCCTGTTAGCAAATAACGTGAGGGCTGACAATCCATTATTTACAACTTTTATTTCAAATGAGACTTCTGGCTTTTTATTTGTTTCAATATTACTTATAGGACTATTTTCTATTTTCCCATTAAGTTGACCATTCTTTACTTCATCAGATTTTATTTGTTTACTTAACTTGCCAAACTCAGATATCCTATCACTCTTCCCTCTTTCAGAATATGTTAACTTAATATCTAAATTATAAGTCTTCCCTAATCCAGTTTCTAATCCTATGAAATCGCACTTTAACCATGTGTCTTCATACCAGTAGGTTCCAGCCCAGTAGAGGGGACTACAAGTTCCAGCAACACTTTCAAGGCTTAAAGTAAAGTCAGTCAAAGTTTTTCCAATTTCATTTTTTATTATAAGAGTCGCAGTACCATCGGGATTTATGGTGAACTCCTCACAATGAAAGAACTCTATAGTACATTTCTCTTCATAATTTTGAACTGGAGCTTCATAATCCTGAGTTGGTGCTTCATTCTTGACTTCTTCTAATTCTTTTTCTAAATTATTATTAACTTCTTGTAAATTTGTTTTGCTACAAGCAGATATAGTAACCAATAATAAAATTAGAATTATCACCTTTTTACCCATATTACACCATAAATGGTGTATTTATTTAATATATAAATATTACTCTACTTATGGTGTAATGTTACAAAATAAAGCTCTTTTTAGGAAAGTTAAGGTTATGTCTAATGAGCTCAGATTTAGTATTTTAGAGCTAATTCAAAAAGAGACTTTAAGCATAAATGAGCTTAGTTCAAAATTGAAACTGTCATATACAAAGTGTGCTGATTATGTAACTTTATTAGAGCAGGAAGGGCTTTTGCAGAAACTGAAAGATGGTAGAGAAGTCAAATTAATAAGTAAGGTTGCATTCATTGGCAACACAATCAAGTTTGAGCCTTCTTAGCATATTATGAGATATTTTATTTCTCTCTTCGCACAATTTTATGCTTCTCTTAGTATTATACAAAGAAAGAGATAACTAATAAAATAATGATTACAATGAACTCTATTAATGAGACTAGCTTCATAGTTGAATTAAAATTATTATAGCCCTTACCAATATTAGCAGTTATCTGTCTAACTGTAGAATCATTTGTAGAGTTTCCTACTGCATTATTTACTTGTTGACCTGCATAAACAGCAGCACTTACTTCATCAGAAGGAATATCCTTAGAATCTAAATAATGGCTAATAGAAAATGTTATGATTGACTGAATAAGCAGGATTATTAGGACGAGCTTTGACATTTTATTCTTTTGGGGCTGCAGATTCTACCCATTTACCAATGTTGTTATAACCATCGTCATTAACCCAATCATAAGTAGGATATATCTCAGAAAAAAATCTTTTCCTACCATCCTTTTCAATATATACATTCTCAAAAGGATTTTTTCCTTTAATATCTGCATTCCCTTGACTATCTTTTAAATTATGAACATAAATACCAATCAAACCATTGCCCTTGTTATAGCTTTCTATTATTTCATGGATAACCCATTCCCTATCTGATGTTTCCTTACCTATTAAGACAATGGTTACTGAAGTTCCAGCAAGTTCATCCGCAATCCATTTTTTTATTGCATCATTTCCTTTTTTCTTTACTTCTTCCCACGAAGCAGAATCTATAAATCCTGCACTATCCTGTGTAACCCAGCTATTTCTGACTTGTCCAGCACGCCAGACATCTCTTTCATAATGAAAGCTAAAGAATACCCTTCTAGCCATGATAATCCCCAGTTATTAAGATTATTAAAACTATCGCAAAATGTAAGGCGAGAAGTGTAAATGAAAAGAAACAGCAAAGCCATGCTTTAAATCCATTATTAAATAACCTCGTATCTAATGAAAAAGGTTCTATCCCTTTCATGTTACACCTTACTCCATCATACAATTTTCTAAATAATCTTTCCTGCTTCAAATAATAAGCATCCAATCCCCAAAAAATTAATGTAGGAACGAGTCCTAAATAAATAAAATTCTTTATACTATTATTTAAAGAAAGGATGATTATCCCAGTAACTAAGGTCACAGACCAGCCTTTTAAAATAAACGAGTTAGTAGCCATTCTATTTATTATGCTTTGTATTAATTCCAGATGTTTAACTTTATCATTTAGGTTATTATTCATAAAAATTTAAAGTTTTAAGCCTTTTTAATATTTTTGATAAGATAAATTTTATAAAGGTTCTTTACTTAGTAATTGAACTGGTGATTGCCAGAGGAGTAAGAAATGCCAGATGATAATATCAGCGATATTGGAAGTCCAATTAAAGTATTTGTAAGAGACACAATAAACCAACTACAAGATGCCTTACCTAAAGGTTTTGAACTTGTAAGTAATATAGATTTTAAGTTAAAAGTCGTTCAAGAACAATCAGGGGATGGTGGGGTAGATATTAAAGTCCTAAAATTAGGTGGTGAAGCTTCCAGCCAACAGACACAAGAAGTTAGCTTTTCTGTTGGAGACCCAAAGAAAGCACAGGCTCAATTAAAAAAAGTATTCGAAGAACTAAAAAAACTTGATGAAAAACCAAAGAAAAAGAAGTGATAAAAATAGGAATGCCTGAAGCTTTTGCTGCAGAAGGTAATAAATTAGCTGCAAAAGCAATTAAGATAGCAGGATGGGCATTAGTTATTGCAATATTGACCCTACTTACGACGTTTTTTATAATCTATCAAACAAATTATTGGGGTCAGACAAACATTGACGTAGCTAAGACCTCTTTAAATTTAAGTAATTGGAGTGTAACTTTAGGGAAACAAGGAATAGAAATATCAAATAAAAGTTTGCAAGTATCTGAAGAAGCCCTTAAATATACAAAAGAAGGCGTTGATTTAAATAAAGCTGAAATAGAAAAAGAAAAAGCAGACCTATCTTTTTCATATCATAATCTATTTAACTCTAGTGTAGAGGGTATTGTAATAAAAACTTTATGTGTTATTTTTTCAAATCCTGACTGCGGACAATTTAAAACAGCAGAATTAGAAGATAATGGACTTTACTATCAGAGCCATCTAATAATAAAGGGAGTAGGTAAAAGGCTTAACAATGTAGTAGTGAGCTTAAATTGTGAAGATGTTAATTT
This sequence comes from Candidatus Nanoarchaeia archaeon, assembly GCA_035289925.1. GTDB lineage: Archaea > Nanobdellota > Nanobdellia > SCGC-AAA011-G17 > DATDVL01 > DATDVR01. The sequence continues at coordinate 48,647 of DATDVR010000005.1, read as the reverse complement.
TTATGTAACATATTCCCTACGCGGCAAATTTAAAACAGCAGACATATCAAAATCATATCTTAAAGTAGAATATGGTAGACTTGATACTTTAGACGATTCTAGTTTAGTATTAATTTACAAACTATCGGAAGGAGTTGATTCTTTCTCTTGTAAGATAGGGTATGTAGCCGATGAAATCCAATTCAAACAATTTAACTATGAATTTAAAATTAAGACATAATAGGCACCAGCACTAAGCTGCCATGCTCATTGAACTCAACATCAAATTCCTGACCTTTCTGCCAGCCTTTTCTTTTGACTTTCTCTAAAGGTATTGAAATGACATAGCTGCCATTTTTTGTCTTTTGTAATTTAACCATTTTAGAAACATTTAAATAATAACTTACTTATATATTTAATACTAATTGATATTTTAAGCTGTGGACAAAGCAACTGGATAACAGTCGCGGCGTAATATTTATAAATCTCTAATCAGTCTAAATTAGCATGGTTGATTCAGTTTTAGATCAAGTTACCAGATACAATATAGGCAACTGCAGAAAATTCTTGGGTTTTATTGACGATAAATATTCAAAGAATAAAAATTCAAGAGACATTAAGCGATATATTATTAGGGCATTAAGTTCTTTGGAGCTTATTGAAGAATTTACCATTGAGGATACCTTCAAGATTAAATCAACTTCAAAAATTGGTAAAAGTCTTGAAGAAGTAATAAGTAATGGAGCAGAGGAGTCAAATGTTAATAAATCTAAACTAAAAAAAGAAGTTTATTTGGCTTTTAAAAAAATAAAGCGCTATCTAAGAAAATATTAATCAAAAACTTTATATAAACTTCATTCTTCATTTTAGTATGCTTTTGCAGAAAAACAAGCTTATTTTGGCAGCAGTCCAGGATTTTGGATTGTCTTCTAGAATATCAGAGACAGCGAGAAATCTAGGCATAGAAGTTTTTTTTATGAGGAACAAGGCAGAAGCTTTCAGGGATTTCAAAAGTAAGCCTCAGATGCTGTTGATAGATTTAAACTTGAAAAACTTTGATCCGTTGGCATTTATCGAGCAGGCAAGAAAGGATTCAAGAACTACTGACTTGACTATTGTAGGTTACTTGTCTCCTGCACAGACTTCATTGAGGGAAAAGGCCCTAAAGTCAGGATGCGACAAAGTTTTGACAAGATTGGAGTTTGAAACCAGGATTTCAACGATTTTATCCGGCGGTATGTAGCATGCTTAATTTTCTTGCAGTGTCAATCTTAGCATTCTCAGGTATATTCTTTGGAAAAATTTTAAGGAAAATTGCATTTGAAGAAGTTAATAATTATAAAAAATATTTGATTTATCTGCAGTATTTGGTGTTATTTGTATTGGCAATATCGCTTGTTTATTACTTGGACTTGTCTTTCATTGTTCTAATATTCTTTGCTTTAGGTTTTTTATCTTCATTTTTATTCAGAAAGAGATATTTTTATCTAGGTTTAATTTTGGCTTCTAGTGTTTTCAATCTTGACCTTTTAGTTTTTTCATCTTCGCTTGTCTTTCTTTATGGCTTAAGCTTTGGAGCTTTATCCATGGGAATTTTATTGAATTTGCTCTACATTATTTTAGGATTTGCTTTGGTTTTCATCTTGCCATCAGATTTCAATCCATATATTTTGGCATTTTCAGCAGGCTCTATTTTTCTCAGATACTAAACTTTTATATATCCCAAATTATGATTTTTTATTATGGCATTAAACTTAGTCGGAATTGGATTAAATGATGAGAAGGACATAACAGTAAAAGGTCTGGAGTTGGTCAAAAAATCCAGGAGAGTTTACTTAGAAACATACACTTCAAAATTGAACTGCTCTTTGAAAGACCTTGAAAAATTCTATGGAAAGAAGATAATAGAAGCTCATCGTCTTCAAGTTGAAAACCATCTGGATGCCATTTTAGAAGAGGCAAAAAAAGAAGATGTTGCATTATTGATTGTAGGTGATGTTTTTTCTGCAACAACCCATATAGATGTCTTATTGAGAGCAAAAGAGAAAAAAGTCAAAGTCAACATTGTGAACAATGCTTCTGTCCTGACAGCAATAGGCATTACAGGCTTGGAATTATACAAGTTTGGAAGAACAATCTCAATACCTTTTGAAAATGAAAATTTAGACAGCCCTTATAGTTATTTTTTGGAAAACAAGAAGCTTGGTTTACATACTTTATTCTTGCTTGATATTAAGCCAGATAGATTGATGAAGGTTACAGAAGCAGTTTCTTATTTAATCAAGAAAGGATTGAAGAAAGATTCAATGATTGTAGGATGTGCCGCTCTAGGTTCTTCATCTCCAGAAATAAAGTACTGCAAGGCCTCTCAATTAAGCTTGAAAAAATTTCCGCAATGCTTGATTATCCCAGGCAATTTGCATTTCAAGGAAGAGGAAGCATTGAATTTGTACAAATGAAAATTGAAGTTAAAGTCAAGACTAACAAGAGAGAATCAAAGATAGTAAGTCATGAAGGTAATGTTTTTTATGTTGAGCTGAATGCAAAGGCAAAAGAAAATGAGGCTAATATTGAGTTGATAAAACTGCTTTCCAAGCATTTTAAAAAGCCAGTTCTTTTCGTTTCAGGCTTAAAATCTAAGAAAAAAATATTGGAAATACTTGATCGATGTTGAACTTGGATTAAATTATCAAAAAAGGCTGTAGACGTGTTTTAATATGTACACAGAGGCAAGGAAGGTTTTATATAGTATTGCTGATTGTTAATTTAACGGCTTAGGGACTGAACAGTAAAAACAATTGAGGTGGTTTTGATGGATGAAGAAAGCCGTAAATACAAGGATATAACTTCTGGCTACAAGCCTGCAGATGTTTCTGCTTTTGATAAAAAATTATTTCAAAATTTAAGCGGCAATGGGTTAGAAAGTACTATTTCTGGCATGATTAGTCTTACCCCTGTCAAACCATGTGCTGAAAAAGATCAGCCAAAGATTATAGGTACAAATTATGTAAAACCAGCAACAACAAACCGCTATTGCACAAACTGCTTTAGAACTAAGAGATTTTATGATCATGGAACGCATTTAACATGTGAAACCTGCAGCAAGCATATGGATAAAACTTCCAGCAGCAGAGGATATCGTTGATTAATCTATTTTTTTGACTGAGCTTAATATGGAAGTCAGGCTTTCTTCTATTATCTTTCCATTTTCAGCGTTTATTTTTATGTTTAGAGTTTTAAAGCCAGAAGTTATGTAAGTTATGTTCCATAAAGGAACTTTTATTTTCTGAAGTATTATTACTTTTTTGTTTGCACTTTCATTTGGATATTTTTTCATTCTTAATTTTTCGAATATGCCAAATGCTTCATCCAGCCTTATTTTGACATCTTTAAGCTTCAGTTCATCTACCTTTGTTCCAGGTTCCTTGAATACTTTGCTTCCTTCCTCAATTAATTCAATATTGTCTTCTGCCAGAAAGCTTGTTATAGAGTCCTTGTCTTCATTATAGAAATAAACCTGCCAGCCATTGTCTTTGTCCTGGCTCAATATATTGAAGAAGCTGCATAAAAAAGTATTTTTGTTTTCTTCTTTCCAATGCTTGTAAACTTTAGAACTCTCAACTTTTTTTAGCAACTGATTGAAATCTATCACTCTAGTTCCCTTTTTTCAATTTTATCTTTCAGTCCTTTTATTAAGTCTTCTATCTTGACTCCAAACTTGACTTTGCCATTCCTATCTCTTAATGCTAATGTTTTCTTTTCTACTTCTTTATCCCCAATTGTTACTATTACAGGTATTTTCTCAACTTCAGCATCTCTTACTTTTTTTGGAACAGATTCTCCCCTGTCATCAATCTCTACTCTAATGCTGTTTTCTTCCAGTTCCTGCCTGACTTTGTTTGCAAATAAAATGTTTCTATCATTTACAGTGACTATCTTTACTTGCACAGGACTCAACCATAATGGAAATCTTCCAGCATAATGCTCGGTTAATAGCCCAATAAATCTCTCCAGGCTTCCTAAAATTGCTCTGTGTATTATTATTGGAGTGTGTTTCTTTCCATCTTTCCCGTCATATTCTAGATTGAATCTTAATGGCAATTGGAAATCTAATTGTATTGTTGCAACCTGATGAGTTCTCTTCAAACAATCTTTCACATGAATATCTATCTTAGGCCCATAGAAAGATCCGTCTCCAGGATTGATTTCATATTTAAGTTTCTTTTTCTTCAAGACATCTTCCAAAACTCTTTCAGCCTTGTCCCAAAGCTTGTCATCTCCCATCCTCTGTTTAGGTCTTGTTGAAAGTTTGATCATGAAGTCCATGTCGAATGTTTTTTTATATACCATATCAACAAAGTCAATTAAATTCTCTATTTCTTTTTCAATTTGGTCTTCAGCAGCAAAAATGTGGCTGTCATCTTGGCTCATCTTCCTTACTCTTGTCAATCCGCCTAAAGCTCCGCGCACTTCATTCCTATGCAATGGGGCAAAGTCTGCAAGTCTCAAAGGCAGATCTTTGTAGCTTCTTACCAAATCACCGTACATTATGCAGTGTGAAGGGCAGTTCATTGGCTTCAAGGCAAATTCTCTTCCATCAATCTTTAAAATAAACATGTTGTCCTTAAAATGCTCCCAATGTCCTGAGGTTTCCCAAAGTTTCTTGTCATACAATAATGGAGTTATAACTTCTTTGTATCCTCTTTTCTTGTACTGTTCTCTTATGAAGTTCAATAATTCAATGTATATCACAGCACCCTTAGGATGGAAAAATGGAGCTCCTGGGCTGTATTCATGGAAGTCAAATAAGTTTAATTTTTTTCCAATTACAACATGGTTTCTCTTTTCAGCTTCTTCTAACATTTTTAAGTAATCATCAAGCTCTTTCTGGCTTGCAAAAGCAGTGCCGTAAATTCTTGTAAGCATTTCATTTTTAGAATCTCCTCTCCAGTATGCTCCAGCTAATTTCATCAGCTTGAAAGCCTTTACTTTCCCAGTGCTTTCTAGATGTCCGCCTCTGCATAAGTCTATGAAATTTCCCTGCTCGTAGAAAGTAATCTCGCCTTCTTTCAGTTCATCTATGATTTCAAGCTTGAACTTGTTTTTCTTGAAAAAATCTTTTGCTTCCTTTTTCTTTTTCTCTTTTCTAGCTAATTTGTAGTCTTTCTTTACAATTTCCTTCATCTTTGCCTCTATTTTAGGCAAGTCTTCCTCCTTGATGTTCAGATTATAGAAGTCATAGTAGAATCCATCTTCAATTGCAGGCCCTATTGTTGGCAGTGCACTTGGATAAAGTTCCTTTATCGCATGAGCCAATATATGTGCTGCTGTATGCCTTAGCTTCTCAAGTTCTTGCATAGTTTAACTTCAATTTTGTAAATATTTAAACCTTGCTACAATGCCATCAAAAAGTTTTAAATATAAGGAAATCAGCTTTATTTTCATGAAAAAGAGGCTATTGCTACTGCTATTTTTGCTGCTAATACCTTCTGTTGACGCATTGATAAGTTTGGATGGTCCAGACAAGCAGGTCTACAATCTTGGAGACAAGGTAATTGTAAAAGGATACGTGACAGAAGACCATGACCTTTATGGTTTGTTCAACTTGTTTTTCGACTGCGAAAATGATTTGCAGGTTCTTGTTAGATTTTTAAGTCTAAAGCAAAATGAGAAGGAAGAATTCTCAGAAAGCTTGCCAGTGCCTTTCTTTTTAGGAAGCGAATGCTCGATAAAGGCTACTTTAGTGGTTAACAACACAGTAGTTGAGGAAGTCAAGACCCCAATTTTCAAAATCACGAAAGAATTAAAAGGAAATTTTGATGTTAAAACAGGAAGATTGCAGGTTGGAAAGCAGCTCGAGCTTTCAGGAAATGTTTTCAGATTAGATGGCACTAATGTTGACGGCTCTGCAACTATTTACTTGATGCAGTCAGGAGTTCCATTTTTTGTTGATTCAGCCCCAGTCACTAAAGGCACCATAGTATATATCCATGATACTTCTCAAAACCCGGCAGGAGAATATAATGTTGATGTTGAAGTGTTTGATGACCGCGGCAACCAGTACAAATTTGTTTCAGCTTCAAATTTCACTTTGATAGATATAATATCAGTTTCAGCAGACACAAGCAAGCAGAAAGTATATCCTGGCGATGAGATTGAAGTCTTTGGGATAGCAAAGACGATAACAGGAGAAGATGTGAGTGAAGCTGATGTTTACATAAGCTTTGTTGGCTTCACATACAAGACAGTCATGAAGCGCGGAAAATTTTCAAACACCATAGAAATTCCTGAAGACATAAAGGCAGGAGACCATCCTATTAAGATAGAAGTGAAGGATTATGTAGGCAACATAGGTTCAACTGAAATAAAGATAAATGCCTTAGTTGTTCCAAAGACTTTGGACTTGACAGTTGAAGGAGATAATCTATTGCCAGAAGAATCTCTGACTCTGACTCCTTTGCTTGTTGACCAGGCAGGAGATGCAATTAATGAGGAAGTTTCAATTGAGGTATTTGATTCTGACGACAACAAAATATTCCAGGATGTTGCAGTCACAAATTCTGTTTTAAGCTTTGTATTGCCAAAGCAGTCAAGGCCCGGGAACTGGAGGATAGTTTCATTTGCATCTGGATTCAAGGTTGAAAAAACATTTTATGTTCGAGAGCTAAGCAAATTAGATTATGCATTACAGGATCATTATCTTTATGTGACAAACGTTGGAAATGTTCCTTATAACAGTCCATTAAAAGTTACGTTGAAAGGTTTTGGCCAGGAAACTAATATTGTTAAAAAATTAAATATGGACGTAAATGAGACAGAAACAATTGACTTGGCAGAGTCAGAATTGTCAGGAACTTTCACAGTTTACGTTGGTGATAAGTCATTTGACAATGTTGTACTAACAGGCCCAGCCAAGACCACATTCAACTTTGACATTGTGTATTACATAATTGTCCTTGCTATAATAGCTGTAGTAGTTTATTTAATTGCAACAAGCAGAAGAAGATTAATACAAAAGATAAGAGAGTCAAGGCAGTCACAGCATCCTTCACATGAAAATCTTTCTGATGATGAGATAAGAAGAAAAATTGACAGGGACTTGGAGAAAAACAGGATAAATTACGAAAGAAGATCAAGAGAAGAGGACAATGCAGGTTCATTCAACAGGCCTGGAAGCTATTCTAAAGACACAATATTTGGAAGAAAACGCAGTAAATTAAAGAAAGATGATGGTAAAGAGCCAGGATCAGGTTTATTTGATATGTTTTAATTTTTAATAAATATTATATCTTTATCTTCTTCAATTTTATTGAAACCTTTTAAATTTTTAGGTTTATTTGCACTTTTCTTTAAAAAACTGAGAACTATTTTTGCATTTTTCTTTGAAACTCTTTTTATTTCTTTCAATGCTTCTTTCAAATCAGCATGATGCAGCGCAGTTAGTGATATTATTCCGTCAAAAATTTCATCTTTGAAAGGCAGCTCTTCTGCTTTTGCCTGCACTTTCTCGCATTTTGATTGTTTAAGCATCTCAAAAGCAGGCTCTAGAGAAATTACTTTGGCATTTCTCCAGTATTCTGATGAAATTCCAGTCCCCGCTCCGATGTCTAAGACTAAACCTTCAAAGTTTACATGTCTTTTTATTAGTTCTAGTTTTTTAAGCTGCTCTTCTTTATGAAGTTCATTGTATCCAGAGGCTATTTTATTGTAGTAATCCATACTACTATTACTATGAGAAACATTTATAAGGTTTTATAATATTTAGATTTTATGGAAAATTTGACTATAGATAACCTAACTTCTCAAGAATTTAAAAAGTTAGTAACAACAGGTTTCTTTTCTGAAACACTAAGTGATTTAACTCTCAAAGAAATAAGGAGACTCTTTGATATAGGCAAAGGCAATACTGGAAGGCTTGCTTGTGATGAGGCTCATGCTCACAGTTATAATTGTATTGAATTTAGTGATAGGAAAGTAGCAGTTGTCTATAGATTATTAGAAGAAATTCAAAAATATAGAGCTGATATGGAAGAAATTAAAAAGAGAACTTCAAGATACATTTAAATAAACTTACTTATCCGATTAAAAATCTTTATAAGCTTTTTCTTATTGTTATCATCTGTTTCTTTAATAGCGGTAGATCCAATTTTATTATGTTCCAAATAATATCTAAATCGATTCCAAAATAATGATGGATCATTTTGTCTCTTGCAGCTGCTGTGCGCTTCCATTCAACTTTTTCGTGTTTCTTTTTAAGATTTTTAGATATATTTTTAACAGCTTCCCCTATAACCTCTATTTCCCTTATTATCGCACTCTGCCTTAATCTGTTTGAGATTAGTTCTTCTTTGGATAGACCCCTAGAAAATTCTTCTATTGCATTTATACTATCTAAGATATGATAGATAAAAACCAAATCATTTTTCTCTGTCATATTATTTTTATCTCTTGATTTAAAATCTTGTTTTTCAAATAAGGGCTCAGGCCATTATAGCTTACTAAATCTACCTTCTTTTTTAGTGCTTCCGACAATTTAATTTCCAATCCAATAAACCCAAACCCCATCCCTTTTGGGGGTTTAATGAGAATATCAACGTCACTATTCTTTTTTGCTTTCCCGACGGCATAGCTTCCAAATATCCCCGCCTTTTTAACCCCATATCTTTTTAATATAGGGATAATTTTTTTCTTTATGTTCTCCAATAACTTTTTTTTCCTATCCTTATGCAATAAATTAAGCTCTTTATCATATTTTTTCTCCTTTAAAGATAATCCCCCTTTAGCCAAGTTTGCACCAAGATACCTTCTTATTTTAGAGATTTTTTTGCCTTTTCTTATAGAGATAACTCTATAGTAATACTTCCTTCCATTCCTTTCCTTGATTTCAGTATATGCCATAAAGTTTATACGGCTACGTTATTTATAAATCTTTGTATGTAGACGTACACTCCAAACCGCACGACGCTATTTAATTCAGAAACCTTTATAAACCCTATTTCTAGCTTTCTTTTTAGTCCAATTTAACTTGGGCGAGCGAAAGCAAAGCTGATTGTAAAATGAAAAGAACAGGTCCAACAAACGACAATTTAAGGAAGCTAATCATAGACTTGAATACTATCAGCAAGAAGCTTAAAATCCCTTTATGGTCTAGAATTGCTTTTGAATTAAACAAGCCAACAAGAAAAAGAAGGGAAGTAAATCTAAGGCAGATTAATTCTTATATTAATGATGGTGAAATTGCATTGGTTCCAGGAAAGGTTCTAGGTGATGGGGATTTAACAAAGAAAGCAAAAGTAGCTGCTTTCAGGTTCTCTGAATCTGCAAAAGCTAAGATAAAAGATTCATTGTCAATAGAAGAATTAGTCAAGACAAATCCAAAAGGCAAGGGAGTTAGGATTATAGGATGATAATAGACGCAAAAGACTTGATTGTTGGAAGACTGGCAACTTTCGTAGCCAAGCAAGCATTGATGGGAAATCACATTGATATTTTAAACTGCGACAAGGCAGTCATTTCAGGAGAAAAACATATTATTTTAGCAAATTATAAGGAAAAGATGGTTGTAGGTCAGCCAAAGACAGGTCCATTTTTCCACAGAAAAGAAAACATGTTTGTAAAAAGAAGAATAAGAGGAATGTTGCCTCATAAGCAGCCTAAAGGAAGAGAAGCTTTCAAGAGAATAAAATGCTACATTGGAATCCCAGAAGAATTCCAGGGCAAGAAATTTGAAACTGTTGAAAACGCTAATGTTAAAAAATTACAAAGTCTTAAATATATGACTGTTGAAAATCTTTGTAAATTACTAAGATGAAAAAAATAATACAGACTTCAGGAAAGAGAAAGAGAGCCGTAGCTCGTGCTACTTTAAGAGAGGGCAAAGGAATCATAAGAATCAATTCATTGAAACTAGAAGCTTACTCTCCAGAAATTGCAAAAATGATGATACAAGAGCCTTTAATGTTGGCAGCAGAATTGTCTAAAAAAGTAGACATCAGGGTAGATGTTTTTGGCGGTGGCTGGCACTCACAGGCAGAAGCTGCAAGACTAGCCATTGCAAGAGCTTTAGTAGAATTTTCAGGAAGCAAGAAGTTAAAAACAGATTTTATAGCTTACGATAGAAACCTTTTGGTTCAAGATTCACGTGTCAATGAAGCCTCAAAACCGAACGATTCTAAGCCACGTGCAAGCAGACAAAAATCTTATCGTTAAACCGATATTTATTGCTTGGAATTATTTTCTTTTATATATTAAATAATAAATAGAGTATTTATTTCCAACCCAAGAAACTTTCTTAAAAGGTTTTTTCTTGCTTATTATTTTTGGACTTATGAAAATTCTTTTATTTTTTGTTATAAAAATTCCGTTAACAATGATTAAGACTTCTTTTAGCTTTGTAATTTTATAATTTTTATCAAGTAAATCATGAGGCAATTCTTGTAAGATCTTCTTTTTTACTAGCAAGATCTTGATCTTTTGATTTCTAAGAAAGCTTTTTATTTTAAGTGGGAATTGAACTTTTGTTTTAATTTTAGGGTAGCTTAACATATATTCTTAAAGATATTCCAATATAAAAATCTTTCATTTTTTCCGTAAATCTTCCATTATATACTGTAGAATATAGACATGTGACAACCGACCCTAGAAAGTATATAAATAGAATTTACTTTTTTATTTTATGAATCCAAATTATGGCTTAATGGTTGAATTAAAACCAGAATTTCAAAGAAGATTATTTAGCGAATTATTAAAAAAATACAAAGGTTCTATAAATCTCTCTAAAGTACTAAATAGATCTGCATCTGCACTAAGAAATTATAAAAATTGTTGGGTTAAAAGTATTCCTTATAAAATCTTAATTAAAGCAGTGAATTTGTCTTTAATCCCTAAACAAGAGCTTCATAATAATATAATCACCATGTTTAATGCTAAGAAACAAAGAAAGAAAAATTTTGAAATAGGTACTAATCTTAGAAGAGATTACTTAAAAGAACATTTTAAATTTGAGCTACCTTTAGAATCCTTTTTAGAAAAAGAAAATGAGATTTTGTATATAAATATAGAAAAATGGCTTAATTTATCAAAATGGTTTGAAAAAGTAAGTGTTCAAAAAGGAATTTTAAGAAATGTAAAAAAACCTATTATTAAAAATGGAAAAATTACTTTAGATTATGAAGCCTACAACAAAAGAACAAAATCAATTAAAAGGTACATTAATACTATGCCTGCAAAAATTAAAGTTGATGAAGCCCTTTTATACTTCTTAGGTTTAAGATATGGAGATGGTACAAATGGTGCTAAAATAGGGGTAGTAAATAAAAATTTAGAACTAATAAAAAATACTTCAGATTATTTAAGAGACTTGTTTCCAAATTCTGAAGTTCAGGGGAATATAAATGTTTATAAAAATATAAAAGATAATCAATTAAATTATCTAAAAGAATTTATGTCTAAAATTTCAGATTATTTTATGGTTTATAATCCTAAGAATAATAAAATTAATTGCGATTATGTTTTATGTATCTTTGTTATTAATGAAGTTTTCAATAAAATTTATAATAATTTGATTAAGGAATTCAAATCTTTTTTTGAAGTTTTAACTTTCATAGAAAAAGGAGCTTTTCTTGCTGGCTTTTTTGATGCTGAAGGAAACGTAAATAAGCTAGATAAAAATTTTAGATGGAGTCAAAAAATAAAAGAAAAAGTAAAATTTATAGGAGAATTGCTAGAAAATGAATGTTATCACTTTAGATATGATGGATCTAACTTTATTATAGGGCATAAAAAAGAATTTTGGAAACAAGATTTAGAGTTGTTCAAAAAACAAGTATTGCCTTACATAAAGCATCCAGAAAAATTAAAAGAAGCTAAAGAGCTATTGGGGGGTTATTATGTTAGAGATTGCTATAAAGAATTGGTTAATCTAGTTAATAAATATCCTGGAATAAATAATGAAGATATTTCAAAGTTAATTGGTAGAAAAAGAAGTCATAAAAAATTGACAGCCTTAACAGAAGCCGAATTTGTTAAAAGAAATAGAAAATCCTTAAACGAAAGCTTTAAATACCATATAACTGAAAAAGGTTTTAAATGGATTAATGGAGTTGATTAAAACGATTTGTCCCCAAAGATGTATGTCATGTGGTAAACCAATTTCTCATTTGTACGAGCAATATGTAGAGCGCGTCAAGAAAGGAGAAGACAGAAAAAAAGTAATGGATTCTCTAGGTTTGGAAAGATACTGCTGCAGAGCATTATTCTTAGGACATCTAGACTTGATAGACACCGTGGCTCAGTTTAAGAAGTCATGATTTTGTTTATAGAAACCTTAATATAATTAATATTCTTTGTTTTTATTATGGAAGAAGACTTAAGGACATTAGTTAACAACGTAGTCAAGTCATTTGAGCTTGTCGGAAGAGATGTAGAAGTTCTAAAGCAAAAATTAACCATTACAAATAAGGATCTTGCTAAACTAGAGTCAGGTTCTTCATCTGTTCATCATGAAATTTCTATTTTGAAGCATGAAATTATTACATTAAAAGACGAGTTTTTTAAGTTAAGAGAGCTTGAAAGACATTTATTAGACAGTTTTAAATTATTAAACAATAAACTAGATTCATTGCCACAAAAAAGAGAAGTTGTTGTAAAGGAAGTTGTAAAAACTAAAATAAAAAGAAGTAAAAAATACTTCATAGCAGGAAAATCTTCTGGTAAATTGCATCTCGAAGACTGTGTTTTTGGTAGAAAATTGAAAAGAAGTAATAAAATAATATTCGCTTCAAAAGCTAAGGCCTTCAAGAAGGGTTTCAAGCCTTGTGTCTGCATGAAAAAGTAATAAGATAATTGTTTAATCAGTTAATTAGGCATTTTATATTAACTTTAATTTTTCTATTTTTCATTTTCCTCTACAAATCTTTTAATGTCTTCAAGATGTTTGATAATTAGTTTTGCTTTTTTAAGTCCAAAAGAAAATGGTGGATATTTATCAGAAATTTCTTCTCCTTCTTCTTTTAAACTTATGGTCTTATGTCCTTTATATTCCCCCATTATTGCCGTCATTCTTATTCCTCCATTATTTATTAGCTTTTTTCAATCTATCTTCAACAACTTTCCAGTCAACAGCTGCAAAAAATGCATCTAAATAACCAGCTTTATTAATTCCATAATCTAACATGAAAGCATGTTCCCAGCAGTCGAGTGCTAATATAATTTCCTGATGTGCTGGCAATCCTATATGATGTTCAAACGTTATATAAGTGTGCAGTTGCTTGTCAACTTTGCTGTAAGTCAATAAAACCCAGCCAGGTGTTGATGAAGCTGTTGCCCTTATGTCTTTAATCAAATTTTCCCAGCTTCCAAATGATGCTTCAGCTAATTTTTTGGTTTCTACTTCTGGCTGTCCAGAAATTTTAGTCATATTTTCAAAATACATCTCATGTAAATAAGTTCCGTTGAAAGCTACTGCCTCTCTCCTTTTCAGTTCAGAAAACTCGTTGAAAGAGTAGTTAGCTGCATTTTTGTCAATTGTCTTTAATTTAGTTTCAATTTCGTTTAGTTTTTTTACATATCCAGCATATAACGTGAAGTGGTCCTTCAATAGCTTCTCAGAAAATCCCATTGTTCCAATCAGATGATCAAAATTTCTTACTTTGTGCTCCATTTTATCCTCCTCAACCGAATCTTTCAGCCTTGATTTTGTCCTCTTTTATTTCTAGCTCTTTAAGCGCTTCAACCATTGCTTTTACAAAAGCAGGCGGTCCGCAGATATAAAACAATGATTTATCGTCAAATTTTAAGTTCTCTTTTAAAAAATTTAAGTCTATTCTTTTTCCGCCATTGCCTGTTAAGACTACTTTACTTTTAAAGTTTTTGTTATTTTTCAATAGTTCAAGTTCCTTCTCATATATTATGTCCTTGTCTGTCTTTACTGAATATAATAGCTCAATCTCTTTTTTTTCTTCAATTGCCTGCCTTACTATACCTCTTATTGGCGCAATCCCTGAGCCTGCTGCAATAGCTATTATTTTGTTGCATCTCTCTTCGTATGTAAACAATCCATGGGGTCCATTTACCTTTATTTTCTCTCCTACTTTTGCTTTCTCATCTAAATATGTTGAAAAAACACCGTATTTCTTAGAAGTAATCTCAAAATATCCTTTATCGCTTGGGGAAGTTGCTATTGAATATGCTCTCTTAACTTCATTTCCATCTATCTTCAAAGTAAGCGTTACAAACTGGCCAGCTTTGAAACTGAAATTATCAGCCTTAATCTTTACAGTTACAGTGTCCCATGTTTCCCTCTTTATATCTATAATCTTTGAAACAAATTCCATCTTATTTACTACCCAGATTCAATTTATAAAGTTAATGAACTATATTTAGATAATATTCTAGCGTCCTTTTCAATGATCTGTCTTTTATGTTGTCTCTATGTGCAGTCAGGCTGTAACCATCGTTATTATCTATTAATCCTGCTTTGACTAATATTTTTAGCTCTTTGTCAGCTTGCCCTAATTTTTCTTGTGATAAATAAGGTCTTATATTTTTTAATACTGACCTTTCTCCTATTTTATGACTTCCAATGAAATTAAAAGTTCCAGGTCTAAATGCTGATATAAAAGCATGAACAAATTCTGAATCATAACCTTCTTTTGCTAAGTCCTGATTTAAATTTTGCATGATATCATCTCTTTTAATTTCTTCTTCAAGACTTTCCATTGATTTAAGATTTCCAAACATCGCTGGGTTAGTTTTTGGGTTTATATAATCATATTCTCCATTATTTACTAAAATAGTTTTTATTTCCTTTAATTTTTTTGAATAAATTTCAAACCCCTCTCTACTAAAGCCTAAAACTGGTGTCTTTTTAGCAAGTGTTATCGCTGCTCTTGCATCTCCTAGAATTTTATAAAGAGCCACTTTTCTCATTTTTTCACCATTACCTTTTTGCTGATGATTTTCTTGTAGTTCTTCTTCTTGATGAGTGTGTGATGTATAATCATATAATTTTAAAAATAAATTAAAACCATCCCCAGCAGTTATCTCATTTTTTCCAACCAATTTATCCAAGCAATTCTTAACTTCATTTTCATTTAAGCTAAGTAATTTTGTCTTGTCAAATTTTGTTTTTGTTTCTATTTGAAAAAGTGCTTTGTAAATTGTTTTTTCTATTTGGGATGAAATATCTTCATTTTTTATTTCATCACTTATCTTTATTAGATCAGTAGTTAAGTGTTTTGCAGTATCTTCCATTAAGGATTTTATAGATTCTAAGTAATTCTCTAAATTTAATTTATTTTCTTTTTCAAAAACTTTTACTCTAGCTTTATAGTCTGATTTAATGCTATCAAACTCAGCATTCTGAATCATTAAAACTACTTCAAGTGCCTTAGTGAAATCCTTATCAGAAATATTACCATAACTCAAATTAGATATTTTAGTTTTAATTGCCCCATTTAAATCTCCACTCCTAATCTTGTTGATAATTATTTCACTTTCTTTTTCCCTATATTTTTCTTTATACATCATATAATTATTATTTATTTGATTCTCTAAGGATTTATTTTTGCTTAGATATTCAACCAAATTTTTTCTTGCAGCTTCTGCATTATATATGTTATCATTATTTATATTACCATTTTCTATATCTTCTCTTAAAATTTTAGCCTTTTTTATTACGTCATCAAAAACTTTTAATAATGTATCAGCATCATTTTTCTTGTGATCAAAATTTGTAGTTAACTCTTCTTTTTTGCTTTGTGTTTTTAGCTTTTTTTCATTAAATTCTTCTTTTTTTCTGGTTAAGGATAGCTTTAGGTCAACTATCCTTTCATTCCTCAAGCTTGAATAAAGCTGGGTCCATTCATTTATGATATCTGTATTATCCATAACAAACCTCTAAAATCAACTGTTTTTAAGCTTAATGAACTAAAGAAACTTTTTTAAATAGCTTCTTATTTAATCTAAATATGAGAGATAATGAATGGTTGCAAACGCGCTTTGATCAGATCTGGGGTTTATTCTTTTCAGATATAGAGAAGAAGAACGTATTCATAAGGTGGAAAGGCAGATGGAAAAATAAGTTCGGCCATATAAAAACAACGTCTGGCAAAAGAACTGAGATTGCAATAAATTCGTTGTTCAAGGACTTGAGAGTTCCCGAAGATGTAGTGAAGCTTACAATAGCGCACGAGATAGTTCATTACATGCACGGCTTCCATTCTCACTTGCCTAAGCAGGTTAACAAGCCCCATGCCCATGGAGTTGTAGACAAGGAATTAGTTAAAAGAGGTTTTGGCTATGCTGTTAAAAATGAGAAGTCCTGGGTTAAGAAGGAGTGGTGGCCTTTGTACAAAGAATTATGCCCAGATAAATTAAAGCCTAGAGTTATAATAAGAAAAAGAAGATTCTGGTGGTTATAATTCATAAGCTTTAAAAACGCTTTTTTAGACCTAATTTTATGGCAAAACTAGATGAACGCATTAAATTCCGCACAGGAAGGCACAGCAACAGGCAGGTAACTGTATTAGTCAGGTTAGCTAATTTGCGCACTCCTATAGACGAGATTGCTGAAATTTTTGAAACATCTGCAGTTAATATAAAAAATTTTATTTATGATGTCCATCAGGGCAGTTATCAAGGCTTTACTGGAAGAACAATTGGTGGATCAAAAAAGCCTAAGATCCCAGCAATTACTTCAGAAACTTTAAAGTTTTACGAAAAACAATATGAGAATCCTTTAGCAAAATGAAGATTGCAGTTGATTTGGACGAAGTATTGGCAGATTTCATGATAGGCTTTCTTAATCATTATAATAATAAACATGAAACTAATTTTGCCATTTCAGATTTTAAACAGTTTGACTTGGAAAAAACTTTTAGTACTACTAAAGAGCAAGCAATTCATGAGGTCTATGATTTTATTGAAAAAGGCGGATATCAGAAGCTATCTCCTGTAGAAGGCTCAATTTCTGGGACTAAAAGATTAAGTGAAATTGGCAGGAAATTAATTGTTGTTACATCAAGGCAGAAAGAATGCAAAAGGGATATACTGAACAATGGATAGACAGGCATTTTTACGGGATATTTTCAGATGTTATTTTGCTTGACAATTACTCTAAGCACCATAGCAACCATACTAGCAAGTTTGACATCTGTAGAATTTATGGCGCAGATACTATTATTGAAGATTCTCTAGAAACTGCAGAAGATTGTTCTTCAAAAGGTATGAAAACATTGTTGTTAGATTATCCATGGAATCAAAATTCAAGAGATGCTAGAATTATTAGAGTCAAAAATTGGGATGAAATATTAAAACAAATCTAGTTTTTCTTTATTACAAATCTTTTGTAAGTTTTACATTCCTGACATTGGTAAATCATTCTTCCTTTGTGGTTTCTTACTCTGCAGTTTTTCCCAGGTATTAGATAAGCGTTGCAGTTCTTGCAGAATCTTTTTTTTAAATTGGCAGGTATTTTTACTTTGTTTTTAGTCGATATTTTCCTTGCTAAAGTAACATATCTTTTAGATTTCTCTCTATTCTTCTCAGCCTGTTCAAATAGAATTTTTATTCTTTCGACAGCTATTTTTTTGTTATGGTTCATACCGAAACTAATAAAAAGCCAATAATATAAGCTTTTGTATCATGAAAAAAATTTATTTTTTGCTTCTAATAATATTTTTGACAGCCTGCGCCTCAAAGTATTCATTTGAAGGAGGCTTTAAGCTCTTGGAGAAAGCTGATGAAAAATATGGAGCAAGCTACAAGGCAGAGCAGATTAATGGCACTCTGGCAGATTTCTACAAGATAAACGACTACATAGAATATTTAGAGGATTACAAGAAAGATTTGAAAGAGGCAAAGCAGACAAACGATACAGACGCTTTGATAACTTTTGTAAACGCAAGGATTTCAATGCTCGAATCTCAAAGATATTTTCAGCTTGGAAGATCTATAGGCTCTGCAGGGTTCGTAGTTGATACTTTCACATGCAATGAAATATCTCAGATAGAAGAAACAACAATCTATTGGAACAAATCATTCCATTATGGCTTGAATGCAACCTCAACTTTGGACGATTTGCTGATTAAATATCCTCAGTACAGGCCTTTAGTCGGCATAGACAATAAAAAAGCAGCATTCTATGCTTCTCCATTGGGCTATTTGGTAAGGGAAGTAAGGAGAAATAAGGATTCTGTCAAGCTTTTCTGCAACGTTGACATACGCGGAACTTGAAAATTATACGCTTTTACATGTTTTAACCGAAAATATTTCAGAATTTAAGAAATTTTTTTATTTTCTAAGCAGGATTTTCAGGTTTTTTTGCAAAACTTTCTTTAAATACATCATCTTATTGTTTAGCGAGGTGATTGAGTTGAGTAATTTTATAAAATACAGTTTGATTGGAACTACTTTGATAACTGCAGGTTGCGCAGTCATGAAGAGCTATGACACTTCTTTTCAGGTTAAGGAACTAGAGAAAAGGATTACTAAAATAGAGTATGCAACAGGAAACAAAGTCAGCAAGCTTGACTTGTTCTTGCAGGAAGCTGCTGAAAAGGCTGTTGACGAAGACGTTGTTTCTGAATTTTTGGACAGGATTCCAGATAATAAAAAATTAGATTTGACAAGGAAGCTGTTTGAAAAAGAATTGAAGAAAAAACTAAAACCAACTAGTACCTTATACAAGAGCTTGGAAAATCAATTAGCAAAAAAGGAGGATGAATAAAATGAGATCGTCATTAGTAGGAGATTATGAAAAAAGGCAGAAAGAAGTCTTTAATGGAAATGGATTGTATGATAGATTGAGTAGAAATGGTATTATAGCGTCAAATTTGGAAGTTGAGCTTGATTCTGACAAGGGTAAGGAGATGGCTGGGATTATGTTTGCCGAAGTTGAAAAATATCATGTAGATTATGAAGGAACCCTAAGGTATGTCACAGAAAAAAGGGAAGAGCTTGATGTATTGACAAAACAGATAAAAAATGACGTCAAGAGAAAGATTTCTCCATTATACAACTTTTTCTGTAAGATTACAAGAAAGGACTTTGAGGATCTGTCTTCTCTTGTTGATAATGAGGTTGAAGTTGTCAAGGACATATCTGAGAAATTTAATGGTGTTGTGGCAGGTCATGAGGCAATAAGAAAAGGTCTTAATGATTTTTACACACAGTCGTGCTTTACCTTGGACAATTGTGAGAAAAAGAACACCTCTTTGTCAACAGAAAAAAATGAGCACTATGTTAGCGCCAATAAAATCTCTGAAAAGGCAAATGAAACCGAAGGCAGATTTATCGTTCTTGCTGCAAGAGAAAGAATCAAGGATAAAATAGTGAGTATTGATTCTAAATTGGCAATGAACACTGAAAGATATAATTATTTCATTAAGTTGCTGCCACAGGTTGAAAAGCTTAAGACAGTGTTTAATTCAACTTCATCTACCTTTGCAAGGACAAACGAAATATTGCAAAACCAAAGAGAAGAGATAATTGGCACTAAAAGTTCTCTTATTGCATTGATGAATGCAGGTGAGCTAAGTATGGAGCTGAAAAGAATACTTCAGGACTTAAATGAAAGCGTTGAAAGTGTTTATAGGGGAGTCAACGATGGAATCCGCAAAGTTGAAGGGGTTTATAGGAATTATAGGGCGCCAAGAAAGAACCTATAGTTCTTTTTTCTTTTTTTAAATGGAAACCTTTTTAAGTTATAATTCTAGCTTCTAATTCCAAGGACCGGTGATCTAGCGGTTAGTTGTTTAGTTTTCTAACAACCCGTAAATGATATCCCCCTTACACGGGGAACGTCGAAGGTTCAAATCCTTCCCGGTCCACTCTTTTTCATAAAGCTTTTATATTGTATTATTCAATAAAAATCTATGAAATGGTTTAAAGAACATATAGTGAACCCATTAAAAGGCAAATATCTTCTTCTTGACTATCTTGCTGATAAATATATAATGAGAAAAAAAGAAGAGGAAATAGAAGACGTTGATTTGCAGCTTGTTTTCAAGAGTGCTCCTATTCTTATACCTTTAGAATATCATAATGGTCTCGCTATTGAAGTAAAGGTCCCCCCTTTCATAGGGAGTTATGCTGCTGTTTTCCATCCTGCTGATATTTGTATGATTAACGATATGCTTTATTTAAATGGAATAAAAAACCCAAGAATCAATGTAAGGGGGGAAGTTGTAAGGTCAAAAAAAGTTATTTTTGAATCCTTCAAGTTTAGGCATTATCTGCCAGAATCTGACTTAAAAAATCTTGAAAAACTCTTGTCTTTAAATCAAGACTGCTTTATTGTGAATGAAGTTGATTATCCTTATCCTGATTTTGACAGCCTTAAAGAGCAGCTTGCTGACTTGCCTTTGGCCAATAGAAAGGATAAGTAAGCTTTAAATATGATTGTTTTAGTTTAATTTTCAAGCGCTGGTAGTTCAGCTTGGTTAGAATCTGGGATTGCCAATTCTAGGACGCGAGTTCAAATCTCGCCCAGCGCACTTATTAATCACAACTTATTTAAACAATGATACAACATTAATTTTATGTCAGAAAGAATTCCAGAATATCCTGTTGACAAAATTTTTTTAAATAGATGGTCTCCCAGAGCAATGTCCGGTTCTATTACTCAAAAAGAATTATTTTCTTTGTTCGAAGCTGGAAAATGGGCTCCATCTTGCTTTAATAATCAACCTTGGAGATTTATTTATGGGATTAAAGACACGGTTGCTTGGGATTCTTTGTTTAGTCTTATGGGCGAATTTAACCAACAATGGACTAAAAATGCAGGGGCTTTAGTATTAGTTATCTCTAAAAAGACTTTTGATCATAATGGTAATCTATCCGCAACGCATTCATTTGATGCTGGAGCTTCTTGGGAAAATATTGCATTGCAAGGTTCTATGGAAGGATTAGCGGTGCATGGAATGGCTGGTTTTGATTATGAAAAAGCAAAAAAAATTGCTGAAGTTCCTGATGATTATAATGTCGAAATGATGTTTGCAGTTGGTAAACCTGGAAAAAAAGAAGATTTGCCAAAAGAAATGCAGGAAAGAGAGTTTCCAAGTCAAAGAAAAAAACTATCAGAAATTACTTTTGAAGGAAAGTTCAAAAAAAGTAACTAAAATGGACTACTTAGCAATCGACAGGCAGTTGGCTTTCATTCATAAAAAAATATCTTCTTCTCACAACAATCCTTTGAACTTGGAAATTGAAAAAAAGAAAGTTTTGAAAGACAAGACTTACAACCCTGTTTTCTATTATGAAAAAAATATCCTAAATTATGACACTTTCAAGAATGAATTAAATAAAATCAAATCAGATAGTTCAGTTTTTGGGAAATTATTGAAGGCCAAGGCAGACGAGCTTGCAAAAAAGATTGATTTGATTAAGTCTGTTGGCTCAAGTTCATTTTCTTCAAATGCAGTCAAGCTTTACGGCAAGCCTTCTCCAGACTTGGTGAAGCATGCAAACAAGTTTCTGGACTTGGAGAATGAGTTCATGCCAGAAGGTTATAATGGAATATCTGCAATTAAAAAATTTCTTGATTCTTTTTTGATGTACGGCATGAGATGGCAAGTGAAGCACAAAGAGATGATTGTTGGAGCTTCTTTTAATGTCTCTAAAAACATTCTTTACATAAATAAAAATAGAAAATTTACAGACCATGAATTGAAAAGATTAGTTGTCCATGAAATTGGAACTCACATTACGAGGGCAGAAAACGCTAAAAAACAAAAGTATAAATTATTCTTGATAGGATTCCCAGATTATTTGTCTACAGAAGAAGGATTGGCAGTTTACAACGAAGAAAAAGCAGGATTATTAACTAATAATATTGTGAAGCATTATGCTGGCCGTGTAGCTGCCGTTGATATTGCTTTGAAAAATTCTTTTTCTACAGTTTACAATTCTCTTTTGGAATTTTTCCCTAAAGAAATAGCATGGAACTTAACTTTAAGAGCTAAAAGAGGCATCTCAAACACTTCTTTGCCTGGTGCTTATTCAAAAGACTATGTTTATCTTAAAGGATATTATGATGTCAAGAATTTTGTAAAAAGAAGGGGAAATTTAAAGGATTTATATATAGGCAAGATAGGAATTCAGCACGTAAATTTGATTAAACAACTAAACGGTAACAAATAAGTAAAAAATGTTTTTCCTATTTTGATTTTCTTAATTTCCTTTAACTTATCTCTTCCTAATCGTATCAGCTTGAAATTTATTTCTTACTTCATTAATTTTCTTTTCATTTAATTTGATAAGAACTGACTTACATTTAACTAAAAATTCAGGAGCTTTTACTATCATTTTGTTATATTGCTTATCAGGAACAGTCCTATCAATATAATATTGAGAGTCTATTCTTGCTTTTAATGAATCTTCAGCAAAGTCTAATTCCTCTTCATTAAAAAAATCTTTGAGAAATCTTTTTGTAAATTCTATTGTACATGAATGGATTTCACATTTTATTCCTATTTTTGTTAAGAGAGAATAAAGCGAAAAATAGAGGGTGTAATATGCGGTTGAAATTTTCCAATCTTTTATGATGTTTACCCTCATTGATTCAAGGGCTTCTTCAGCTTTTTTAATATAAGCTTCTGCAAGGTTCGAATTTGGTTCAATTAAACTCAGTCCTCCTTTCTTTCCAGCACACCACTTTATTTTATCCATTTTTTAGTACCTTTTGTATAAATTGTTCTGTGTTAATAAAAACTATATGATTTTTTAATATTTCTTTTAGTAGAATATCTTTACTTATGTTCTTTTCAAAAGTTTTTATAGGATAACATTTTACGCTTATCTCAATTCCTAGATTTTTTGAAACTCTTTTTATTGCTTCTTTATCATAATTTCCTGCTATGAAAATATCTAAATCAGATTCCTTACTTTCTATTCCTTTAACATGACTCCCAAAAATGAGCCCTATGCCCTTAATATTTTTGGTTATTTTTTCTATAATTTCTTTTACTAAAAGATTTTTTTCAAGAAATGCAATCGCCTTGTATTGTTCTACAAAAACAAGATATCTATTAGTAAATTCGCTATGCTTTATTTTATAATTTTTTATCTTACCTTTTATTTTTGACTCAATAATACCTTTGTTTTCTAAATCTTCAAGAATAAGCTGAGCTGTTCTTGGGCTTATTTTTAGCAATTTTTCAACTTCTCGTATATAATACTCTCTAGTAAAATCATTAGTAAACAATGATAGAACTTGTAGGGTATTTTCTGTTATACTTATTTTTTTATACATATGTATTATTAATAATACAACTACTATTTAAATCTTACGCCTTCAAAATCAAATCTAAAATCACTGTATTTTCTATTAATAGATTATTCTAAAGACTATGTTTACCTTAAAGGATATTATGATGTTAAGAATTTTATAAAAAGAAGGGGAAATTTAAAGGATTTATATATAGGCAAGATAGGAATTCAGCACGTAAATTTGATTAAACAACTAAACGGTAACAAAATTTAGGTAAAAGTATATAAATACGGAAGTTATTCAGTTTTAGTATAAAATGTTCAACAAAGGGGGTTATTTTTATGAATAAGAGACTATTAATCGTATTAGTTTTATCTTTGTTGAGTTTTTCTTTAGGTTCTTTGGCAGTTTCTGCTGCTTGTGTTATCACTCTTTCAAGTCCTGATACTGCAGTAGTCTGGTCAGGAACTCATAGTATTGATTGGAGCTACACTGGCTGTGGGAATAACCCAGAATTTAATATTGATTATAGTTCTAATGGGGGTACTAATTTTAACGCATTAACAACGAATATTGCAGGCTCAGCAGATGACGATGGTACAGGAACTTACTCTTGGATAACTAACATTAACCCAAACATTGATAGTAACAATTATAAAATAAAAGTTAAAAAAGGTGCTGAGAATGATGTTTCTGCTTCAGCTTTCACAGTAGATAACACAGATCCTTCAACAACAGACGATGTAGATGGCAATTGGCACACTTCAGACCAAACAATTACTTTAACACCTTCAGATACAACATCAGGTATTGCAACAACCTATTACACAACAGATGGAAATGATCCAACAACTTCATCTTCACAAGGAACTTCAATTATAGTTTCAACAGATGGGACTTATACAATAAAATATTTTTCAGCTGACAATGCTGGAAACGAAGAAACTGTACAGCCAGCAGGTTTTCAAGCAAAAGTAGACAAGACAGATCCAGTTACAACCGATGATTATGGTTTTGACGGAATATGGAACAACCAAGATGCTTCAATTGAACTAAATGCTCTGGATTCAACATCTGGAATAGGTACAACTTATTATTGTGTTGATACAGACAATACATGTGATCCTTTTGCAGACACAACTTATACTACTGTAATTCCAATTTCAACTGAAGGAACTTCTTACTTAAGATACGCTTCACAAGATATAGCTGGCAATCAAGAAACAGTTTCAAATGTTCAAGTTTTAATTGACAAAACAAAACCAGCAATAGATGGTGAAGCAATTGGTGATGAAGGAAACAATGGCTGGTTTATATCCCCAGTTTCTGTTGAATTTGAATGCATAGATGCTTTATCAGATATAGACTCATGCGGTCCTAATGTTCTACTTGAAGATGATGGAGCTGGTCAGGAAGTAACAGGAACTGCGGTTGACAATGCAGGAAACTCGGAAGACTTTACAGTTTCAGATATCAACATAGACAAAGCAGCCCCTTTAACTTCAATAGACATAGTTGAAGGCCCATCTTATGAAGACGGTGATTTATTTGTAACTTCTTCAACATTGTTTGAATTAACTGCGGAAGACTTAATTTCTGGTTTAGAAACTTTGACTTATGATATAGATGAAGAGGAAACCTTCGATTATGAAGAACCTTTCAATTTGGTTGGTGATGATGGAATGTATACCATAAACTTTGCATCATCTGACGTTGCAGGCAACTTCTTTGAAGATTCAGCCTCTTTTATCTTAGATAACACGCCTCCATCAACAATAGCAACTTTAGACGAAACAAATGGTTTAAATGGTTGGTATGTCGGTATTGTAGAAGAGCCAGAAATCCATTTGACATGTTCAGATGAAGGTTCAGGAGTCTCAACATTGTTTTATCAGTGGGATGTAGATGAAGATTTCACAGATGCTGAATCAGACTCAGTTGATTTAGAAATTGACTTGCCAGGCACTCATTCATTATCCTTTTACTGTGTTGACAATCTAGAAAACACAGAAGATGAACAGACAATAGAAGATATAAAATATGATGATGACGTTCCATTTACTACATTTGAAGTTTCAGGAGAAAAAGCATTGGCAAATGTTTACAGATCAGATGTTTTAGTTGACTTGACATGCAACGATGAAACTTCTGGTTGTTTATTAGATGGAGAGCCAGAGACAGTATTTTACTCTTTAGACGGTTCTGAATTTGCTGAAGTTGTTGATACAATTACAATAACTGGCGAAGGAGAACATACTTTAGAATTTTACTCTGAAGATGTAGCTGGAAATCAAGAATATACACAATCATCAACTTACCATATTGATGCATTAACTCCAGTTTTAACAATAAGCCCAACAGAAATAGTAACTTCTCCTGACGAGTCAATTGATTTTATAGGAACTTTAATGCCTCAATTATTAGGTTACGATATAACATGGGACTTTGGAGACGAATCTGGAGATGAAGGGACTGAAGTCTCTCATTCATTTGCAGCAGATGGAGTTTATACTGTAACAGCTTCAGTAACAGATGGAACAGACACAGTTTCAGAGACAGCATCAATTGTAGTTGGTGCATCATCCTATACACCATCAGATGCACCAAACGTAGAATTGTCATTTACTGACTTGCCGCCTGGAACTTTCACGTTGGCAGCTGAAGAATCAGATTCAACGAGTATAGACTTTGGCAGCATGGATTCGGTAGAAAGTTTCTTTGACATAACTTCCGACTTGACAAATGGAGAGTTTGAAGTAAATTTGGTCTTTACATACGCAGATGTGGATCAAGATGGCATTGTTGACGGAACAACCATAGATGAAACTAACTTGAACATCTATTATTATGACATTGCTTCAACGTCTTGGGTAATAATACCTGATGTAATTAGAAACACAGGTGCGAATACCATAACGGCTATAGTAGATCACTTCACTACCTTTGGGCTATTTGGTCCAGTTCCATCAATATCTGGAGGTGGAGGCGGTGGAAGCAGTGGTGGAGGCGGTGGAGGTGGCGGTTCTTCAGGACTACCAAGGCAAACAATAGCAGAGCAGTTCCCGCAAAGTGCACCAGCAGCAATAGAATCAGCACCTGAAGCTGCACCAGTAGAAGCTCCAGTTGAAGCTGCACCAGCAGAAGCACCAGCAATAACTGGAGAGGCAGTAGCGCCACCAATAACAGGATTTTCAGTATTGGGCATGGGCACAAAAGGAAGCAAATTAGCAGTTGCATTGGTTTTAGTTGCTTTAGGAGTTGTAGGTTTTAGAATCTACAGAAGGAGAAAAAACGCAATTTAGTTAAACTCTTTCTTTTTTTATTTTCTTTATGCAATTCAAGCCAAAGTTTATAGAAAAGTATTCTAAGCTGACAGACTTTGAAGAATACAAAAAAGCAGTTTTAAACTTTCCTAGAAAATCTGTAAGAGCAAATACACTAAAATCTACTGTAAACGAAGTAAAAAAAATTATTGAACCCTTCAATCCAGAAAAAGTTTCTTGGTGTGATGAAGCTTTCTATGTAAACAAGAAAGTTATTGGCCTAGGAAATTTAAATTCGCACTGGCAAGGCAAGTTTTTCATCCAGTCTTCAGTTTCAATGATACCCCCTTTAGTTTTAAATCCAAAAGAATCAGATTTAGTTGCAGATTTATGCGCAGCACCAGGTGCAAAAACAACTCAGCTGGCTTCAATGATGATGAACAAAGGATTAATTTTGGCAAACGAGATTGACAAGCAGCGTTTTCATACTTTGATTTCTAATTTGCAGAGATGCGGAGTTTCAAACACTGTTGTAACTTCAATGGACATTGAAAAAATCAACCAAAAATTTGACAAAATACTTCTTGATGCTCCATGCTCAGGCTCTGGCTTAATTATAGGAGAAAAAGAAAATACAGAAAGGACTTTATTGGAATGGAATCCAGATACAATATTAAGATTAGCCAAATTGCAGAAAAAATTAATTGTAAAAGCATATTCTTTATTGAATGAAGGAGGCACTTTAGTGTATTCAACCTGCTCTTTAGAACCAGAAGAAGATGAAAATGTAGTTGAATTTCTATTATCAAAGACAGACGCTAGATTAGAGAAGATAAAATTAGATATTAAGTCTTCCCATAAAGATTACTTGAAGATTTGGCCGCAATATTACCAGACAGAAGGATTCTTTGTAGCTAAAATATCAAAACCGGCTTTGTGTATAAAGTCAGATAAATGAGTTACTTTTTACACAGATTATTCTAAGACTTATCAAAACCCAATTTGACCATAAAGTATTAAATAGAGTAATTTAGTTATTAGTCTATGAAAGAGGGTTATTTATTAAAAATCCTAATAATTTTTTTGGTATCGCTTAGGATTACTAGTTTGATGTTAAATATTGGTTTATTTGCTGGATTTAAAATATGGATAGTCAATGCTTTAGTTATAGCAGGCTACTTTGCCTCTGTATTATTTATCATAGGACATAATGAATGGGGAGCTTTATTAACAATGGGACTATCATTATTTGAGATAAGTTTGATAATTCAGGGTCAATTAGATGGAATTGCGTTGATTATTCTTGAAGTGTTTTTATTTACTTTTGCCTTCAGACTTTACTTTGAAGAGTGTAATTTTCATAAAGTCTAATATAAATGATTTTTTACACAACCCTTACTTATTACACAAAGCCATCAAAACCATAAGCTTTTTAAAAGGATTTCTTGTAGATTTTTAAATGCCACTAAGGTTAGTGAAAGGTGGATTGCAGAAACAACAAGAAAAAATAGAATGTACTTCTTTGGTTCTTGTTAAGGATGAGTTTCATCTAGAAAATATTATAAAAAGAGCAAAAGAATTTAATAAGCAAGAAGAAATTGAGATGAACACCCCTATTTCTTTTAAAAATATTAAAGCAGAAAGAGTCATTGATGATGAAGTTGAGCAATTTAACCCTTACCATAAAAAAACAGCTCCTCTTAGGATAAGTCTGCAAATTAAATCATCAACACTTGATAAAAAAAGTGTTCTTGTAAAATATTCTTGCGGATTAAGCTGCGTAAATGAATGTTCTTTAGGGGAAGAATATGTTCCTTGCGGAGGCACTGGAAACTTAACCTGGGAACTTAGCCACAAAAAAAGCCCTTTATATAAGAATCTCTTAAGAAGGGTCAGCATGATTGCAGCAGCTGGAGTAGGAGTTTCAATACTTGAATATCAACGATTATTTAGATAAGCACAAAGCTTTTAATCTTCTATATACTTATTTTTACAATAGTGAATCATATCCCGACAAAAGAAGAGGAAGGTGAAATTAGTTCTGCAGTTAAGTCAGTATTGTCAAGAATAAAAGTTAAAGATGCCATGCCAATTTTAGGCGGTTCTGGAGCTAAAAATACCTGGCTTCCAGGAACTCACGACATTGATATTTATGTAAAGTTCAATTATAAAAAATTTAAGGACAAATCTGAATTAATATCAGAGTTTTTATACAAAGCTATCAAGTCAAAGTTTAAATTAACAAGATTGCATGGCTCTAGAGATTACTTCCAGACTAAAGCTGGTAAGTTTACTGTTGAAATAGTTCCTATTCTAGACATTAAAAAAGCAGATGAAGCAAAAAACATCACAGATATATCGCAGTTGCATGTTGATTATGTAAGAAAATATAAAAAACTATCAAATGAGATAAGATTGGCTAAATTATTCTGCAAAGTTTGTGAAGTTTATGGGGCAGAATCTTTCATTCAAGGCTTTTCAGGCTATGTTATTGAATTATTAGTTATTCATTATGGTTCTTTTAAGAATTTAATTAAAAACGTAGTAAAATGGAAAGCTAAAACTATTATAGGAAGTAGTAAAGATGCAGATAATCTAAACTATTCTAAGACTATTTCTCCTTTGATATTAATAGATCCAGTCCAGAAATCAAGGAATGCTGCAGCTGCAATTTCAGAAGAGAAATATAATAAGTTTATACAGACTTGCAAGTCTTACTTGAAAAAGCCTTCAAATTCGTTTTTTGTTCCTAAGGTTTTTAATTTGTCAGAAATAAAGAAAAAATACAATTTGGTTTTGGAAATTACTCCAGAAAAAGGAAAATTAGACGTTGTTGGAGCTGCTTTAAAAAAGAGGTTTGATTTTTTAGCTTACACTTTGGAGAAAAACGACTTTAAAATCCTGAATAAAGGCTGGCACTGGGAAAATAAAGCTTATTTCTACTTTAAATTAGCATCTTTAACTTTGCCCAAGGAAAAAGAAGTTATTGGTCCTCCTTTGACTATTAAACCAGGAGTTGAAAACTTCAAGAAAGTCCATAAAAAATGCTATGTTAAATCTGGGAAATTATGCACTAAAATATCAAGGAAATATCCCTCTGCTTTATCTTTAGCCAAATCTATTTTAAGATAGTAATAGTAGTGAAAAGCTTATAAATATAGAATATTAATCAATCTTATGCCAACGAAGACTCAAGCAAGAAAAGATACTATTGAAACACAAATTTTTCTACCAACAGAAATTTCTGGAGAGGATCTTGATAAGATCGTGCGCAATATTAAAAAACTGATGAGTCTTGAGGTTGAAAAGACTATAAAATTGGCAAAGAAATCAGGCTCTACTTTTTCTTATCGGCAAATTCAAGTTTATTATATACCATCTAAACAAGAATATGAATACGTTTTTAATGATATGGACTATGTTAAAGGACAAAGGCTTAATGATAAACTTTATACGCAAGAAGAACTAGACAATCTTTAAATCCGAAATCTTTATAAATAGGCTAATAATAGTAAATTGTATAATTCTGGTGAAATTAGATGAGTATAAAAGAACACACTAAAAAAGGAACAACAACAGTTGGTCTTGTTTGTAAGGATGGAATTATCTTAGCTGCAGACAAGAGGGCAACATTAGGCGGTCATATAATTTCTAACAAGAATATGGATAAGGTTTTAAAAATCACAGATAACATGGCCTTCACAACAGCAGGCTTAGTCTCTGACATTCAACTAATAACCAAGTTAATCAAGGCAGAATTGACATTAAAAAGAATAAGAAACAACAGAGAAACAACAGTAAAGGAAGCTGCTAATTTGTTAGGTTCAATAATGTATCAAAATATAAGGCAATTTTCAACCATACCAGGAATTGTAGCTTTCCTATTAGGCGGAAGAGACAAATCAGGTTTCCACTTATATGAATTAAGCCCAGATGGATGCGTCATAGAAGCAACAGATTTTGCAGTTGACGGTTCTGGAATGATGATGGCTTGGGGAGTCTTAGACACCTTGTACAAAAAAGACATAACAGTGCAGGATGGAGTCAAGTTAGCAGTCAAGGCAATAAGTGCAGCAATGCAGAGAGATGCAGCTTCAGGCGAAGGAGTAGATGTTTTTACAATAACAAAAGAAGGCGTCAAGAAAGTCTTGACAAAGAAGTTGGAAACTACAATCACAGTTTAATTTTCTTAAATGAATTAGGAGTTTTAACTAAATGCCAGATATTATAGAAGAAATTATGAAGCTGATACCTGATCCTAAAAAAATCAGTGATTCATGTTTTGAAGGAGCAAATATAATTTTATATACAAAGGACTCTAAGTTTTTTCTAGACAATAATGGTGTTATTAAGAATATAGTAGACAACATCAAGAAAAGAGTAGAGCTAAGACCAGACCCTTCAATAACTATGGATCAGGAAAAGGCTGAAAAAATTATAAAAGAACTGATTCCAGAAGATGCAAAGGTCGATGAAATTATTTTTGATGCTCAAAGATCAAGAGTTATTATTGGTGCTGAAAAGCCAGGCGTTGCAATAGGCAAGATGGGAGAAATTCTTAAAGAAATAAGGAAAAAATGCTTGTGGGTTCCAATCATAAGAAGAACTCCTGCCTTAAAGTCTAAAATCATAGAAAATATTCGTGCAGTTTTGTATCAAAATTCAGATTTCAGAAGAAAGTTTTTGGACAGCGTAGGACATAGAATATATGATGGCTGGAAACGCGACAAAAAACACGAATGGGTTAGAATTACTTATCTAGGTGGAGCAAGACAGGTAGGAAGAAGCTGCATTTTGCTTCAGACTCCAGAATCTAGAATTTTATTAGATTGTGGCATCAATGTAGCTGCTTCAGGCGATGACATGTATCCTATTTTCAGCGCGCCAGAATTCAAGATTGAAGATCTAGATGCAGTTGTTTTAAGCCATGCTCACTTGGATCATTCTGGATTGTTGCCTTTGTTATACAAGATGGGATTCAAAGGCCCAACTTATTGTACTTCGCCAACAAGGGACGTAACAGCTTTGCTAGGTCTGGATTTCATAGGGGTAGCTTTCAAGCAGGCCAGAAAATCTTTGTTTGACGCTACAGACGTAAAAGAAATGGTGAAGCACATGATTTGCCTAGAGTATGGCGAAGTTTCTGACATAACCCCTGATATTAGATTGACTTTTTACAACGCAGGCCATATTTTAGGCTCAGCTTTATCTCACTTGCATATTGGAAACGGTTTGCATAATCTTGTATATTCCTTAGACTGGAAAACTCCAGTAACTGTTTTAGATTCAAAAGATAATACTGAATTTAAGCCAATAGGGGAATTAATTGACAAGCAATTTGAAGAATATCAAGATTTAATAAAAAATAAGAATGGCTATGAAGAATTAGATAATTTAGAAGGAATAAAAACTCTTGTATTTAATCCTAAAACTTATAAAACAGAAATTAAAAGAGTAACTGGTTTTATAAGACATCCAATTAATGAAGATTTATATGAGGTTAAAACTGCAACAGGCAGAAGCGCAACTGTTACAAAATCCCATAGCTTATTTAGCGTTTTAGATGGAGAAGTAAAATCAGTAAAGGTTTCGGAATTAAAAGAAGGTGATTTTATAGTTGGTCCAAAATCTATTCCTTCTTCTAGCAAGTTGCCAGTAATAGACTTATTTGAGCACAAGGATAACTTAAGAATTAGAGTTGAAGATGATGAGTTGTTAAACAAATTAATTAAAGAGCACTCTAAATCATTCTCAAGGCTAGTAGAAAATGATAGAAATTGCATTGTAAGTTGGCTAATCGACCATTATAAGTATGCAATGTATAAAGAAGAAATTGCGAAAAAGTATAAAGTGCATCCAAGAAGAGTAAGAAGAGCTTTCAAAATTTTGGGCATAAAAGACCATCCAAGAGTTAAGCATTCATTGCCTCATAAGTTTGCCATTACTAAAGACTTTGCCAGATTTTTAGGATATTATGTTTCTGAAGGATGTCCAAGAAAAAACAGCCAGACAATAGACATTGCTAACTATTCTAATGCAATACTTGAAGACTGCGAGAAAATAATAAGAAATACATTCAATATTGGAAGCGATGTTAGATATAACGACGGAGCAATTTTAATTAACTCAAAACAGATTAAATACTTAATTTCAAAAGTTCTAAAGTGCGGTAATAATGCTTATCTAAAAAGGGTTCCTAAAGAGCTTTTATTTGCAGATAAGGAAATAATGAAAAACTTCCTTTATGGCTATTTCTCAGGAGATGGAGGCATTAGGACAAGATTAGAGAGCAGGGAGATAACAGCTGGAAGCAAGAGCAAGCTATTAATACAAGACTTGGTATTCATGTTGTTGCAGTTTGATATTGTGCCAACGATTCAATACAACAACTATACTGGCATGCATATAGCTACCATATATAATGCAGAAAAAATAAGTCATTTTTTGGAAGATATTGGGATTCAAAATGCTGCATTTAGCAAGCTTCAATTGGCTGTAAGCAAGATTAAAAGAAAAGCAAGTTTTGATCTTAGAATTCCTTTAACAGCTTTATCAAAGAAAGCTCAGTTGATGCTGACAAAATCTTCGTATAAAGAAGCAAAAAGCTGTGGTATAGATATTTTAAGAAATAAATTCAATGTAAATGAAAAGATAATGAACTCAGACTTCATGTTTGATCAGATAGCGTCTATTAAAAAAGTAAAGCCAACATCTAAATTTGTTTATGATTTTAAAGTTGATGGATATGAGAATTTTTTAGGAGGTGAAGGATTCTTATTTTTACATAACACAGGCGACATTAAGTGCATCAGAACAAAATTATTGGAAGGTGCCGACACTCAATTCCCAAGGCTAGAAACTTTGATGATAGAATCTACTTATGGTGGTAAGGACAATGTTTTTAAACCAAGGAAGGAAGCAGAGCAAGAATGCCTAGACTTTGCAAATGAAGTCTTGAAAGATAACGGAAAAGTATTAATTCCAGTTTTAGGTGTAGGAAGGGCTCAGGAAATGATTCTTATATTTGAAGAAGCAATGAGACTTGGTAAAATCAAGAAAGTTCCAATTTTTGTCCAGGGAATGGTATGGGACGTTACAGCAATTCATACTGCATATCCAGATTTTTTGAATAAAGATATTAAAAAAGCAATCTTCCATAAAGAAGAAAATCCATTCTTGTCAGATTTAATAAAAAGAGTTGGAAGCAGGACAGAGCAGAATGATGTAATAAATGATGGAGTCCCTTGCATTATAATAGCAACATCAGGTATGTTGACTGGTGGTCCTTCAGTAGAATACTTCAAGCAGTTATGCGACAATCCAAAGAATGGCTTGCTGTTTGTAAGCTATGTAGGTGAAGGAACTTTAGGAAGAAGAATCCAGAATGGAGAAAAAACAATTGTTTTGCAGGATGGCGGAAAGCCAGAAACTTTAAATGTAAATATGAAAGTTAAAATTGCAGATTCAATGTCGGGACATGCTGGAAGAAACGAATTAATGAGATATGTTTCTGTAGTTTCTCCAAGACCTAAGAAAGTTATAGTGAATCATGGAGAATCTTCAAGATGCTTGGATTTAGCTTCTTCTGTTCATAGACAGAATAGAATAGAAACTGCAGCTCCAAAGAACTTGGAAAGCATTAGATTAAAATAACTACTTTTAAGTGTTAACAGATTCGTAATATTTATATAGTGTAGAATATAGTTCTATTAAATGAAATTTGCAACTGCTATGCTAACCTTGGTATTTTTCTTAGTTTTGCTTTATCCAGTATTATCTTTGCAGTCATCTTTGACTAAATCAAGAGAAGTAGATTCTCCTTCAGATTTTTTGAATGAAAATGATATTATTGTCTTAGATTCAAACGTTGTCTTGAATGTAAAAGACGCTTTTTTGACTAAATTTGCAGATACAAATTCCATGGATCCTGTTTTGGATGAAAATTCAAATGGAATAGAAGTTCCTTACACTAAAGATATGAAGTTGAATGTAGGGGACATAATTTCTTTTGAATATGACAACTTTATCAGGATTCACAGAATTATTTCAATAGAAAATGATGAACAAGGAGTTTATTATCTTACAAAAGGCGACAATGCAAAAAATTTAGATGCATTGAAAGTTCGTCCTTCTCAGATCAAAGGAAAATTAATAGGAGTTTTGTACTAAAATGGAAATACAATGTAATGAATGCGAAGCAATTTTTGCAGTCAGCCAGGGCAATGCACCTTCAAATTTGACCTGCACTTGCGATTGCAGAGAATTTAAAGTAATAGCAATGTAAGTTATTCTTCCTAAATTAATAATAGAAACATTTATATAATACCTATTACATTATTGTAATATATGTTACAAAAAAGTAGTATATGGAAAGTTTTGGAGGTATTTTTCATTGAACCATCTAAAGAGCATTATCTTATTGATATAAGCAGGAAAATAGGAATTGCCCACACTTCTACTAAACAAAATCTATCGAAACTAGTTAAGCTTGGCTTAGTAAGGCGGGAGTTGCAGAAAAAAGGCAAGAGGAATTTTCCAATATACAAGGCAAATAGTGCTAGCAAGAGTTTCAGGGAATATAAAATTGTGTACAATTTAACATCCTTGCTAGAGTCAGGAGTAACTACTTTTTTAGAGGAGAAAATTGCCCCAAATGCTGTGATCGTTTTTGGCAGTTATAGGAAGGGGGAAGATATTGAAAGCAGTGACATAGATTTGTTCATAGAAGGTATAGAAGAAAAGGTTAATTTGAGCAATTTTGAGAGAAAGCTCAAGAGGAAAATTCAGTTGCATTTTAAGGAAAATTTTGGGTCTTATCCAAAAGAATTGAAAAATAATATTATAAACGGAATAGTTTTATATGGATTCCTAGAGGGATATAAATGATTATTAAAATACAGCCAGACAAGCAAAAAGCGAAAAGCCTTAAGACAATGGCAGAAATAACTCTGCAGCGGCTTCAGGAAATAGAGATTGTAAAATATCCAAGCAACACTCTTACAGATTATTACGATATCTTGCATAAACTAATGGAAGCTATAACATTAAGTAATGGAATTAAATTTAAGGGAGATGGAGCACATCAAGAATTAATAGACTATGTCTCAAAAGAACATCCCCTAGGTGAGAATGCAAGGCAGTTCTTGCAACAAATGAGGGACTATAGGAATAAAATAGCTTATGAGGGGTTTATGCTGAATAAAAACTATATAATTCTTAACCAAATTAAAATAAAATCTATAATCACTGCGCTTTTAGAAAAACTTAGTAAAAAATAATAACTTCATGCTATAAAATTTTTACTTTGTTAGATTCAAAGTAATAGCAATGTAAGGCTTAGCAAGCATCCTGTTGTCATGAAGGGCATCGCAGGATAAAACTTGTCTTTCTTGCCTATGAATAATAATACCAGCAAGGCTGCTGTGCAGAATAAAGGAACTGCAAAAGCAATATTGCCAAAATCTTTCATCATTATCCCTGCAAATAGTAAAGGAAATCCAATGTCTCCTCCTCCAAGCAATGCAACTTTATTTCTGTAAGGTATCAGCAATCCAGGAAACACTCTCATTTTTGTCTGGAACTTCGCCATCTTCACCATATGCTTTGTTTTAAACACTGCTATAAAATCATAAACTGAAATTATTACTAATAAAATTATTATACTAGTTAAATTTATCACTGGAACAAATATTGCTGCTAATCCACCATAAATAAACAATTCTGTAAAATTATGTATAAAAATATTTCTTCTTAATTTAAAATAAGCTAGTATTAATGCTAAAACAAAGGCTACATTTTGATTCAACAAAGTTGAAAAAGCAATCATTAAGGTTGCAGTGCTTGCTAAGTAAAACCAGACAGTCCATAATTTAAAAATTCTATACTTCATTATAAGAAACACTAAAGCTGTCACAATTAATATTGTCAAAAACACCTGCAAAGCCGATGTTTTTTCATTTAATTTTGGCCTTTCAATGTTGTAAGGGAGATCTTTATCCAGGTAATGATTTACTATTAACAGCCCTATAATCTGGGCCAATAAGAAGAGCAAAGCAATCAGAACAGTCACTTTAATATTATGTTTCATTGTCTTTAAACATTCAATTTTAGTTTTTATACTTTCCTTTCTACTATTACTACTATTAGTAACTTACTAGTAGTATACAAACGAAAGCTTTATATAGGTAAGATGTTCCTTTTTAGTGGTAATATGGGGGCATAATAATGAGTAATTTAACTGAAAAAATAAAAGAATTCGCATATGGCACATTTGTTCCTGGCAGTTCATTCATGAAATCTGAAAAAGATATTGATGCTACTTTCCTTTCAAGTATATGTGGGATAGCAGATGTAACTTTATCTTTTGTTGCTTATAGTTCACCTTTAGTTACAGCAGTTGCACTTTCTTTACCTGTAAATAGACAAATAGAAACAAGTAAATTATTGGCAGTTGGGCTTGAAACAGGAGCATGTTTTCTTTTAAAATATGGTTTTTACTCATATGCCAAAAAAAAGGTCAATTTAAATCACGCTAACGGGGGCAATTAAAATGATAGTACAAGAAGAATTCCTTAAGAAATTAAGATCAGCATTTGATTTGAATATTTACGAAGTCAAGATCTGGACAGCTTTGTTGTCTAGAGGGCAAGCAACAGCAGGAGAATTATCAGATATTTCTAATGTTCCTAGGTCAAGAAGCTACGACGTTTTAGAGTCTTTAGAAAAGAAAGGATTTATCATAATGAAGTTGGGAAAGCCAATAAAATACTTGGCAGTAAAGCCAGAAGAAATAGTTAAAAGATTAAAGAAAAACATTCATTTTTTGGCAGAAACAAGAGTAGATACTTTAGAAAAAGTTCGTGGAGAATCTCTATTCAAGGACATTGAATTGCTTTACAAGCAGGGAATAGAAAAAGTAGATGTTGCTTCTTTGTCTGGAGCTATGAAGTCAAGAGAAAATATCTATGACCAGATGAGGTCAATGCTTGAAAATGCAAAAAAATCAGTAACAATAATGACAACTGCTGATGGTTTTGTAAGAAAAGCTGACAAGTTCAAAAATTTGTTAAAGAAATTGTCTGAAAAAGGAATAAAGATAAGGATTGCAGCTCCAGTTTCAAAAGAATCAAAGAAATTATTGGAAAGTTTGAAAGATGTAGCTCAGATAAAGCATATTGACTCAATAAAAGCAAGATTTTTGCTTGTAGACGAGAAAGAATTGTTATTTATGGTAACAGATGACAAAGAAGTTCATGAAAGCTATGACACTGCTGTATGGGTTAACACACCATATTTCGCAAACGCTTTAAACACAATGTTCGAGGCAACATGGCAGACATTATCTGCACCAAAATTTAAGGAGGAATAAAGAATGGCAAAAACTTTAACAGATATTTTAACGGGAGGAAGTTTTTTGCTTATTGCAGGATTCGCTGGATTAAAAGCTTACGATTATCATTTAGAATATGAAAGAGTAAATAAAAAATTAAATCAGATTGTAGTTGGATCAACAGATTATAATTTTTTAGCTCATGAAAAGTTTGTTAATGATTGGTCTGCTGCTGGTTCATTAGTATTAGCTTCACTTGCAGCAAGTTCAGGAATATATTTCGCTTCAAGAAAAAAGGAGGAATAAAAATGGCTTTTCCATTAGAAAAAATATTGGCAATATCACTACCAGACTGGCTTTCAGCAGTTGAGCTTAAAAAATCACCATCTTCTTTGTTTGATTTAAAAGGCGTAAATTTAATTACCAATGCTCTGATTTCAGATACGGATGCGATAACTCGTCTTAC
This sequence comes from Candidatus Nanoarchaeia archaeon, assembly GCA_035289925.1. Classification (GTDB taxonomy): domain Archaea; phylum Nanobdellota; class Nanobdellia; order SCGC-AAA011-G17; family DATDVL01; genus DATDVR01. The sequence goes on along the minus strand of DATDVR010000005.1, from coordinate 10,401 downwards.
TACTCTTTCCATTGCGGAATTTGCAGAAAAAGTTCCAGAAGATGCACGTGTGGTTTTAAACTATCAAATAACTGCTCGTCCTTATGGAAGTGAAGAGCGTATTCCTGGAGTAATAATAACTCAAACAGGCATTGCATTAGTACCAAAATATAAACACGCATAAAAAAACAAATTTTTAAGGTGATAAAAATGTCAGATGTTAAAAAAGAAGTGTACGAGCCAGCATTGAGATATTTGGCAGGCAATTATGACGGTTCTATTTATGCAGACCATCCAAGATTAAAAATTCCAAACAGATCAATGAGGAATACTTTGCTAAGCGAGATTTTAGCAAATAAAATAGAATCAAAAGATAATGATACTTCACAGGTAATAACTGCTATCCGCCAACTAAAAGGAGTGCTTGGTAAAAGACTGCATTCAATATTGTACTTGGAATCAGATTTAACATCAGATTTGGGTGTTGCAATAGCTTATTTAAGAGGCGTTAAAAATGGTCACGATAATTATTCAGGTGGCTATATCAGAATCCCAGAGGTTTTATTCACAAAGTCTGATGGAGATGTAGAGACTTTAGACAGTATATTGGATGAAATTGCAAAAGATGAGAAAAATCTAAATCCATCAATCTTTATTCCTGCATTGAGAGAAAGGTTAAGTGAAATTGCAATGGATATTGAATTAGAAAATCCCCTTAATCAAGAAGACTTAAGAGAATATTTAAGGCTTATAAGAGGTCCAATACAAAACCAGCTAGGAGTTTACTTATAATCACCTCTTTTCCCAGGTAGGGCACGCCGTTTCGTAACTTTTTCTAAAAGCACGGGATGGCAGCCTTACCGGGGTTTATTAACATGAAAAAAATAACTGAAGAAAAATCATTTCCAGAAGATTTAGAAGGTAGATTATCATCAGTTTTGAATTCTATAAACACTGAACTAAAATCAGTAACTCTTTTGCATTTGGATGACAAGCCTGCAGGTGCTTCTGAAATTAAATCAAGAATTAGAAACACCGTGGGCGAAGGATATTTGCCAGAGATAAGGGTTTTTAGAGGTTATGGCAGTACCTTGTACGATATTGCTTTAGTTGCAAAAGAGACTATAACAAAAGACGACGGAGAACTTGTATCTGTAGGCTATAGTTTAACAGATTCTGGAAAAAAGTATGGTTTGCCAATTGCTGCTTTTACTTTAAGATATGCAGCCAATAACGATATTAGTATGTTTAGTATCTTAGGGGTTACTCAATCTCGCGGGAAAACAAGGGCTACTTACAATAGAATAAGAATATTAGAAGAGTTATCTGCCCATGAGAAGTTAAGAGAAATAGATTTAATCAGCGCCTTAGAGCTAGACCACTCAGCAATAATGCGAAGCATGGATGCATTGGCCAAAATTCATTTTGTGGAGTATAATACAATTGGCGCTGTATCTAAGGGTAAATTTGTTTACAGATGGATAAAAGATAAAGAACCTCATGAGATTCATAAAATAAAAGGACGTCTACTTTTTGCTGAGCAGGTTGCCAGAGCACTTGCTAATTTTGAAAAATGGGCGGATTGCAATGCGTTAGCACATAAATTAAGATATAAACATGCTGGCAATATCTCGTGTGTTCTTTCTAGGTTTGTAGAACAAGGTCTTGCTGAGAAAACCCCTGAATGGAAAGCAGGAGAAACTTTAAGCAATATAAAAATATTAGATAAAGGCAAAAGATTTTTAGACGAATGGGTTCACCCTATTAAAGAAGCTTTAGAAGAAGAAACAGCTTTGATTGATAGTGAAAATATTACTGACATAAAAAGCAGATTTTCTGCTAAGGGCATTGAGTTATATAGAACAGTCTCTCCAGGCATAAACTCAAGATCTGCTGATGATAGGATTGATGATATTATAAACTATCTGGCAAAATATCCAAATTCAACCTCTAAAGAAATAAAAGAGGCGATAGGATTAACTATTACTTCTACAGAAGCTTATCTAAAAAGAATGAAAAATAGGTTATGTCAAGAAAAAAAAGAAACTGAAGTCAGGTATTCTTTAAACCATTAGTTTTATAAATTACTTAAAACGTTCTTCTTGTATGGACATCAAAGATGTTGTTAAAAAGCTTCATCCATTAGAGAGGAAATTACTGCCATTTCTTAAGTCTAGCTGGACTTTGAAGGATTTAATCAAGAATTCTAAGCTAGAAGAAGTTGAAATTAAAAGAGCCTTGACTTGGCTTGAGAACAAATCTATTTTATCTTCAAAAGAAACTGTTTCTCAAATAGTCAATTTAGACAAGAACGGTGTTGAATATTCTAAAAAAGGGCTTCCAGAAAAGAGATTTTTATCTGCATTGGACAGAGACATCTCAATACCAGAATTAAAGAGAAAAATCAGCTTATCAGAAGAAGAATTTACTATATCCTTAGGTTTACTAAAAAGAAAATCAGCAGTTTTAATTGTAAATGGAGTAATTAAGCTAACTCCAACAGGAAAAGAACTGCTTAAAGTAGGTTTTCCAGAAGAAAATTTCATTTCAAAGTTGCCTTTAAGATTGTCTTCATTGAATTCAGAGCATAAATCTATTGTAAACGAATTGAAAACAAGAAAAAACATAATCAAAATAGATGAAGACAAAGATATTATAATAAACTTGACAGATTTAGGAAAGCAATTATTGAACGTCAAGCTAAATTCTAATTTGATAGAAGCAGTAACATCAGATTTAATCAAGTCAGGCAACTTCAAGAACAAGGAATTTCGTCATTATGATATTAACATGGCTTCTCCAAAAATTTATGGTGGAAAAAGGCATTTTGTCAATCATGTAATAAGTTATATCAGAAACATCTGGCTAGAACTAGGCTTCAAAGAGATGACAGGTAATCATGTCCAAACATCTTTCTGGAATTTTGACACTTTATTTACACCTCAAGATCATCCTTCAAGAGAATTGCAGGACACTTTCTACATAAAAGATCCAGAAAAAGGTAGTTTGCCTTCAATAAAAGACAGAGTTAAATTAGTTCACGAAAAAGGATGGAAATACAGGTGGAATCCAGAGGAAGCAAAAAAGAATTTGTTAAGAGCTCACACTACCTGTCTATCAGCTCAAACTTTATCATCAATAAAAAAGAAAGACTTGCCTTTGAAGTTCTTCTCAGTAGGAAAAGTTTTCAGGAATGAAACATTAGACTGGTCTCATTTGTTTGAATTTTATCAGACAGAAGGCATTGTAATAGACAAAAATGCTAACTTAAGAAACTTGCTTGGCTATTTGAAATTATTCTTCAAGAAAATGGGATTTCCAGAAGCAAGATTCAGGCCAGGACCATTTCCATATTGTGAACCTAGTGTGGAGGTAGAAGTTTATCATCCAATAAGGAAAAAGTGGGTTGAATTAGGTGGTGCTGGAATATTTAGGCCAGAAGTAGTTGAGCCGTTATTAGGAGAATACATCCCAGTTCTGGCATGGGGATTAGGTGTTGAAAGAATATTAACAGACTATTACCAAATTAAAGATTTAAGGGAAATTTATAAAAATGATATAAAAGAACTAAGGGAAATCAAGGCGTGGTTAAAATGAGATTAGACTTACTTAAGTTACATTCAAAGAAAGATTCTCCAAAAGGATGGATATGGGTCAGATTCGATTCTAAACTGCTTAAAAGACATTATTTGCGATTATTAAGAAATAAATCATTAAAAGAGATTACATTAGAGCTTTGTAAAAAGCTAAATGCTGGTTTTAGTACAATCAGTAAACACTTAATTAGATTAAAGCACGCCGAAAAAGGGTTTGAGTTTCCATTACCTTTGTTAATTGTATTGATAGATTATATTCATCCTAAGATGAAAGCTAAGGTTGCTAATTCTTTTGAAGAATTTATATCTAAAACTAGCTATACAAAACAGAGAACTAAAGCAGTTTTTGTATTGACTGAAGATCTAGCCGAACTAATTGGTGCCCATATGGCGGATGGCCACATGAGGATGGAAAGTAATTCATACAAGATAAACGTTTGCGATGGCAGAAGAGAATTAGTAGAAAGTTGTGCAAAGTTAGTAGAAAATATTTTTGGCATAAAATCAATAATACGTTTTAGCTCAAGAGATAATACCTGGAGTTGCTGGTTTAATAACAAGATAATTGGAAGGTACTTTGAAAATATATTTAAGATAAAGCCTGGAAAAAAGTTTGACATAGCAAAAGAACCAGAATTAATTAAAAATTCAAATTTTAAGATAAGAAAGGCTTTTGCTAAAGGTGTAATCAGTTTTGATGGTGGAGTTAAAACTTCGGGAATGGTTGCAATTAGTTCAATGAGTAAGGACTTAATAGAAGATATTTATAACATCTTAAAAGAAGATGGGATTGAAGTGAATAAGCGTTATAACAAGAAAAAGAAAAGCTGGTTAATAGAGTCAATTAGTGGTAGAAATGAAAATTACCTGTCAAAATTGCTTTATTATTTTGAAAAAGACACTTGGAAATATAATAGACTTAAATTCTTTATTAATCCCAGAAAATTGACAATTGATGAATTAAACTATCTATTCCCAGAGCATCACTTATCAAAAGTAAGCTTGAATGAAGTATACTGCACAATTAAAAAACTTAAAAAAACAAATGTATCGGGTATTATAAGTGAATTAAAAAGAAAAGATATTAATGTTAATCGTGTAACGTTATTTAAATATTTCTACTTATTGGAAAAATCAAGCTTAATTGAAAAACAAACTATTAAAATTGACAATGGAATTAATTATTGGAATGAAAACCTATACGGTGTGAAGTAAAATGCCAAAGATAACTCTAGACAGAAAGGTAGTTGATAAGTTGATAGGCAGAAAACTATCAGATGAAAAGCTTAGAGAAAGGATGGCAATGCTAGGTTCAGACCCAGAAGTTGTAAATTCAAAAGAAATTCAGGTTGAAGTCTTCCCAAACCGTCCAGATTTACTTTCAGAGCATGGATTTTCAAGAGCAATGGCTTCTTTTCTAGGAGCTAAAACAGGTTTAAGAGAATATGAAGTAAAAAAATCAGGTTTTCAAGTTCATGTAAATAAAAATCTAAAAAATATTAGGCCTTATACTGTCTGTGCTATCGTAAAAGGATTGAATTTTGACAATGACAAGATAAAAGAGATAATAAATGTGCAAGAAAAACTTCACATTACATTCTGCAGGAACAGAAAAAAGGCAGCAATAGGAGTTTATCCTTTGGAACATATCAAATTCCCAGTTTATTTCAAAGGTGTAGAACCAGAAGAGATTGTATTTGCACCTTTAGACTATGAAAAGGAGATGGATGCAGATGAAATCTTGAAAGCTCATCCAAAAGGAAGAGAATACGCTCATTTGCTAGAAAAATATGATTTGTATCCTGTCTTTGTAGATTCAAACAAGAATGTTCTGTCATTGACACCAATCATAAATTCAGACTTGGCAGGAAAAGTCACAACAAAGACTAAAGACGTCTTCATAGAAGTGTCAGGATTTGAACTTGAGATGCAGAAAACATGTTTGAATATTTTAGTTACAGCTCTAGCTGACATGGGTGGTAAAATTTTCTCAATAGAAGTTGTCTATCCAGATGAAAAAATCATCACTCCTGACTTGAAAGCCAGAACAATGTCTATAAATCTTGATAAAGTTAACAAATTGCTAGGATTATCGTTGAAAGAATCTCAATTAAAGCCTTTGTTAGCTAAGATGGGTCATGGCTACAAGAATAAAAAAGTTTTAGTTCCTGGCTATAGGTCAGATATTTTAAGTGAAGCAGACATTATAGAGGACATTGCAATTGCCTATGGCTATGAAAACTTCAATGAAGAATTGCCAAATATAGCGACAGTAGGAGAAGAGTCAAAATTCTCAGTTTTCAAGGACAAGATAGCAGAAATCTTAGTTGGATTAAATTTATTGGAAGTTAAAACTTACCATTTGTCAAATCACGATGTGATGTCAAGAAAAATGAACTTCGCAGCAGAATCTATTGAGCTAAAAAACTCAAAAAGCGCTGAATTCAATGTTCTAAGATCTTGGATGATACCTTCTTTATTAGATGTTTTGTCCAGAAACAAGCATCATGAATATCCGCAGAATATCTTTGAAGCTTCAACTGTCTTCTATGAAGGAAATACTGAAACAAAAATAGAGGAAAAATGCTGGCTTTCTGTTGTTTTATGCAATCAGAATTCAAATTTCACTTCTATAAAGCAAGTTCTTGATTATTTGATGTCGACTTTGGGAATTGAATATGAAATCACTGAAAAAAATCCTTATGGAAGCCATATTCCATCTTTTATTGAAGGCAGAACAGCTTACATTAAGGTAAAAGGAAAATTAGTTGCATGGATTGGAGAAATTCATCCTCAAGTTTTGTCAAATTTTGGATTAGAAATGCCTGTTGCAGCTTTTGAATTGAATTTGTCTCAGTTATTCGAATTAATTTAATTCTTTTCGGTTTTATTGCAAGATTTTCGATAATTTCTAGGAAGTTCTTATAAAAGATATTCACTTTTAATCTTTAATGGTTGAGTATAAAATATATCAAATAGAAAAATTTGACTTGGTCTTTAATAAGTTAGACTATTCAGAACAAATAAGGGTAAATAATATTTTAAGCCAATTAAGAGAGCATGGGGCATAGATAGGAAAGCCTCTTTCAGGTTTGTCTTTTTTTAGAGAGAAAAAGTTTGGCGATAAAAGATTATATTACTTAATATATCCTGATTTGAAGATTATTTTGGTAGTAGCGATAAGTGATAAAAAAACGCAGCAGGACACTATTGACGAAATTTTATCAGATTTAACTGAATATAAAAAGTATGTAAATATGTTATTTAATAAAAAAGATTAACTTCCTTTCCACTCTTTTATTCTTCCATGTTTTACGTCTTCTAAACCATCTTTTATTTGTTTAGCTAAATCAAAATCTGTTTCTGTCTTCTTTTTCGATCTTTCATTCTCTTTTTTATGTATCGTTACTGTTTCCATAGCATTATAACGCTATTATTGTTTATAAGCTTTTACATTTTAATCCGTAAATTTTGCGGTTTATTTGAATCTATATAAAAATTTATTTAGATCCACCTTATTATCTTTAACTTCAACACCTTCTTTCTCGATAAAAAATTTACAATCTATTCGAAAATCTTCCATATTATACTGGAGAATATAGACACGTGACAACCTCCCTAAGATTCTTTATAAATCTGAATTTATTATATTTTATATGTTAACTTTAAATGATATACAAAAATATAGAGAAATAAAAAAAATTCTTAATTCTAAAAATATAGAATTAGCCAACATTAATTCAAAAATCTTTCACGGAATATCTAAGGATAATTATTTAAATATCAAATTTTACACGCCTAAGGAATGGAATAATTTTAAAAAAACTGAGATTTTTAGTAGAGTATTAAACGATTTGATTGAAGGATATCGGCTAGGTTATGGAAATAAGTCCCTTGCAGTTATTTTATCTTTAAAATATAAAATTTGTATTTCTCATCAGATAATTTATAGAACAATAAATAAGTTTAAGCTCAATAGATTTGAATACTCCTTTAATGATAAAATATTTGAAAAGGCTAATACTATATTAAAAGGGAGAATTATTTATAATAAAATTGCAGATTCAATGTATTTAACTTTTAAATGCAACAAGATTAGGGATTTGCCAAGCGCTGATGGAGTTGGAGTGAAAATAGTATATAGCAATAATTTAGAATCAATATTTTTAGAAAGGGATGATAGATCTAAGAAAAAAATAAACGTTCATAAAAAAGGTGATTTATTTGTTTCATTGTACCCAGTACCTAAGAGTATGGCAAAATTGCTTTTAAATACACGGACTAGTTATAGTAGTATTTTTATAGATATCCACATCGATTCTAATAATTTTGGATTAAAAAGAGAAGAACTAATCCAAGACCGAGATGCAAGAATTCTTTATCCAGAACTAGAAAAATTAGGTTTCTTAATTGCAAAAAATAGAACTACATGTACTGATAGGTCTAAAGGTGATATAGTTTTATATAAAGATGAAAAAAAGTTAATTTTAGAGATAAGTACATTAGGGGAAAATTCTAATGCAAAGCACAAATATAGTCAATGGAATAAATATAGAGATTTTATTATTGGTAAGATTATTAGAATAGTAACTGTAAATGATGCTCCAGTTATATTCATATTAAATAAAAAACTTAAAGAAAAAGCTTTTAACGAAGATTTTAATAAGATAGTAGAAAAATATCTAATAAATATTATTATTACTGATTTTAAAAATAATTGGGAAAGCGAAGTAGCTAAAAAAGTTAATAGTTTATTTGAAAGAATATAGTTGTTTTTTTAGATTTATTATTTTACCTTTAGATATATTTATTCCTTCAGATTTAAGTATTTTTATTTTATTATTCTGGCCTCTCGCAAATCCACCAATAAATCCATCTGATTTTATCACACGCCAACAAGCAACATTTTTGTAAGGGTTTTTGTTCAATGCATTTCCTATAGCTCTGTAGCCTTTAGTCTTTAATTTTCTAGCTATCTCTTTGTAAGTACTAATCTTCCCTTTAGGTATTTCCTTGCAGACTTCATACACTTTTTCTGAAAATTTCATATTAACCGCAATAAAGGTGCTTATATGTATACTTGAAAGTTTCATTTGATGAAGATTTGATATCGATAAAGTAGTTTTTACCCTCTCTAGTTGATAAGTTTAGATAAGTAGTACCGCTTATAGTTTGTATTATTGAAGCATTCATTTCAGTAAACGTTTTAAGCGATGGATAAACCTTACCAAAGTTTTCAACCATGCTGACTACAGCCGTACTATTCACTTTTCCCTCATATGAAACTAAGTTATCTAATATTCCATTTGCATTTAGATCAACTACCAAAGGGTTACCGCTTTTGTTGAGTATCCAACCAGCGTATGTTGTTCCACCAAATACCAAGGATGCTGTTCCAACATATGCAGGATTACTTGATGAAAGATAAGTGAATTGTTTATTACCTCCAGCCATATCATTTAATTTCAATTGAGCGTTTGCAGTGTCAATAGAAGAGTACTTCACAATGTGCGTAAATCCTGTATTGTCATTTGGATTGTTTTTCTGGTTGTTGAGTATGAACATATCTCCCGTATTGATGACTGCTTCTTCTAGATGTTCGACATATATTAATTTAGCACCCGATGAATTTTTTACAACAGGTATTGAAACGTTGAACTCTGTCAAATTAGTTGGAATCTTGGAAGTATTCAGTGAACTACAGAATTGCAATATCTGACTTCCGTTCACTAAATAAAATGTGCTATTGCTTATGTTCTTTAAATCAGTTGAATACTTGGAAATTTCTTTGTTGATTAAATCTCTTATTTGGCTTCCATTCAATAGATATAGAGTTTCATTCTTTAATTCACTTATATTGGTTAAATTATTTGTATAATTCGACAAGGGGTAATTTGTCCAATTTCCGTTATCACATCTCTCAGCATTCAAATAAGCTCCAGTTATGCTTATTAAACTTAACCTAAACTCTTTATCAACGCATTTTGCTTTCCATTTATTGCAATTTAAACTAATAAGTTCATTATTTCCATCAAATTTGGTGTAGCTATAACTTCCGCAACCAGTCCACATTACAGGCGTTTTTTCTGAAGCCTCTTTATTTGTTATTATCGCCTCGCATTTTCCCCCATTATTAATGCAGTATCCCCAATTATTTAGTTCTGTCCTATAATAACATTTATCAGTTGAACTTCCAGATATAAAATTACAAGTAACTTTTTCTTTCATATCTCCGCATTTAGTAAAATCCACTGTAACTTTTTTTGTATTTCTTTTAACTTCAAATTTTATTGAATCACTTTTACAAACTGAACTTGTGACTGTCCAAGTCCCTCTTTCTAGCTGTAAATTGTTTTTGACACATTGATTTCCAGTGCCTGTGCAATAGAAAGTTGTACTTCCAGATTTGATATCACATCCATTTTTTAAAGAAGTTGAAAGTGTTTCATAAGCATCATTTGTTCCAACAGGGTATCCTTTAAATGTGCAGGTTACATCAACCTTTTCTTTTACAGCAAAGCCCGTAATATCTGCAATATTTGATCCATCATCAATGAAATTTGAATATAAGAATGCAACAGCAAGAATGAGTATAGCCCAAGTAAAGACTTGCTTATTTTCCAACCTCTTCAACCTCTTTATAGGTTACTCGTGTAATTTTGATATATATATCTTTCCATAAATCTAGCCTTGTCCTAAATCATCTTGAATAAGCATTCAAAGTTGTATGCTGTCAATCTGAAAAAGACTTCAGCACGCATGTTGCGTGCTGTGATGCAGTTCAAGCTTCTTCCATAAAGCTGCTTAAGCTTGAAGAAAGCATTTT
>DATDVR010000004.1:0-62754 GCA_035289925.1 Candidatus Nanoarchaeia archaeon | reverse complement strand
AGTCTTTGTTTGGTGCAACCAAACAAAAGTATGGAGCTAGCGTTAGCTCCAGATTAATTCAAACACAGAAATCAGACATTTACTTGAGAGGAATTATCCACAATTCTTTTTTGTTGAAAATAGAGATTTTCAACTAGACCTGTTGTAGCGGCTTTGCCTTAAAAGAGACAAGATCTAACTAGATTTTGGGCAAAAATTAGACTTTTTGGGCAGACGAAAAGTATAAATAACAATAGAACATAATTGACTTTATGGGATGGAAGAAAAAAGCTATTGAAAGTGATGGTATCTGGACTAATTGGAAGGACAGTAGTAGTGTTAGTGGTTGTAAACATGAGGTCATTTTTGGTGCAAGTGGCATAGGAAGTCCACACGGGCATGTTGCGTTTTTTAATAATCAAATAATCTATAATAGACAGATGTCAGGGCTAACTGCCTATCCATCATCACAGCCTCTTGAAGATAAAATAATAATTATTGGACCACCTAATGAAAAGAAAGAATCAAAGATGGTTATTGTTACTACAAAATATCAAAAAGTTTAAGATAATATTTAAATATAAATAATAAGATTTATAACCTAATTCAGTTTAATTTTTTTAATGCCTTGCAAAATTTTTGAGTTATTTACAGAAATTTTAAAAAATATAAAGGAGTATGTTCAGTTGGTAAATTCTGGAATTGTAGTTGGTTCTCTTGTAATATTTTTGAGTATAATTTACGATAAATCTTTCTTTATATTTGGGCTATTGACATTTTTATGGGGTACTGTAACAAGAAGTTTTCATTATAGAATAAAGCAATTTCTTCCATTAGATAAAGAAGGAAACCTAACAGTAACAGAAATTAATTTGAAGTATTTATCCATAGCTATACTTGAACTAGTATTACATTTAGGACTTCTTTCTGTTTATATTTACCTTTTAATTAAATTTAGTATATTCAGCTTAAGTTAGGTTCCATTCCCATTTCATACCTTTGTTGAATAATTACGCAAATATTGTGCGCTATTGCTTTGCATAATACTTCATTAACTTGTGCTTCCCATTTCTTGCTTCTTACACTAGAACCAAATTTGCTTTTCAGCATTTGAACTGTTGCTTCAACATTGCTTCTTTGGTGGTAGTGTTCCATAAATTCTTCTTGCCTACAGTTGAAGTAATGGTATAATTTTTTCCAAAGCATTCCGTGCCCTGTTGGTTTACTATTGCTTTTGAAAGGTATGTAAGGTTCTGCACCTAATTCATGTATTACTTTTAGGTTGTTTTCGCTTAGGTATGCCTTATCTCCGCTTACTTCTTTTATATAGAAGTGTTCTGCAGTTCTGATTAGTAGCGGTTTCAGTAGTTTACCTTCATGAAAGTTTGACTTTGTTACTTCAACAGCCGTTATGATATTTGTTTTTGTTCCAACAGTAAAGTGCAATTTTACCCAGTTTTGTTTTTCGGTGTTTTTGCCTTTTCTAACACTAAACCAACATTGATAGTTTTTTGTTCCAAAACCAGTGGCATCTATTGCAATGTTCGTTTCTAAAAACCATAACGGTGCACTGGTAAGGGCTACTAGTTCTTTTAGTATAGGTGTTAGTTCTTTATTTTGAAAGTAGTTAAAAATGCTGTTGTAATGTGGCAGGTTTTCAAGATGCCCCTTTTCATAAGCCCATTGAAGCTGACTGTTAAACCTTCTTCCAGAAAAAGTGCTATAGACTTTATAGACCATAGCATATACCATTTCGCTAAGTGGTAAGGTTGGCCTTCCAAATTTATAGGTGGGGTTTTTAATATAGGCTACAGCTTCAGCCAATAGATTAAGAAATAACCTTCCTTCATTCTGCTGTGCTAAATTATATGCTTTCCATTCTTGTTTATATGTTTGTTTCATTGTTCACTACACCTGAACATTCTAGGAACCCTTCATTGCGGTTCCTAGTTTTTATTAATAAGAGTTAATAGATGTTAAGCTAGTGACTGTTATATATATTGTCGAGGAGGAATGGACAGATAGCAAAATATCTATTAAACTCTAGAATTGCTTATATAACTGTAGTGATTCTTAGGTTTCCTATGCCCAAGAAGTTAATTCTGAATTGCGAACAACCGCTTTGGAATGAAGTTCTTAAATATAAAATAAATAGCGGGTTGAAAAACAATAATGAAGCCGTTATTGAACTTCTTAAAAAAGCGTTGAAAGCTAAAAACTAGTTATGACTTATATAAAAACATAGAAAATCGATTGATAAAGCTTACGAAACCATCGCAGAGTGATGATTATAGGACTAATTTAACATTATAATAACTGCTTTCAAGTAAGTTGTTAGATATTCTCAAGTTAGCTACCTTTAAGCCTTCTGGAACGTCATATACTATTTTGCCTTTTTTCTTAATTCCAGGGTTTAGTTGTTCAAAGAAACCCAAACTATCTTTCAAATAAATTGCAGTTCCAGAGTCTGCTGAAAATTCTCTGCCTTGATCATCAATAAGTTTAACAAAAGAATCCATAAGCAAATTAGCTGATTTGCCGGTATTTTCAACTTCTACGTCCAGTATAAGATAGATACCATCTGCTGTTTGTTTAAGATAGTCATCACCAACTGATTTTCTTGTATTGAAAGAAAGTATTTTCCACTTAAAATCTCCAGCTTGTATTGTGTCTCCAACTGAGAAGGTTTTAACTTCTTGCTGTTTAGCTACTACAGGCTCTTCTTGTATGACAGGTGGTTGATAGTTTGAAGAAGAATCATTACCTCCAATAAGAGAACCTAAAATGCTTAAACCAAAGATGATGAATAGAGTTATCGCCCACCAGCGTTTGTACCAAGGTTTGTCACTTGTCATAAAAATTGTCTAGACTAAGACTATATAAATCTTTGGTATAAACATTTGGATATGAGGCTATAAATTCTTGATACAAAGCTTTGTACATGAGCAAATATAAGGAAGCTATTTTAAGCATACTAAGCAAAACTGAAATCAAAAGTACTAATGAAGTTCTTGAAGATTTACAAAAGAAAGCTAACAAAGTAATAAATTGGCATGCTCTATATAGAGTCTTAATGGATCTACAAGCAGACAACAAGATTGAAAGACTAAAAAGCAAGGCTGGTTTCTTTTGGAGAAAGAAGTGAGGAGCCCCTAAGAAGTCGTTGCACAAGATTTATAATAAAGAAAAGATAATTTTAATTAAACATTGGCAAGTGCTAGGAAGATTAATTTAAATAAACTACTTACACCAAAAACACTCAAGGCAGTTATTAGACTTATACTTGCGTCTGAATAAGCAACTAACAACCAAATCCCTGCTATTAAAAGTTCAACAATACTCCATATAACTAAAGGTTTTAATTTTTCCATTTCAATACCCCCAACAGCATTGTATTTTTATTATTTAAATACTTTTTGTGCAAATTAAGCACTTATTGGGCAAGAGCTACTTGTTAGGCAAAGCCTGTTGTAGCGTAAAGCTTATAAATGCTCTAAAAAGTTTAGAAACTGTTAAAATGTCAGGAAAATCTAAGGGATTATACGCTGCTAAAAAGCTAAAAAACAGAAGAGCCAAATATAGGTGGCATTCTAAATGGTTCACTAAAAGGGCTTTAGACTTGAAAAGAAAGTCAGACCCCTTAGAAGGAGCTTCACAGGCAATGGGGATTGTTCTTGAAAAAGTTCAGATTGAAGCTAAACAGCCAAACTCAGCAATGAGAAAATGCGTATCTCCAGATACTAGAGTCTTAATTGATGGCGCTTTCATAACTATTGATAATTTAAAAAAATGCTTAAAAAATAGCGAGATTATTACAACAAATTGGGGAGATAAGAAACTGGAAAGGTCTAAAATAAAAGCATATATGAAGTTAAACTCTGAGACTTATGAGGATAAAGTGTTTAAAATAAAAACAAGAGAAGTGGGAAGAGAAATAGTTGCGACGCAGGACCATCCTTTTTATACCTTAAATGGCAATATTGATGCTAAATTCTTAAAAGTTGGACAGAAAGTTGCTGTTTATCCATATGAATCTGTCGAATACGAAGAATTACCTAAGGATGTTCTAGTTGATTGGGATAAAATAGAAGAGTTATGCCCACCAAAAACAGATTTTAGATTAATTAAAAGCCAGTTAGATCACTTTAGTTTATTACCATTCTTTTCTGATGATAAGAATATAATAAAGATAGTTAGGATTGTTGGGCATTTATTTGGGGATGGAGGAATTTATGTTGACAAAAAACCAAACGGCTATTTTACTTATAAAATTGTATTTACTGGAAGTAGAGATGAATTAGGAGAGATAAGGAAGGATTTGAGTTTTCTTAATGTTGATATCTCTAGAGTTATTGAAGAATATCATGAAAGTATGGTAAATATGAATGGCAAAAATCATCTTATTAAGGGTATGTCTTGCCAAATGAGAATTACTTCAAAAGGATTGGCTTTATTCTTTTTAGCATTAGGAGTTCCTTTGGGCGATAAATGTTTAGTCTCTTATAATGTCCCAACTTGGATTTTAAGAATGCCTTTATGGCTTCAGAAAGAATTTTTAAGAGCTTATTTTGGGAGCGAGATGTCAAAACCAGGCATTGCTACTAATTCAATAAAACTTAGAAGAGGGACAACACCGAAAAATCCAGAGTTGGCCATAAGTAAAGTAAAAGATTTAAGTAAGTCAGCTTATAATTTTTTAGTTACTATTAAGGATATCTCAAATAAATTAGGAATTGATGTTGTTTCTATTATTCCAACGCGTGATGTCAGAAGAAAAGATGGAACAGAAACAATTCAATATAAAATAATTTTTAGTTCCTCTATTAGGAGTTTATTGAATCTATATGGTAAAATAGGGTTTGCTTATAATAATGAAAGGGAAGTGCAAGCAAGATTAATGTATCAATATTTAAAAATAAAAGAATATAAATTAATTAAGAGAGGTGAATTAAAACAAATAGTTTTAATGACCAACGATGGAAAAACCCACCAAGAAATAGCAAATGAAGTTGGTATTCCAAGAGAAGTTGTTAGCTATTGGATAAGAGAAAAAAATGAAAAGTTAAGATTGCCTAAATTTACCCCATTTAAAGAATGGGTTAAAAATAATCATATAGGAGGAGGTTTTATTTTAGAAACAATAGAATCTATAGAAGAAGTTAAGCAAAAGGATGTTAGAGACATAACCACGTTGTCCCAAAACCATAACTTTTTTGCTAATGGTTTCTTGACTTCAAATTGCGTAAAATGCCAATTAACTAAGAATGGAAGAATTATAACTGCTTTTGCACCTAGAGATGGAGCAATAAAAAAGATTGATGAACACGATGAAGTTTTATTGGAATGCATAGGTGGTAAAAAGGGAAGGTCTAAAGGTGATATCCCTGGAGTAAGATGGCAGGTTATAAAAGTTAACGATCAAAGTTTAATTGCATTGGTAAAAGGATGGATTGAGAAGGGTAGAAGAGCATGATGAAGTTTTTCGGAAAGTGGGATTCAAATGGAGTTCAAGTTTTAGATCCTGGCTTGAGAGAATATATAAATTTAACTCCTGTTTTAGTACCAAGAAGCGCTGGAAAAAATTCTAACAAAAGATTCTACAAAAACAGATATTCTATTGTTGAAAGATTAATAAATAAATTGATGATCCCAGGACATAAGGGTAAGAAGCACTTCATTTCTTCTGGAAGATGTGGCGGAAAAAGCCTGACTGGAGTGAAAATTGTAATAGGCGCTTTCCAGCTTATTGAAGAGAAAACGAAGAAAAATCCTATTGAAGTCTTTGTGAAGGCTATTGAAAATGCTGCACAAAGAGAAGAGATAACTACTATCGAATATGGCGGAGCTCGCTACCCACAAGCAGTAGATTCTGCACCTCAGAGAAGAGTAGATTTTGCATTAAGGATGATGGTTCAAGGAACTTACCAGAGAAGCTATGGCAAGAAAACAAAAGCATTTGAAGCTTTGGCAGATGAAATAATAAGAGCTTCGCAATTAGATGCAAAAAGCCTTGCTGTTTCAAAGAAATTAGAGCTTGAAAGACAAGCTGACGCTGCAAGATAAAGTTATTCACCACTAATCCTGCATAAAAAAAGTGTAGAAACATTTATTAAATTGTTTTGGCAATCTATCTTGTGCTAAATTATCTTTTTCCTATCAACACGAAAAAATTTGTTTTAGGTTTTTCTGGACTAGCTTTTTTGGTGAGTGGATGTACGAGCGTCAAGGTTGAGGAATCTGGCCTTGATAACAAACCTCTTTATTATCTTAGGGAGACTCCTGACAGAAATCATGACAAAATCAATGATTTTTTCCTGTGTGATGGAGAGAAGATCAGCATCCTCTACAGCAGGAAACTCTATTTTGACGCAAAACCTATTATTTTTTACACCACTGACAGATTTGAGAGCATCCAATCTATCATGAAAAGGGCAATGGAAGTTGAAATGCCTGATGAGATTACTTTAAACGATCTTTTAAAAGATAACTAAACAGTATTCTAAACCAAAATCTTTATAAATGATTTTCTAGGCTTCTAAGCCAATGGCGAATGAAGATTACTTAAATGAGCTAAGATTGTTAATGAAGACTCCCGAAAGAATTAGGAATATATGCACTTCTGCCCATATTCACCATGGAAAATGTGTTGCTGGTGATTCTAGACTTGTTTTAGCTGATGGTAGCATAAAACCAGCAAAAGCGCTTTTTGAACTAGCTGAAAAAAAAGGCGTTAAATTTGAAGAAAAAGAAGAGCATACTATTTATGATTTATCAAAAGAGAAAATATCTGTTTTTTCATTAAACAAAGAGACTGGGGAGGTTGAGAAAAAGAAGATAGACTTGGCTTGGAAATTACAGGGTGGAAAGTTAATTAAAATCAAGCTAAGAAATGGCTTTGAGATTGCAACAACTCCTGAGCATAAATACATAACTTTTGAAAATATGGAGTTTGTTGAGAAACAAGCAGGAGAATTAAAGTTAGGTGATAATGTTGTTTGTTCTAGATTTAGTGATGTTGAGTCAAAAATTGATGTTAAAAATGAAATATTGGAACTATTAAGAAAAAAGAACTTTTATGTTAATCTTAAAGAAGATTTTTTTGTTAAACTTAAGGATAAAATCTTATCTTATGGTTTAAAGAAGATAATCAAAGAATTAAGTATTTCCATAAAAGAAAAATCATTTTACCATGGATTATGGCAGAATAGGATATTATTAGACGATTTACTAAAGGTTTGTTCTTTATTTAAAGTAGAAAATGTTTATGATAAAATTAGTGTTATATTTTATAGAAGTGGTAAGCAAAGGGGGGGCAATTCTTTGCCTATTAAATTACCTCAAAATTTTGAAGATTTTTTCTATTTGGCTGGATTATTTATTGGAGACGGAACTTCTAAGAGGTTTATCGTGGGAAAGGAAGAATTAAGAAATGAATTTTTAAGGATTTGTAAAGATATAAAGTGCAATGCAACTGAAAAAAATGATAAGGATAGAACACCTGCTTTGGTGACAAATAAAACATTACTTCATATTTTAAATTTATTGTTTGATTATCCTTTAAGGCAAAAAAGTCATAATGTTAAGATATCTGACTTTGTATTTAGAAGCCCAAAGGAGTATACTGCTAAATTATTAAAAGGATATTTTGACACTGACGGAACTGTAGAGTTGAGTAGGTCTGCAATATCAATAACTTCCGTAAGCAAAAAAATGATTAAAGATTTACCTTTGCTATTACTTAGATATGGAATTGTACCAATTTCGCAAGATGATACAATTTATATTAGCGGTTTTTCAGTAAATAACTTTATTAAAAATATTGGATTTAATGTTAAACATAAAATTGAAAGAGCAATAAATTTAGCTAATAATACTGTTGGAAGCTATGTTGCTGATTGGGTAAACTTGGACAGTTCAACCAGAGTCAGTAAAAATGATTCTCAGAAATTAGTTCAATTAGGACTAAAAGAACAGAAATACAACAAATTCTTTAATGAAGATTTAGTTTACTTGCAGGTTGCTTCTATATCAGAAACTTATGAAGACACTGTTTATGACTTTACTATCCCAGATAATCATAATTTTGTTGCTGAGGGGATGGTAATTCATAATACTGCATTAACAGATAATTTACTTGCTGCTTCTGGATTTATGTCTGTAAAATCGGCAGGAGACCTAGAAGAAGGAATGGCTACATGGCAGCACAAAGATGAACAGGAAAGATTGATGACAGTAGACGCTGCAAATGTTTCTATGACTCACACTTTTGACGGCAATAAATATTTAATTAATTTGATTGACACTCCAGGTCACGTAGACTTTGGTGGAAATGTTACAAGAGCTATGCGTGCAATAGACGGAACTATAGTTTTAATTTGTGCAGTAGAAGGAATAATGCCGCAGACAGAAACTGTTATCAAGCAAGCATTGAAAGAAAGGGTAAAACCTGTACTCTTCATAAATAAAGTTGACAGATTAATCAATGAACTTAAGTTTACACCCGAACAAATCCAGGAAAGATTTACAAAATTAATCATACAATTCAACAAATTAATAGAACAGATAGCTGAAGCTGAATTCAAACAAGCATGGAAAGTAAATATTGCAGATGGTAGCGTAGCTTTTGGAAGTGCAAGAGAAAATTGGGCCTTAAGTCTATCGTTCATGAAAAAGAGGGGAATCACATTCAAGGACATTGTAAACTTGTATACAACTGGAATGACTGCTGAACAGCAGCAAGAATGGACATGGAAAAATGCACCAGTATTTGAAGTATTGTTAGATGTGGTTATCAAGCACTTGCCAAATCCAATGCAGGCACAAAAATACAGAATTCCTCACATCTGGAAAGGAGACTTAGATACACAATTTGGAAAAGATATTTTAAACTGCAATCCAAATGGAAAATTAGCTTTTGTAATAACAAGAATAACTATTGATCCTAAATTTGGAAGAGAATTAGCAGCAGGAAGATTATTCTCTGGAACTATAAAAGAAGGACAGACTGTTTGGTTGAACCAAGCTAAAATGAATCAGAGAGTTGCCCAAGTTTTTATGTATCGTGGGATAAAGCCTGAACAAATAGGGGAAGTTGTAGCTGGAAATGTACTTGCACTTGGAGGAATTTCAGGATTTGCAGGCGAAACAATTACAATGGAACCTGAGCATCCATTTGAAGATCTAAAGCATATTTTTGAACCTGTAATCACAAAATCTATCGAGCCTACTAAACCTTCAGATTTGCCTAAGCTAGTAGAAATTTTAAGAAAAGTAAGCAAGGAAGATCCTAGCGTAAGAATAGTAATTAATCCTGAGACTGGAGAAAACTTGATGAGCGGAATGGGAGAACTGCATCTAGAAATTATCGAAAACAGAATCACAACAGAAAGAGGATTGCAAATAAAAACAGGAGAGCCTATAGTAGTTTACAGAGAAACTTCATTAAAAAAATCTAACGAGATGGAAGGAAAATCACCTAACAAGCACAATAAATTTTACATCACTACACAGCCTTTGCCTCCTGCATATGCACAAGCAATAAAAGACGGGACAATGCCTAATGGAAGAATCAAAAAAGATTCAAAAGAAGTCTATGTTGCACTGGAAAAGATTGGAGTGCCGACAAAAGAAGGAAGAAAAATAAGAAATGTCTTCAATGGAAATGTCTTGATAGACAGCACAAGAGGAATTGTACATATTGGTGAAGTACAGGAATTGGTAAATGATGGCTTTGAGCAGGTCATGAAAGAAGGTCCATTGGCAAAAGAGCCCTGCACAAATCTTTTAGTTTCTCTAAATGACTGCAAATTACACGAAGATGCTATTCACAGAGGCCCTGCACAGGTAATGCCTGCTGTAAGGGAAGCTATCAAAGCAGCAATGGTTGATGGAACTGCAATAATGTTCGAACCTTTGCAAGTTCTTTTGATAGAATGCCCTGCTTCATTCATGGGAGAAATTTCTAAACTAGTTGCAAATAAAAGAGGACAATTATTGGAAGTAAACCAGGAAGGAGAGCAGATGCAGGTAAGAGCAAAAATGCCTGTAGGAGAAATGTTTGGACTAGCTTCAGATTTAAGAAGCGCAACTGAAGGAAGAGGAACTTCTTATGTTGCTGACCAATTGTTTGAAAAAATACCCGGAGATTTACAAAATAAAATTGTAAGGCAGATAAGGCAGAGAAAAGGATTGAATCCTGACGATTTAAGCTTGGGCTAAAGTATAAGACCCAATCTTCCAGCATCTCTTTCAATCTCTTCTACTGTAACTGATTTTATACCCAATTTTCTTAAAACAATTTCTAGATTACTTTGAGGAATCCACTTGGCTTTAGTACCTTTCAATTTCATTTTTAATCCTTCAGAATCTACCGATAATCTATTTATTTTAGCATATGTGAAAATAGCTCCAACATCAAAAACAACAGGATAATTGCAACCCCTACTTACTTCTCTTAGAATGCTTTCGCTATAAACATTTTCACCCACTCTTCTGCTGATTACATCTTGGACATATTCCCTTGGTTCCATTTTGTCACCTCATAGATAATAGTAGTATTAGTAGTATATAAATCTTGTGAATTGCTATTACTTTTAAGTGATTACAAATAGAAAGATTTAAAAAGCCGCAATGCTTTTTTGATTCATGGATAAACTAGCACTTGAGCAAAGATTAGAGAATGTTAAAGAACTGAAGAGAAACAACTATATCGGCACTGGACAGTCACTTGGATATCTTAAGGACGTTGATTATGCTTTAGCTAATCCTCAAAAAATTGCAGACAAAATTAATGAAAAATTAGATAATGGAAGCTTATTTTTAGCAACATCCCAAAGATTGTTAGGAATTGCAAGCTTTTTTGAAGATATCTTTTTAATGGAAAAGAGCATAGACAAGCTTTTAGACATAAAGATTGACAATTCGACCTATGTTGAAGAGAACTTCAGGCAAGAAGACAGGGGCAAAATAAAAAACTTGTCTACTTTATTGACTATAAAACCAAATGATATTGCAACATTGGCAATGGAAAATAATTGCTATTTTAAATCCATAGATTCACACAACTTTAGGAGCCTTCTTTTTTTTGAAAGAGAAAAATTTGAAAAGGAAACAGAACTTCCTTTCCAGCTTCCTTTTAGAGGAATTGATGATTTCATTGAAGCTTATACTGATCTTTTCAAGGAAGCAAATAAAGAAGAACTTTTGCTGGAATCAAACTTTAGAGAATTTTTCAGCGATTACGTTGATAGAACCTTGGCAGCTAAAACAATGACATTTCTCTATCTTTTTAAAGGCAAACAGAAGGGCAGTAATATTAAAGCAATTGTTAATGGAATATATAGATTTAAGATAAAATTACAAGAAACTATATCAAGGACAAATTGGGACTATCTTTTTTCTGAAGGATTTTATAAAAAAAGCATAGAAGACGAAAAAGTACACATTGCAATGTCTAGAATAAATCTGCTTGACATTGCCAAAAAGATTAGAAGTGATAAAATTGAGCACTTGACCAGCCATAGAATACAACTTGTTGACAGAATGCTTGAATTCATCAAGCCTAGAAATTATAATGATCTTACAAGATACTATGAAGAGAGAATAAGAAGAGAGATGTTAATACATGGCGTACAAGAAACAAGCAGATATAGAGTAGAAGAATTGGAGAATTACAGGCTTTTAAGAAGAGTTATAGCGCAAGAAAGGCATTATATTGAGAAAAAGCTTGATAAGCTAAAACATAATCCGAAAGCTTTATATCCGAAAGCTTTATAAAGCAAATTTATGCATTAAGGATTACTAAAATTCATAGGAGATAAATAAAATGGCAAGAACAAAACCACACTTGAACGTTGTATTTGTAGGTCATGTAGACCACGGTAAATCAACCACAATAGGTAGATTAATGTACGATTCTGGAATAATTGACGAGCAGGAAATGAGAAAGTTGAAGGAAAAAGCTGCTGAAGTAGGAAAAGTAGGCTTCGAATTCGCATTTGTAATGGATAACTTGAAGGAAGAAAGAGAAAGAGGAGTCACAATTGACCTCTCTTACAGAAAGTTTGACACTCAAAAGTTTGAAGTAACAATAATTGATGCACCTGGACACAAGGACTTTATCAAGAACATGATTACGGGAACATCACAGGCTGACGCTGCATTTTTAGTTGTAGCTGCTCCTGAAGGCCCAATGGCACAGACAAAAGAACATCTATGGTTGTTAAAGACATTAGGGGTACAGCAAATAGCTGTCTTATTAAATAAAATGGACGTAATAAAATACGACCAAGGTAAATTCAACTCAGTAAAAGAAGAGCTTGGAAAATTAATCAAATCTGTTGGATACAAATTGGAAAATGTACAGTTCATACCAATTTCAGGATTTCAAGGTGATAATGTTGCAAAGAAATCAACAAACATGTCATGGTACACAGGACCAACAGTGAAAGAACAATTAGACTTATTCAAGCAGCCAGATAAACCAACAAACTTACCATTAAGATTACCAATACAAGATGTGTATAACATCACAGGCATTGGAGTAGTTCCAGTAGGAAGAGTAGAAACTGGAATAATGAAAGTTGGAGACAAGGTTGTAATAGTGCCAGCAAGAGAAGGCAAAGGCATCAAAGCAGAAGTAAAGACAATTGAGATGCATCATGAACAGGTTACAGAAGCTATAGCTGGTGACAATGTTGGATTCAACTTAAAAGGCATTGCTAAAAAGGACATTGCAAGAGGAGATGTCTTAGGACATGAATCTAATGTGCCAACTGTCGTAACAGAGTTTACAGCACAGATTGCAGTAATAAACCATCCAACTGTATTGACTGCTGGCTATACACCAGTTTTCCACATACACACTGCACAAGTTGCATGCCAGTTTGTAGAGATACAGAAGAAACTTGATCCAGCAACAGGCGCAGTATTGCAGGAGAAGCCTGATTTTATAAAGAATGGTGACATTGCAATTGTAAGGATTAAGCCAACTAAACCATTGGTCATTGAGAAGCAGAAAGATATTCCTCACATGGCAAGGTTTGCAGTAAGAGATGCAGGTTCAACAGTAGCAGCTGGAATGTGCATTGATTATGTGAAAAAGGTTATGTAAAACCTTTTATTTTTTTATTCATAACTTAAAAGTAAAAGGCAAATATTTAACTATCCTTTTTGATACTCTAACTTTTAAATACTTATTGTGCATTGCTAATAACTACATATAAAAAGATTGGAGGATTAAAAAATGAAAATGGCAGAAATAAATGAAATCATTCCACTAGGATTTCCTTCTGAAAAGATAGTAAGTCCAAGAGCTTGGAATAAAAACAGCAACTTAGGAAAAATTGTCCATGAATTTTCAAGAGAAACGAGCGAGGAAGTAAAAGCTTACGTCCAATTACAAGTTCCTAAAAAACCATTAACACGAGAAGATATTGAGTCTGTTGATTATAATCCAAATAAATTACCTAGTCTAGCTAATGAAATTGAGTGTGTAAGGCCACAAGTCAATGATGGAATTGGTTTTGTTGTTTTTCCTGAATGGAGTAATCTTAATGTTCATGAAAGCAGGGTTGCTTCTTGGTTAGTTGCCAGTGCTTTTGGTGAACCTAAGATACAAGATGATTTAGCAAGCCGTCTTATAGAAATATATTGTGTTTCAGACGACTTAAGTATGAAAACTGGAGCAAGATATCATGTGACTAGGGAGGGAAATTCTCCACATACTGATGCGCCACAAGTTAAGGAAGATCCTGATTACTTATGTTTACGTTGTGTAAGTGATGGTTTAGTTGGAGGAGAAAATGTTTTAGTTACTGCTGACTCTATATATAATCATCTACTTGAAAACGCGCCTGGATTAATAAAGATATTAGCTAGTGATTTTATTTTCCATCATAGAGGAGTCAAACAAGAAGATGGAATACAATTTTTCTCAGCTCCTATAATGAGTATGGAAGATGGCAGTATTAGATTAAGATTCCTTGACCATTATATAAATGAAGGCCATAAACTTGCAGGCACTCCTGTAACAACTGAACAAAAAAGAGGAATACAATATCTAGATAGTCTGTTTGAACAATCAGATTTACAGTTTAGGGCCCGCTTATCTCCTGGGCAACAAGTTGTATTTGCTAATAAAAGGATGTTACATTCAAGGACCGAATTCCTAGATGTTAATCCTCCAAGAGAGTTTTATGACCCTGCGCAATTAGACGACTTGGATACAGCAAACAGATTAATGGATAGGACTTGGTCTTATAAAAGGGAAACCTATGGAGAGAAGGCTTAAGGCCTTTTTTTAATTTCTATTTTAGTTAAGATTTGGGCAGGATGCACATTCCCTATTATTACATTGTTGCTTAATGGGAAGATATTTTTCATTCCATTTCCTCATAGATATTAAGATCTCATAGAATTCTTTTCCTCTTTGCGTTAAAGAATATGAAGTTCTTCTTGACGTATTTTTTTCTCTTTTCTTAATCAACTGATTTTTCTCTAGTTCTTGTAATCTCTGAGAAAGAATTTTTGGTGTTATCCTTAATATTTTCTTATGAACTACATTAAAGCTTAATGTATTATTCAAAGCAATTTGCTGCAGAATTGCAAACGTCCATTTTTTCCCAGCGATATTTGTCAATGGAAGAAATGTACATTTTTCCATAGTCTAAATAAAATAAACCTGCTATTTAAGACTTTCTTCTTAATACCTTTTTTTGAATCATAAGCTTTATAAACACTATTTTTGACTAATTAAGACATGCCAAAAGCAAGAATAAATTTAGCAGGCTTGGAAATAGACAAGCTTAATCAGATTTGCAATTCTATAAAAGATATCGCTACTAAGACTAAAACAGCAATAGCTGGTCCTATTCATTTACCAACACAGAAATTGAAGCATACCACAAGAAGAACACCTTGTGGAAATGGAAAGGCTTCATGGGAAAACTTCGAGATGAGGATTCATAAAAGACTTATTGATTTAGGGGTTGATGAAAGGGCTTTAAGGTTAGTAATGAGAGTTCCAATACCTGAAGGCGTAAACATCCAGATTGAGATGTTGGATTAAATTTAAATAGATTAAATTCTTTAGTTTTTACATG
This sequence comes from Candidatus Nanoarchaeia archaeon, assembly GCA_035289925.1. Classification (GTDB taxonomy): domain Archaea; phylum Nanobdellota; class Nanobdellia; order SCGC-AAA011-G17; family DATDVL01; genus DATDVR01. The sequence continues at coordinate 47,674 of DATDVR010000004.1, read as the reverse complement.
CCACCTCATGAAGTAGTTAATTTAACAAAAAGACTTACAAAAGATGACCTCAAAAAACTGAATGAAAGTATTGAAGCCAAGGTTAAATTACAAGAAAAATGTCGTATAAAAGGACACAAAGGCATTATTTATATCAAAAAAGACATTTATGATTATTATGGAGGTTCTCCTGAAGATGTTTATGTATGTAAAAAATGCGACGAACTTTATATAATGCAACAACCATCACTATTTCCAGATAATTATATTGCAATTCAGTTACCTTTTTAAACAATTAAATTTGAATTCTTAGCTATTGCCGCGATCGCATAACCTGGTAGTGCGCAATTAACTCAAAAAGTTAGCGAATGCCTGGAACTTGATTCCATACTAGGTAGCTTGTTTCCGCAAGGATATCTCGGTTCAAATCCGAGTCGCGGCGTTTATCTTAATAAGTCAATTGCTCCATTAGACTAAATGTAGAATAGTGAACTTCTTTTTCTCCTTCTATACTATTATTACTTTCATAGAAATACCCTTCATTCTTATTTCCATTTAATATTTGAGCAACTGCTTTTGTTGCCGGTATCTTTGCGGATCCGTATGAGAAAATCATTATTATCCTTAGTTTATTTTGCATCTTATTTAGGATGACTGGGATAATTTCTTTTTCTTTTGTTTCTGCTTTCACAAAATAGGCGTATTTCTCCCATTCTCTTATGATTTCATCAAACACGCCTGTTATAAAGTCCGTGTCATAATTTTTTTTCTTTAAATCATTAAGGTGATCTACAACGGGCACTATCGCTCCGGTAGTTACTAGATTAACAATTTTAATGAGATAACTTCCATTAGGTCTTTTGAATATTAGTTCTCTTATTTCGTTTACTCTTGATCGGTTAATTTCTCCACCGACTTTGTTTAAATGAGATAATAAATAACCGACCCTGATTAAGTCAGAATAACGGTGTTTTGGTAGTAAATTTCCAAATTCTCTAAAATAAGATTTTTCAGCTACTCTTATTAAGAAATTATTTTCATCTTTATTAGGTACAAAACCGTATTTCTTCTCAGACGCTTTGTCCTGGATTAACTTTCTTATGGACTCATAACCTTTTTGGGTTAAGTTAAATACTTTATTAATCGCTAGTGTCGCTAGTGCAGCCTTTATAGGCATATCCCTGATTAGATTAAGTATTTCTTCTGGACTCATCTTTCTCTATCTCTTCTCTGATGAAACGTGAAATAGTCAATGGGTCTGAATCAATTACTTTGAGTGAACCTGGCAACAAAGCCGCATCTTTGATCGTTAGGGGTTTTCCGGTTATTTTTGATTTTACTTTTTCTTTTAATAGAACATCAATTATATTCCCTTCCCTATCTACCTCATAACTAAATGCGCTTAAAAGTATTTTTTTCTCATCATCGCTTAGTTCTTCAAACTGAAACTCATTCTTCATACACCATATGATAGAATATTCATTTATATACTTTACGGACTAAAAATCGCAAAATTTACAGTTTTTTAACTCTTAATTTCGTTTAACTTTTTTTGCTTCTGATTCTAGATCAATCCCTAAGTCTTTTAAGCCTTTCAAGTGAGCCTGTATTAACTGCTCTGTTATAGAAATGATTCTTATCAATTCTTCTCTTTCCTTTGCTAATGTTGTTAAAGCTCCCTTGTGAAAACCAATTTTTTCTTCGTTCGCCATAAAAATAATGTAAAAAGAGTGTTTATAATACTTTCTTAAGGATTTGGCATCAAGTCTATAGGGGATGTATGTCCAAAATTAATTAGCAAGTCTACTTTTTTGTCTAAAGACAATGGATAATCGCAGCTTCCCCAGTTTGATTCTAACCAGATAAAGACTTTGCAGTTAGTCTTTTCTTCTAAATATTTAGCTATTTTAGTAGCTTCTGGCTTTAATCCATCTGGCAGTTGAATGCAGACTGTTTTAGCTTTTTCTTTTTTAATTCTTTCAACTACCTTGTCTAATTCCAAATCGTATTTTTCTAATTCTAAGGACATAAATCAAGTTAATGAAACAGGGTTTATAAAACTAACTTATAGTAGAACCTAGAAGTATTCTTGCTTTTATTTCCCCTTTCCTTTCTTTTGATTGCAACCAAGCATTGTGAAATACGGTTAATGGTGTCTTTGATGCATAAATAGCAGTTGCTCTTTTATAGTATTTTTCTTTAAATTCTTTACAGGTTAGATGCTCATATTCTGGATCGCCAGATATTTCTAGTTCTGCTGTGGGTTCTAATTTTAGTAATGTTTCTAGTGACTCAATTGAGTGGAACGACAAGAATATTCCATGACCGTCCGGTGGTGCTGTAAAATCAATATCCCCTAAATTGTTCCCTCTGTAAGAAAAACTTTCTGCCACTCTGTTTCTATAAAAAAGTCCCATATATTTTCAATTATTTACTAGTTTATTAATGTTTTTATTTAAATAAGTTAAAAAAGTTTATATATTAATGATTTATTATAATTTTTATGAAAAGGAAAGTAGCGTTGATAGGACCAAGCACTTTAATGGTGAGTCTGCCTTCTAAGTTTGTCAAGAAATTTGGAATTAAGAAAGGGGATGAATTAGATGTTGAGGAAAAGGGTAGTAGCTTAACAATAAATATAGATAAGATAACTCAAGGGAAATCTAAAAATCTTGATGTTCATGAACTTGATGTCATGCTAAATAGATTTATTGGAGCCTGCTACAAGAAAGGCTATGATAAGATAACAGTAAATTTCAGCTCCAGCAATCAGTTAAAGTCAATGTATAATGTGATAGGCACAACTTGGACAGGATTTGAGGTTGTAGAACATGGAAAAAGTCATATTGTCATAAAACAGGTTACTGAACTTAATAAAAATGATCTTGCTAGTATGATTAATAGATCAATATTGTTCCTGATTTCTACATCTGACGAAGCATTAAAGGCCATAGAAGACAGAAACAATGAATATTTAAAAACAGTAATTTTAAGAGATCCTACACAAAATAAATATTGCGACTTTTGTAGGAGAGTATTAAATAAATTTGATGTTGAGGATACCAATGCTAAATATTATCTTTCAGAACAGATAGAGAGGATTGGAGATTTTTACAGAGATTTAGCAAAGTACATACTAGAAAACAGAATTAATGTCGGTCATAAAATCATTGAACTAAATAAGGAAGTAAATGAATACCTAAGGTCTTTTTATTCTTTGTATAACAAAATTGATACAAATTCTTTTGAGACTTTTGGCAAAGATTACAAAAAAATAAGTAAGAAGATAGATGAAAATCTAGTTAAGGCTGAAAAGAAAGACATTCAGATATTGGCTTACCTTAAAATGATAAATGAAGCAATATTTAATATGAATGGAGCCTTATTAGTTATGCACTTAGAGCATATCTAGTACCAGTTACATATTCAACAAAATCTTGACCTTCTGATTCCTTTATCATTGAATAAAGATTCTTAGCTTTTTCTATATTTTTTTCACTTCCTCTCTCAAGCATTGAAGACATCTGCCCCAATGCTGCGTGAATTCTTGCTTTTTTAAATAATTCAAATGATAGTTCTTTTTCCATTTTAAAATTATTGTAAAGTTCTTTATAAGCATAATCAAACAATCTAAAAGCATCATTATTTTTTAAACAGGTGGTCAATGTAGCTATATCTAATATAGGATCTGCTGTCCCTGCTGACTCAAAGTCAATTATGTAGCCGCCAACTAAAACATTTGAATCTGAAGCATCCCTATGGGCTAGGACTTTTATACCTAATTTATCAGCGATTTTGTTTATTTCAGATATTTCTTTTTGATATTTTTTGGGGAATTTACCAGGTCCTAACCTTTTTACAACTCTCCTTTCAAATTCAGAACCATAATCATAAGGAATATCTTTTAAGCCAATTTTTCCATAATAAGGTGTTGAGAATGCCATCAACTTTATCAGGTTCGTAATTGACAACTTATATTCATTCATTAAATTAGGATTATTTTTATCTAATAAACTTTCAAGAGTTTCGGCCTTTATCCTTTTTAATGCCCAAGTAATAGGATTTTCGCCTAAAATACCAAAACTTTCTTCCAGTGGTATTACTAAGGGATTCAATAAGGCTTCAAAAACATTTTTTTGATAAGCTTTCCTATGCAAATCTATTATTTTGCCCCCCCTTATTAACCTTTTTTCATCCAAACTTCGCTTAAAGATTACGGCGTCATTAAAAAATCTAGCATTATTATATTCCAAATTATATTCCAAAACTTCATTTTTTGAATCTGCTACCTTGCTGAAGCTTTCTTTTCCTTTCTTCAATATTTCATCCAATGATTTCTTAAGATAGGGCCTTGCTTCATCTTTTTTTCCAGCATTATTGCGCCAGATGCCTGCAAGCAATGACAATTCTGTGGAATATTCTGGATTTTCTGCAATAATATTATCCAGCTTCTTCATGGCTTTTTCTTCCTTACCCAGCGCAAAATTCGTTACAGCCATCCCTAATCCTTCATCCAAACCTTTTTTGAAGTAAGATTGGAAGTCAATTATTTTAGGAATCATTGTAAACATAACCTTCTCAAACAATGTCTGCGAGTTGCCGTACTTCTTGCTTATATGAGAATAACGTGACAAGCAGAGCATTGCCCTGTCATAATCTTTTCTGTGCAAATAAAGACTTGTCTCCATCAATAATGAATAAAAAGGATTCTTTATCTCTTTTAAACTTTTTAGCAATGATTCTTCAGACTTTTTATCATATTTTTTTAAAGCTCTATAAAAATGCCTGTGTAATTTTGTTTCATATGAGATGTAGAATGTAAGACCGCCATTCAGCCATATTGAAATGGCTGCAGCGCCAATAAGCGAATTAAGATGCCTGTCAAAATTATCTGGTAGGCCCAGGTTTATTATTCCATTGCTACTGCTATAGTGAGATATTACCTCCAGGCCCATAAATGCCGGTATAGAGAAGAGCATCGACGTTAAATTAGCTTCATTAACTAGCTTGTTATGATTGTCAATTTTTTTCTTTAATTCTTTTTCTGTTATTTCTGAAATAAATTTTTCATTCATTTATCAAGAAATTTTAGGCAACACATCTTCGTCTTTTACAGTGTTGAAGTTTATGTAGGTGAAATAGTATTTTTCATAAGTGCTTAGCTCTATTTTTGCCGGCAAGCTGTAGGTTTCATCAATCCAAATCTTTGCAGGCTCGTCTTTGTATATAAATTCAATCAAGCTTGCCTGCCTGTCATTGACATACTCTGTCCTGATAACTTTCTCCTGCTTTACGTTTGTTATCCAGTCAACAGCGGTAAGCATATAGTAGTCAGAATACAAAATAAAAAGTCCTTTAGAAGAATCATCGCAAATATTCACTCTCTTCTCGCAGTATGCAACAGCTGATTTACTGCTTGTATCAAAGTAAATAGTGTCGAATTTTTCCTTGTTTGTGTTAAACTCAGGCCTTGCAAGAACAACCTTCATTCTATTACCCTTTATAAAAAATTCATACTCCTTGTCATTGAAACTTTGAGTGCTCATAAAATAATGCATGTTGTCTTCATAGACTTTTTCTGGAATGAAGCCTTCTGCAACATAAGGCTTTTGATTAAGCTGCTCTTTTGGAGGATTAACCTGAGGTATTTCTATGCTTGTTGACTCAATACTTTCCTTAGGAAGAGTAAAATAAGCTCCAATAAGAAGAATCATCAACGCTGCTATAACATAAAACCAGTTTTTCATAATAATTTAAGCAATTTGATACTATAAAAATGTTTCTTAAAAGTTAGCAATATTTATAAACATATTATTTATATATTTTTTATGGGAAAAACAACTTCTGAGAAACATTCAATATTAGCTTATTGTGTTACTAATCAATTCCTTGCAAGCATAAAAGGAAGAAAATATAGAAAATTAGAACTTTTTATTGGTCCATCAATTGAAGAATTGCTTTACAATATAGAACCTGTAAATGAAAAAAGCTTGGATGAGATGGAAGATTTATTCGTCAGAAGATTTAATGTACCTATGGAAGAGCTAAGAAATAAAGTTACAGAATCTCTAAGAATTTATGGTTTAATTCATGAAGGAAGAATAAAAGCACATGGCGAATTTTCTTTTTATACACAATATTACCTGTTAAAACATAAAAAAGATATATATAAAACACTTAATAGTCTCTCTGTTTAAGTTGAGAGAAAACCTTATAAAGCTAAAAAGGAGTTTTATCAATATGGCTAAAGAGAAGGAAAAGAGCGTCAAAACTCCTGAAATTCCTGAAGATGTAAAGAAGAAGTTTGATGCCTTAAAATCAAAATTAGAGAGTTTCAAAAAGAAAATTCTGGATAAATTTGACAAATATATAATTGGAATTGAATTATTACCTCCGGAAAATCCTGAAAAACTTAAGGGGCAGGTTTCAGAAGAAGAGCTTGAGAAGATAAAAAAAGAAATAAATGTTCTAGTTGTAGTAGATGACTCTGATTCTGAGAAAATGAGTAAATTTGAGTTGAAAAATAAATTAAGCACTATAATTGAGAAGACAGCAACTGAAATTGATCCAAATTTGAAGCCTGAGATAATGATTTTAACAGAATTAAGGGAAGTTTGCTACGATGCAAAATATGAAATATTAGACATGATTGCATTAGGTGCTCCATTATATGATCCTAAGGATTTACTTGCTGCATTAAAAGTTTCCAATGTGCACAGGACAATGGTTCTGAAGAAGTTCGAGAAATATGTTGTAAGCTATGTTGCAGTAGGAAGCTTGTTCAGAGGAGATGCAAAATCACATGACATTGATGTTGCAATCATAATTGATGATACAGATGTCAAAAAAATGTCAAGAGGAGAACTAAGAGACAAGTTAGGTGCAATAATAAGAAGCATGGGATACGAAGCTGCTTCAATGACGCAAGTCAAGAAAGAATTTCACATCCAGGTTTACATTTTAACAGATTTCTGGGAAGGACTAAAAGAAGCAAACCCTGTATTTTTCACATTTTTGAGAGATGGAGTTCCATTGTATGACAGAGGAGTGTTCATGCCATGGAAATTGTTGTTAGAAATGGGAAGGATAAGACCAAGTCCAGAAGCTATTGACATGTTCATGGACATGGGACTAAAATTATTAGACAGAGCAAAAGGAAAAATGCTTGGGATTGTTGCTGAAGACATCTATTATGCTACATTAAATCCTAGCCAAGCAGCATTGATGATGTATGGGATAGCGCCCCCTACACCTAAAGAGACTGTTGCTTTAATGAATGAGATTTTTGTCAAGAAAGAAAAATTGCTTGAGAAGAAATACGTTGATACTTTAGAAAAGATAAGAAAATACTACAAGGACATTGAACATGGAAAGGTCAAGGAAGTCAAGGGACAGGAACTTGATAACCTGATGAAGGAAGCTGATGCATACTTGAAGAGAATAGAGAAGTTATTCAACCAGATTGAAAGGAAATCTGAAAAGCATAGATTTGATGAACTGCATAATAATTGCATTAAAGCTGTTGAAGACGTGCTAAAATTAGAAAATATAAAGGAAGGAAATGTCGAGAAAGGATTCAAAAAATTAGTTGATAAAGGAATTTTCCCTAAAATATATCTTAACAGCTTGAAAGAAGTCATAAATGCCAAGACTAAGCCACTGAACAAGCATGAAGTGAATAAATTAGCTAGAGAAAACTCGTTTTTTATAAGAGCTTTGATAGAACATATACAAAAGAAGAAGGCGATTGAATTAGAAAGGGCAAAAATAAAGGTAAAATATGGAGAAAAAGTTGGGGAAATATATCTATTAGACAAAATAGCTTACATCATTGAAGACTTGGATGCTGAGAAAAAGTCTGTTTCAAAAGCTGAGATACTGGAGAATGGCGGCCTAGGAAAAATGCTTGAAAGCAATGCCAATGAACTTGAACATGCACTGGCTACTGTAAAAATACCTAAAAAAGTATTCATAAAAGAGAAGATATTTGAAGATCTAAGAAGATTATACGGCAAAGACGTTGAGATAATGATACATTAGATTCTAAAACAAAAGGTTTTTAAAGCTGATTTTGAGATTAAAAAGTATGGAAGCTTGCATTGTTAATTTCAGAGGTGGAAGGCATACCAAATACGATAATCAGATGGTTATCAAGATAGATTCTGTTGATGACAAGAAGAAAGCAGCTGGATTAATCGGGAAGAAAGTAAGCTGGAAAACACCTTCTGGAAAGGAAATAAATGGGAAGATAACAAATGCTCACGGCAATACTGGTGCATTAAGAGTTTTGTTTGAAAGAGGAATGCCTGGGCAATCTGTTGGAACAAAATTGAAGGTAGAATAAAATGACAGGACTAAGACCAGGACATTGCAATTCAACAGTAGAAAGAGCATACACTAGAAAATCCAAATTCAAGGCAAAAGGCTATATAAAAGCAGTCCCAAATTCCAAGTTAGTAAGGCATGATATGGGAGATTCTAAAAAAGATTTCAAGTATCAGGTTCATCTGCTAGTAAGGGAAGCAATACAGATAAGACACAATGCTTTGGAAAGCTCAAGGCAGGTTGTTAACAGGCATTTACACAAGGCTTTAGGCAACAATTATTTTTTCAAGGTAAGGATACATCCTCACCATGTAATAAGAGAGAACAAAATGTTAACTGGAGCTGGAGCAGACAGAATGAGCCAAGGAATGCAACTGTCATTTGGAAGAGCAGCTGGAATTGCAGCAAGACTAAGGGACAAGCAGGCAATATTTACAGTCCATGTTGAGAAAGATGGGGTTGAAGCTGCAAAAAGGGCAATGGCTAAAGCACCTCCAAGAATGCCTGGAAAATTCTTGATTGAAGTTGAATTGCCAAAGATTAAATAGCTACTACTATTAGCTAGATTTAAATATAGAGCTTGTGCACTTTATTTATATGTTAGTTGATAAACTATTAGCTGATAATACTGTAGTTGATTCTGACTTATTTAGTTCTGAAAAATTTGAGTATGCTAAAGCAAAGTCTTTTGCCAGGTTGTTTGACATGGATCCTGACAGCTTATTCAAAGGGCAGGGTATGAGGCAATATATTGATTGTTCAAGCAAAGGCTACAGCTCTAAAGATTTTACGAAAGAACAGATTAGAAATAGACTTGTTGAGGACTGTGTAATAGAAGACAATTTTCTTGGAAAAATCAAGCTTGAAATTATACTAAAAACCAAATTCTATACTTCTGGACATTCATGGTATTACTTTTTAAAAAGAAACTGGCATGGAGTAAAATATCAGCTTAGATGGGACTTTGAAGTTCCTGATTATTTTACAACCATATAAAAAATTAAAATCCTTCTTTTCCTTTCAATGGAACAAACACAAAGTAACCCAGATTAGTTATTTTTGCCTCTCCATTTATGTTTTCAATCCTGAGCATTTCTTGTGATAATCCTTTGCCAACTGGAGCTACTAAAACTCCTTTATTTTTTAGCTGGTTAACTAAAGTTTCAGGTATTTTAGGGCAAGCTGCTGTAACTATTATCTTGTCAAATGGAGCAAATTCTTTTAAACCTAGGCTGCCATCTGCTAGCAACACAGTAACGTTAGGATAGTCCTTAAGATTTGACTTTGCCAAATTGTGAAGCTCTTCAACAATCTCAGTTGTAAATATCAATCCAGGATAAACTAAATTTGCAAGCAAAGCAGCATTGTAGCCTGAGCCTGTGCCTACTTCAAGCACTTTGTCTCCTTTTTTCGGAGCTAAAGCCTCAAGCATTATTGCTATAGTATAAGGCTGGCTTATTGTCTGGCCAGAAACCAATGGCAAGGCTTCATTTTCGTATGAAAAATGCTGGTAACTTTTATTGACAAATTTATGACGGTCTACTTTCGACATGACTTCAAGCACTCTTTTATTTTTAATGCCTGTATTTTTCAGGTTCTTAACCATGGATTGCTTCAGCTTTCTTTGATTTTTAAAATCCATTTTACTACCTGCTATTTAATTTATTCATAACTTTTAGCCTGATATTTTTAGGGTAAATCTTCAAATATAAATTTAGCTTTTTTATATTAATCTTGCTTCTTATAGTTTTAATTACGCTTTCACTCAGGTTTTCTCTAAAGTAAACCATATCTATAAATGTTTTCTCTATGTCTGAATATGGCAGGTAAAAAGAGCCTTGCTTATAATAATCCACGCCAAAATAATATTTTTTATCCATTCTTCTTATTAATACATTAGTTCCTAAAACTTTTCTAATGCCATTTCTTAGCTTTTTTGCTGTAATTATTATTGGTATTGTTTCCTGCTCCCAGATATCATGGAAACTTAAAGCATCCTGCAAACCCAAGTATGCCTGCTTTAAGCATAACACAATTAAAGACTGATCTTCATAAATAGTATAATATCCCTTAATCAATCTCTTTATCTTCTTTTTTATAATCAAATTCCTTATTAGCTGCTTGGTATATTGCTTAACATTTTTATCATTTCTGATTATTCTTTGAATTGAGCCATAGCTAACTACTGGACTTTTTTTAAATAGCTCTTCAATTTTATTAAGGTATTTTTCTTTTCCCATTTTAGGTCCATGATTTTATGTAATCCAGCATTTCTTTTACATCTGGGATAAGCCCTTCTATAATCAGGACTCTTAGCTCAGTCTTGTCTACAGGCTCTTTGAAGTTTTTTATTAACTTCTTCAGCTCTTCTTTTATTGCTTCTTTATTAATCACATATCTTAACAAGAAAAAAATGTCATACAAATCCCTTACCTTCAATCTATTTAAATAAGCCCCAATTTTCTCTTTTACCAGCTCTTCTGGAGATAGTGTATAGATGGTAGTTAAATTCCCATTTATATTCTCATATTCTTTTAGAATGCCTTTGGTATCTTTAAATAATGCTTCAAACCTGACAGTAATCCTGTTTATTTTTAAATTTGAAAAAAGGCTATTTTCAGTTATCTTTCTTTTTTCTACTATAAAACCAATTGATTCAAGGTTTTTGAAAAAAGCGTCTAATTTTTTTAAATCTTTTGGGATATAGACATCTATATCTTCAGAAAACCTGTTGCCGTTGTAGCACCTCCAAATGCTGGTTCCACCATGAAAAACTGCTTTGCTGAAGATTCTGTAAAGCTCTTCAACTACAATATCCTGCGCTTCTGCAATCTCCTTATGCTGCGCTTTTTTTATCCTTAATGCCAATGGGATTTTTTGTGATATCATATATAATTAACATAAGTTACTAATATATATAACTTTTGTTAATTCTATTATTTAATGAGTAAATACTAGACTAAATAGTAACCATTTTCAAGTGATTACAAATTCATAAGCTTTAAATACTACTATTATCATTATTATTACTATCAGATTAAATGGAGGAAAATAAAATGGTAAGCGATGGAGCAAAAAAGTTTTGGAAATATACAGGTTTTATAGCATTAGGTGGTGTTTTAGGAGTTCTAGGATACAATTATCTTGTTAAAAATTCAGCAAAGCCAAGCTATTCAAAGAGAGAGGAAAGCCAAGCATTGTTTGAAGAAGGAGAATTAAGAATGGGAACTTTGGCTCCTTACGGAGATGAAGGAGATAAAGCAACTGTTATTGTTCCTGAAGGAAGAACAAGATCAAGCTATGTTGTAAAAGGAAAGAAAAACATCACTGGCTTAGAGGAAAGAGCTGTTTTTGACTATAAAGCAGGCAAGTTTGTGCCACAGCAAAGAATTGATTTGGTTCCTGCTGAAGATACAAGCTTATCAGAAAAACTAAGCGCTGATGAAAGATTATTAAAAATTGCAGAAGACCTTGAGAAGATATTAAGGTGATTAAAATGGAATGCAACAAATGTGAATATGAATGGGAATCAAGGGTGCAGAACCCTAAAGCTTGCCCTAGATGCAAGACAAGACTAGATTTTAAAAATGGAGATAAAAAGGAGGAATAAAATGAAAACATTAGAATTTATTGCAGATGACAGAAAAACAAAACCTGAAGGGAGTTATGAAGTAAAATATCAACCACCTCGTGGTAGGATTCATGGGACTGCTGGAGGCTGCTTTTCAAATTTGTTATTAGAAGCAGTTTGTGATTTGCCAGAAGATAATAGTAAAAAAGAAGATATATTAGTGACTACTAAAGGTAACTTCCCAATTAAATATTTAGGGGAATTAGAAAAAGTATTTGGATTTTATGCTAAATCAGAAGGCGTAAAAGTCACAATTAGAAAAAAAGAGTGAATAAAATGACAGAAACTCAAGTTAACAAAGCAGAAATTGCAAAGAATCTAGAAGCAATGCTAAGAACAGGATTTGACGAAGCTGTCAAGCAAGGCAACCCAGAAATAGCAAGCAAAGCTTACATTGATGCAGAAATTCTTGCATTAACAAATGGAACAGGAACGCCTAATTATGATGCTGTAAAAACTAGATTTAGACAAGAAATTGGTCAAATTGACGAAGTTTTAAAGAAAATCAGTAAGGCAGGAATACTAAACTCTGTTGAAGAAATTAAAGAATTAAAAAAAGTTTATAATCAGCCATTGCTAGTTTACATAACTGCCAATAAGGAATTAAAACCTAAAGCAAGAGAAAAATCAGAACAAGAAAGAGAAGCAGAAAGAGTAAATGGCTTTTACAATGACTTAATTGAAGACTTAGTAAAAGAAGAAGAGCAGTAAAATGGTAGAAACAAATGTTCCTAGCGAAGAAAGAAGCAATGTAGCTACTGATAAAGATATCCTTGAAGGTTTTTATTTTGAATCACCACCAGTAGAAGAAATAATTGATACTGACGGAATAAAGCTTGTAAAAGTTCGTTCTGGACAGGAAATGGTTTACTGGAGATTTGGAAAGGTTTCTGAAACTACTAAAAAGGCTGGTTTAAGATTAATTACTGGTCTTTTAGAATTATATGGAAGCGGAATGATTGTAAATGTCGACCAAGTAAGAAATGAACACGTTAAAGTTGAAACTGTTCAGACAAATGACAACATTGAATTAAAAACAGCAACTGCAAGCCTTTTTTACAATATTGAAGATCCTATAAAAACTGCAAGAGCTGCATTTGATGACAAAAAAAGAATACTTTCTTATCAAGACATATTAAGATCAAGAGCTGAAGCAGACTTGCGTCAGTTTGTAAGAAGCAAAAAATTAGATGAATTAAATGGGCTTGATAATAAACAACAGGACATACTTAACCCTGATACAAAAGAATATCTTATGGAACATTTAGGAATAAAGGCACATAATCTTTTATATAGAAGAATTGACTTGCCTGATGATCTGGAAAGAAGTCTTGCTCAGGCTGTAATATCTTTACAAGAAGCTAAAGGAAGACTTGAACTTTCAAGAGTTGAAGGAGAAATAGCAAGACACTACGCTGCAGCTGGAGACAGCTATAAAAATAATCCTGATGCACTTACACTTAGAAAATTACAAACCTTGGATAATTTAGTTGAATCTCAAGGCAAACATAGTTTATTCCTTGGAATGGATCCATTAATGGGTTCAATATTTGCAAGCAGAAATCAAGCTTAAAGGAGATAAAGTGACAATAAAAAGGGCAGGAATTGTAGCTGGATTGAGCATAGCTTCATTAGCTGGCGGAATTTTTGGATCTGATTACTTAGTAAAGAAATATGCAGAAAAAAATGCAATAGAATTAAGAAGCGAAGAATATCAAGACGAAGGAAGAGTATCTAAATTTGCAGTTTCTAGAATAAAAGATAAAAGCAATATTTCATTTGATATAAGCGCTGTCCAAGAACTTTTAGGTCCCAATGAACATGCGGTAGGTTATTATATCAATGAAATGGAAAGATACCCTAAATCAAGCTTGGAAGATTTAAGCAGAGTAACATTCGGGCCTGGCGTTGATAGCCTTCAAAGAGCTATTTTAGCAAAAAGATTAATGAAAGAATCAACAACTACAATTTACAAATCAATGTTTCCTGGGATGGAACTTGGAATGAATAGAAAAAGAAATGAAAAAGGAGAAATAGTCGACTGGAACACATTTTATGGTGACTGGTATGACAGAAGCGAGATGGGAAAAATTGAATTACTATTAAGATTAACAAGACAAAATCCAGAGGCTGTAAGACAAGGAAAGCCTTTAGATTGGAAGGGAGAAGTAAAATGACTGGAAAAAACACAAACAATTATCCTTGGCCAAAATTAAACAATGCCGAAGGTTCTTTTACAATTAGGCCTGCAACAGGCGGATATGTTCAAAACATGATAGATGCTATTATAGCGCGAGAAACAGAAGAATTAGTTATCAGAGAAGAGGCATTTAAAGAATTTCTCCCTATAATACCTTATGAAGCATTTAAAGAGTTGTTTCCTAAAACACCTTATGATGATAAAAACTTATGGAGAAAAATAAAATGAAAGATTATTTAACATTAAAAGCATGGGAAGATGACTTAAAAGAGACAGTTAATGACTTTAGAGACCTCAGTACTATAGTAAAAAGGCAATTTATTAGATCAAGTGATAAGTTTAAATACTTAACTTCAAGAGAAATAGAAAGGATGAGCTTTGCAGCAGGAGCATTGTGGTTTTCAAGTGAAAAAGAGTTTGACTTATATGCCACAACACATAAATGGCCTTTGGGTCCTTGCTTGATTTATGATGGTAAAAAGACAATAAGATTTGATGATACAAAATTGTTTAATGGAGGAAAATAAAATGAAAAAGTCAAAATTTGAGAAACTTGTTGATAAAATAAGAAATGGAATCGGAGTTCCAAAAGCTGTATTAAGCATGCCTAGACATGAAGCTAAATTAGCCTTAGGCTATGCAGTAACTCATGGAGCTAGATCATTAGCTAGAAATGCTGTTTTAGGTTTGGCTGGAGTAATGGCTTTAGCTGGATGCGGGAAAATTGAAGTTACTCAAAGACAGATAGAAGAAGATCGAATGCTGTATTCATATTTACCTACTGTCGGAGATTGTTATCTCCAGGATGTTGATGGTGATAATTCTGTAGACGCCATCCTTGAAGTTCCACGTGGTGGCGGTGCTATATGGAGGGCTTATATTGCTAAAGGTTACGAGAAAAATTCCAAGATACTGGGATATACGCAAAGATCTACAAGACAGATGACACCCGAACTACAAGGAATCACTAATAAGCTATTTAGACTAAATAAGGACTTTGAAATTGAAAGTCGTAAGCTAGATGAAACTCTAAAAGTCGAAGAGAAGAAATAGTTTATCTTCTTTCTATATTTTTTCATTTCTTCTACAAATTCTTCTGATTAAACTGTAATTTCAATCTTTTTATCAGAACCCTTAATCAAATTTCTGTTAGTGGATAGTCAAATAGCTGGAAGGTTATAAGGAAATCTAATACCTTAATCACTGGATTCTCTTCAAATATCTCTACAAATACACTTTTGCCCTTCATTATTTCTTACTAATTTTTTCTAATTTATAAAGAGTTTGGTTTTATTTATAGTTTTTAATGGTCAAAAGCGAAACATTTATATAACACTTGTTATAATATTATTACATATGTTACAAAAAAATAACAGATATAAAATATTGAAGCTTTTTTTTGAAAATCCAATATCCAATGGAATAGGGTTTCAACTTAGAGAAATAAGCAGAAAAGTAAAAGTAGCCCCCCCTTCAGTTAAAAAATACTTGAATGAACTAGAAAAAGAAGGATTGATAACAAAAGGAACATTAAAAATATTTTTATCCTATCCATTATACTATGCAAACAGGGATAATAATTACTTCTTATTCTTAAAAAAAATAGATACAATTCAAAGCATAAAAGAATCTGGCTTATTGGACTATTTAAGCGATAAATGCATGCCTGATGTAATAATCTTATTTGGCTCTGCCTCAAGAGGCGAAGATTTGAAAGACAGCGATATAGACCTTTTTGTACAATCAAAAGAGAAAAAGCTGGACTTAAAAACCTATGAAAAGCAATTAAACCGGAAAATTAACGTTTTTTTTAACGATAATTTCAACTTATTAAGCAAAGAACTTAAAAACAACATAATCAACGGGATAATATTAAAAGGATACTTAAAAGTTTTTTAAAATGGAAGATAATCTAATAAGAATAACGCCCGATAAAAATAAGGCAAAATCTCTATTAAAGATGGTTGAAACTACTTTGGAGATGATAAGCAAAATTGATGTAGAAAAATTTCCTTCAAATGTTACCAAAGAGTATTACGAGATTATCAGAGAACTTTTAAGCGTTGTTTTATTGTTAGATGGATATAAGACATATGGTGAAGGCGCCCATAAAAGACTTATTGAATATATAGAAGCCAATTATAAAGAATTCAATAGGGGCGAGATTTTATTTATTGACGAATTGAGAACTATAAGGAACAAAATCGCTTATGACGGCTTTTTTGTAGATAAGGATTATATCCTGAGAAAAACTAATGAGATCGGTCAAATCATAAATAAATTAAAGAACATCATTAATAAGAAGATTGATTAGAACTTACCTTTTTCCAATATATTTCTTCATTTCATCTACAAATTCTTCAGAAATTTTCCTATAATAATCATAATCTTTCCCAGAAATCTCTTTAATATCTCTGTGCACAATTGCCTTGAAAACGTGATATAGTTCATTCATGATTTTTGCATATTTGTGCTTTATATGGCCATTGCCTACCAAAACAGACTCAAGCATTTCTGCTACATGATCTGGCGATGGGGGGATATGACCTAAGCTCATCAAAGCTGCGTGAGCAGAATCTATTGCTGCCCAATAACAGTCCATGGTTGCTGCAAACAAATGCTGCTTGCTTCTTGACAAGGAAGATGGGGCCAAAACAAAATAGGTCCAGATTGCTTCTTCTGAAGGCCTGATTCTTCCTTCATCTAGTAAAGTCTGCAATGGATCAAAGAAACCAGTGTCTATGATTGCTAATCCATGTCTTAAAATGTTTATTGCAACTGGATCGCCTGCACGAACATATTCCCACCATGAAGTCAATTTCATAGACTGAACATGCAATCTTTGAGGATCAACATCTGAAATTGCTCTTGCTACTATAATCCTATAAGCTTCAACCAATTCTTTTGTAAATCTAAACCTGACATCGTCAATAATAATTAAAATATCTAAATCTCTTTTAGCATTTCCTGGGTTTTTTACTGCAGAGCCAAATAAAACCAGTCCGCGAATAAAAGTTCCAAATTCCTTGTACAGAATCTTGCCAAACTTCCTTGAAGTCTCAACATCTTCGAGAAGATACTTAGAAAGATTTTTTTGTTCTCGCTTTTTGACAGCAAATTCCATTAATAAAGCTAGCAAAACTGCTTTTAAAAGGATTAGTAACTACTTTGTTTGTGTAAAAACTTAGTTTTATAGAATGCTTTATATTCATAGTTGGTTCCGTCCCAATGTTCTTCAATTCTAAAGTTTACAGGTAAAAACAACTTATCTTCTAATTCAAAATGCTTTTCGCACATGGCAGTAAGCATTTCTTTCAAATCTTCAATCAAATGGTCTGTTGGATGTTTGCCATCTGGAAATGATTTTTTTGTTATGGGTATTATTAATTTATTAGAATTAAAATCAACCCAACCAACATTATCAACTATATACATTGTTGCAATCAATTCTTCAATAGGCATTACTCTAATCTTACTCCAGACCATAATGTAAAGTCTTCCTTGTTTGGAACTATGTTCTCTCCGACTAGATAAGATGGTGAGCCTGTCCTTCCAAAATAGCTGCTTTCAATGTCTGTCCAGCTTCTTGAAGTTAAATCTGTCCTGTAAACTGGAGATGCAGACAATCCCATGACCGAAGTCCATGCTTCATGGTATTTTCCTTCCTGCTGACCGCCTGGCTCTCCTATGTATTGTCCTTTGTAGCCGCCTTCTTTCAAGGCTTTCATCAATTCTTCAACTGGTGTATTGCCCCCGCCAAAATTAAGATGTTCGTCATTGTATCCAAAGTTATCGTGCAAGTGAATATTTCCCAGAATATTTGACTTGGCTAAATCTTTTACCTGGTCTTTGTACCAATCCTTGAATTCTTCATCAGAACCTTTATAGTATTTTCTCCAGAAGTTCATGTGACCTACGTCCAATGTTGCTCTAATATGTTCTTCTGCAACTTTTTTAGCATCATCTTTTTCATAGCCGCGATGAACTAAGATATTTGCCATCTGCTTCCTTGATTCTACAATGATTTTCTTCAATTCCTGAGGGTGAGAACCATATTGTTCAGGAGTCCAGTTCTCTGGAGCTATGAATAATGGTTTATCTAATCCTTTTTTCTTTTCAAGTTCCAAAGCGTACAATGCAGCCGTTGCCATATTTGTAGCGGTCTTTTCCATTGCATAGCTTTCAACGTCAGCAAGATTTTTGTAACGCTCTTCAAGTTCTTTCTTCTCTTTTGCAGCAGCTCTTTCTGCTTCGCCAAATGCCTTGCTAAGATTTTCATATTCAGCAATCTGTGAATCCATAAATTGTGAAGGATTTGCTTTGAAATTATCTATATCGCTTTTACGCTTTAATCCAATCTCTTCACCATATCTTTTAAGCATGTAATCTGGATTTTTTCCATAATCTATAATATCTCTTTTTAATTCTTTTAAGTCCTCAGCTTTTTCCTCATATTCTTTAGCTTCATGCCTTCTTCTTTTCTGTTCAGATTCTGCTGCTTCAAGCTGCTTTTCTTGGATAGATCTTAAAAATTCTCCCGGATCTTTCTCCATGCTGAATGAAGGTCCTCTTTTTTCTTTTAACTCTTCTTCCAACTGAGCCAAAGTCTTCATGTTTATTTTTGGATTTCCTTCTTTATCTCTTAATATCTTGCCTGTCTTGTCTTCTTCAACAACTGGAATCTCCATATCCCTTCTAAATCCTGACATTTGACCTGTTCTTTTATCAACAAAATATATTGGAGATTTTGCTCTCTCGCTTTCTTCTCTT
Organism: Candidatus Nanoarchaeia archaeon; assembly: GCA_035289925.1. GTDB lineage: Archaea > Nanobdellota > Nanobdellia > SCGC-AAA011-G17 > DATDVL01 > DATDVR01. Next base: position 28,769 of record DATDVR010000004.1, on the reverse strand, counting down.
CCTAATTCTTTAGTTACTTTTGCAATGTCTGATAATGCATCAAAGCCAGATTCTGATTTTCCAAATTCAAATCTTTCCTCTGGCTGGTAAATAGGTCTTCTGAACTCTCCAGTATGCATAACAACAGGACCGCCACTTGAGATATCTGCAGCAAATTCAATTGCTTTTTTTATTTCGTGAATATTAGTTTGAGCATATTGAGGATTAAAAGTTCCTTCCTCTCCTCCCATGCCTGATAAACCAACTAGATTTGGAGTTGCATGAACTGAAACTTGGACATCGTTAATCCTGGCAAGCTGGCGCATCTCTTCACGCTCTTCTTTAGTGTAAGTTTCTGGAGTTGGCTGCTGCTTTGTTCCTTTTCCAACTGCCATGAAACCAAGCTCAACTCTGGAAACTCCCCTAAAAATATTTGTCTTCAAGCCTTGAGCAACATCCCCTACGCCGTGAGAAATACCTATATCTCTGCCTGAGATTTCAAGCTCTTCGTGAAGTTTTCTGTCTGTTGGACCCCAGTAGTCGTTGTCGAATTCCATATATTAAAATAACTTTTCCTTTCTTTTATACTTTTCTGTTGGTTTTTCAAGGTTTGATTCGTATTCCTTCATCTTCTTAAAAAAACCTATTGCAGGATTAGATTCTTCTTTCTTTTCCTTTAGTTCTGCAGGCTTAGCCTGATACAAGTCCTTTGCTTCGTAAGAACTAGGTTTAATTCCATAAATTTTTTCATCAACTTGGAAAGCAGGCTTCTCAGCCTCAATTTTTGCTTCCAAAGGAGAAGATTCTTCCTTCTTTTTATCTAGATTTTCCAATAAACTTTGAGATTCTGATTTAACTTCATGAATTGGCTTTTTAGATTCAACATTTTTGATAGTCTGCTGAAGAAAAGCAAATAATTCCTTGTTTCTTTTGTCTTTCAATTCCTGCCTTAACTTAATAAGCTGATCTTTAACAGGAAGTTTTTCCAAAACTTTCTTGAGTTTGGCCTTGTTCATGGAGTAAACATGCCAAAGTTCTTCTTAAATATGTCGTACAATACTACAACTAACTTTAAAGCTCCATCTGCTGCTTCTTTTTCTTCTACTTCATCATGCTTTGTCATCTTTGGCTTATCTTCTTCGTCTTTTGACTCTGATTTCTTGTAGCCAAAGGAAAAAACTTCCTTGAAACCATCAAAAACAGCTTTGAAGGGAGCTACTATGCTTTGGTCAGGCTCTTTTTCCTCTTCAGTCTTTGGATAAAGGCTTTGCAATTTGTTAACCTTGAATTGCTTTTGAGCTTCGTCAAGATACTTGTACAATTCGTCTTTCAATGCAGCCAGAGTTTCGTCTATTGAAATTAAAATATCAAATGCATCTTCATTCTGCTTTTTTACATAAGCATCTAATTCTTCTTTTTCAACTACATAGCCTTCAAACTTTATTTCTGTATGCCCAGTATGGATGGCCGCACGCTGATATTCTTGCTGGAAAGACATCTGTGGTATTGTAGTATAATTAAAAGTGACTCTAATGCAAGGAAAAACTTTTTGAAATTCCTTATTTTCTTCATAGCCTTCTGGAGTCTTTAGCGAGTAAGTATTTTTTACTGCCAATAATTCCAATTCTATCTTGGCAGTTTCAAACGCTGTGACAATGTCTGCCTGATTTAATTCGCGATTCTGCTGCAACTTCTTTACATTTTCCATATATGGTTTCAACCAGGAAGCGTACATCTTTATCACGTTGTATTCCTGTGCAAGATAAGCCAGAACAAAATTTCTTCTAGTCCTTAATTCTTTTTCTGTCTTTTCCTTCCACAGCATATACTGCTGCAGTTTTCTTGTCAATACTTCACAGACTTTCCTGTTAATTCCTTTGTCCTGATAAGAAAAAGCTTCTTTCTCAACGTCTTCTGATTTTTTAACAAAGGTGTCAAAAAACAAATCTGGAAGAGTTACAAATCCTACTTTATTTGCTAATCCATAAACAGAAGCAACATTTTGAGAACCTCCTTCTACCAAGTCAATCCAAATTCCTTTCAATGCTATGTCTGCTGCTTTTTTTCCTGCGTCAATCTGGTCGTAGTAAGTAAGCCTTTCATCTAGAATCCTTAATTCTCTTAAAATCTGGAACAATTCTTTTGTAAATTTTCCAACATTTGCCAGGTAAGTTGAGATTCTATCCTGCTGAGCTGCTTTTTTCTGCTCGACATTGCCAAAATAAGTGCTTGTTTCTGCTGAAGTGTACAAATCTTTAATTTTTATTATTTTTCCATTCTTGCCATCGAAGCCTAAGCCTAAAGTAGCTGGCTTTTCTAAAAATCTTAAAACCCAGAAGTAAAACCTTTCAACTCCTCCTTGCTGGCTATCTATAACCATCTTGTAGGAAGACTTTGGATCTCCTAATTCTCCCTTGACTTTTTCTTCCTTCTCTTCTTTTACACTTAAAAGCTTGCCAAAGAGTGTTTCTTTTTCAGTTTTCTCTGTTTTTATGAAAATAGGCCTGAAAAGCTTTGTTAAGAAGTTTTGTTTTTCTGCCAATTTATCACCATCTTTTACAACAAAGATTTATATATTCTCTAACTTTTAAAGCTTTTGGTAACAATGGGATTTTTCGGCTATTCTAGCAAAAAAGAGGAGAATGTTATACCTGACTTCAAGAAAGAGGAGAAGGTAATCCTAGACAAGAAGGAAGTAAAGCCAGTTGAAAATGCTAAAGTAGATCATAAAGATGACTTTAATGAAAGTGTAGCTAAACCAATACTAGCTGTTGACACTAAAATACTTGAAAAAATAAACTATAAATTAGACCTTATTAACGCAAGACTTGAAAACTTGAATGCTAGACTTGAAGCTATTGAAAGGATTGCCTATGAAGAAAGAAGCAAATACTAGGATAATAATTTTAGGCTTAATAATTGCTTTTGTAGACCAGCTTTCTAAATTATATGCAAGACATAATCTAGATTACATAGCAAACTATGGCGCTGCATTTGGAATATTGCAGGGACAGAAATGGCTTTTTGTAATTGCTGCAGTGGTTGTAATTGGATTGATATTATATTATTCTAAAAAACAAAATCTTCTTGCTTTTGGATTCATACTTGGAGGAGCTTTAGGAAACTTGATTGACAGATTGTATTTTGGATATGTAGTTGACTTCATAGACATAAAAATAATACATGTATTTAATGTAGCTGATGCTGCAAATACCATAGGAGCAATATTATTGATAATAGAACTATTCAGGAGCTCCAAACATGGAGAAAAATGACTTTATCTCAGAAACTAATTCTTGAGTTGCTCCATCTAAATTCTTTTTGTAAGACTCAATCCTATCTTTTACTATAAACCTGTCATAGATTCTTCTCAAAAATTTCTTGAAGGGAGTCTGGAAGTCATTATTGTAATCCAAAGTTACATAACTATTGACTTTTATTGTGAAATCTCCCTTGAAAGTTTTTAATTTAGAGCCGTTTTTCTCAAGCTCAACAGCATTCAAGCCTAAAATTCTTATCTGAACTTCTATTGTGAATTTGGCATAATCATCGTAATCTGTTGAGCCTTCCCAAATTATTTCTACCTGCTTGCCTCGAGGATCATCCTGGTCGCGATATTCTTTCTCATTGAAATTAAAACCACGTAAATTAGACCATAAAATTATTTTAGAATAAAATTCTGCAAAGTCCAGCATGGAACGCTGAGCTATCTTCAAATCTTCTGCAACCCTTATTATTGAACTCATATTTCCTCTTTTTTAGCAAATATCTCTATCCAATGTCTGCCTTCTGAATCTGTTTCGTCATTGATTACTTCTAAAACCTTGAAACCTACAGACTTTAATAATTCTTCTAATTCAACCTGCTTGTAGAAAGCAAAAAATCTTGGATTGTTTTTATATTCTTCACCCTTAAAGCTACCTTGATTTTCAATAAAAGTTTCTCCTTCACCTTCTTTGACTGCAATGTATAAAACGCCATCTTTTTTTAGTATCTTTGCAAAATTCAAGAGGACTTTCGCAGCCTCTTTTTTAGGCAAGTGCACCCATGAATCTAAAACCCATAAGCCGTCAAAACTATCATTAGAAAAATCTAGATTAAGCATGTCCATTTTCTTGAAACTGCCTTTTGGAACTCTTTTTTTTGCTTCTGCCAACAAGCCATCTGAAATGTCAATGCCTAAGGCATCTAATCCCTCTTCCAGGAAATAAGAAACGTCTCTTCCTGATCCACAGCCAATATCCAGGACTTTTTTACCTGGCAAAAAAGAGACAAACTTGTTCAACTGGAACTGCAGAAGTTTTTCATGATGCTTGTCTGCATAAATCTTTGCAAATTTATTGTAAGTTTCAATAGTTTTCTTGATAGCCTCTTTTAGTATATTCATTGGGTATAAAGCCTTAAAATTAGTTTAAATAGTTTTTGATGGCTAAGCAGGGACTGCTGTTTCGATAACTTTTTTACCAAGTATTTTTTTAGCATTCAATATTTCAACTCCCAATAACCTGCCATCTTTGCTATAGTCTATAAATATATTATCATTTAATTCGATAGTTTTTGCACATTCGCCATCTTTTATGGGGTATTTTATATAGATGTATGCGGCATCCACTTCCTTATCATATTCAAGTTTCATGGTTTTATATTATGGTTACAATATTTAAATAGTTTTCCTCTTCCTCATAAATAATCATTGCGTTCCTGTTCCTTATTACCCCTATAATTTCAACTCTATTATCTGGTCTTTTTCTTTTATATTTTGCAGATTTAAAAGATCTAAAAAGATACCAAAATAGACCTTAAAACCAAAACATTAATAAAGGGACATAGATACTCTAGTATACATGAGAACTTCAACAATAATTTCAATTTTATTTGCAGTATTCTTGGTAATAGGCTGTACAACTACAGGCAATGTTGTAAAAATAGACACTGTAACTGAACCTGAACAGGAAGTTAAAGAAGAGTCTGTTGTAACTGAGCCAATTCAGGAAATTCAGGCAGAAGAGCCTGCAGCAGAGCCTGTCCAGGAAGAGAAATTAGTAACAAGGACGGCTAAAGTAATAAAGACAAGGTTAACAGGATATGTTATCAGGCTTGAAAACCCAATAGTAGAGAGAGTTTACTACAATGACGATTTAGAATTGGAAGTTGGTGACAGACTGCAATTTGAGGAAGATTCGCAAAACAATATGCTTAATGTAAGAAAAATAGGCGAATCAAAAGGCTATTAATCTTTTAATTTCTTTCAATTGATTTAAAGATAAATGAGAGACAACTTCATTCATTAATTTTTTATCAAGCTTTAATTCAATAAACTCTTTAGACTGCTTTTTTGTCTTTCCATTTTTAGTCAATATATTTTCAATAACATTTTTGAGCTTCTTGTCGTGCTGCATGAAGATTTCCTTAAGCAGACTTGAACTGTCTTTCAAAGTCAATTTGATTATGCACGAATCAATGTCGGGCTCTGGAGAAAATGCCATAGGCTTTACGCTTTTCAATAATTCAACGTCAAAAACTTCTGAAGCTAAAATAGCTAGCTTAGATTCCTGAAGACCTATCAATTTCTCGTAAAATTTCTTTGGAACTAACAATATTGCCAGCTTAAACTTCAATCTTATTAATTTCCACAGCAATGGCTCGCAGATAGAGTAAGGCAAAGAAGAAACAAGCTTGTCAAAATTCTTCAAATTTTCAAGAGCATTTCCTATTATCAAATCAGCCTTGAATTTTTTTAAAGAATCTTCCAATTCAGGATCTGCCTCAACCAAAGTCAAATTACTTGTTTTCTTGACTATGAACTGTGTCAATGCTCCTTTTCCAGGACCAATCTCAAAAACAGACTCATCTTTAGAAATTCCAGCAGAGTTTACCATGAACTCTGCTATTTTCTTGTCAACCAAAAAATGCTGGTCTAATTTCATAGCTTTAACCCTATCCTTTTTATCTTCAAGAAATTTAAATCAAGCTTCTGAATGTCCCTTGTAATCATAAAAAAATTATCTTCATCTTCTAATAAAGCATAAACATCAAGATCAATATCTAGCTTATGTTCCCCAATGTATTTCCTGCTTTCTTTTTTGTTCAAAAATCTCATGAAATTAACAAAAATCAGCTGTTTTTAATACTTTTTAACTGAAAAAACACTATTCATAAAGTTTAAAAATGCTAAAAAAAGAGTTTTTGAGATAAATAGGTAGTGAAAATGAACGTACCAAAGCACATCGGCATCATCATGGACGGCAACAGAAGGTTTGCTAAAAGAATAATGGCAAAGCCATGGAAAGGACATGAATGGGGCGCAAGCAAAGTAGAGAAAATGCTTGAATGGTGTGATGAACTGGGAGTTAAGGAACTTACTTTATACGCATTGTCAATTGAAAACTTGAATAGACCTAAAGAAGAACTTGATTTCTTGATGGACATAATTAAGAAAGAACTTGATAGATTATTGATTGATGAAAGAGTCTACAAAAACAAGATAAAAATAAACTTCATTGGGAGACTCGAGTTACTGCCTAAAGACGTGCAGGAAAAATGCAGAGAGGTTATGGAAAAAACTAAGAAACATGACAGATTCATATTGACTTTTGCAATGGCCTACTCTGGACAAAGAGAAGTTGTTGATGCTGCTGTTAAAATTGCCAAGCAAGTTAAAGAAGGCAAAATCAATGTTGATAAAATAAACGAGGAAGTTTTCACAAATAATCTGGATTTAAAAAATTCGCCTGACTTGATTATTCGCTCTGGAGGAGAGATTCGCACTAGTAATTTTTTAGTATGGCAGTCAGCATATTCTGAATGGATATTTTTAGAGAAAATGTTCCCTGAATTTGAGAAAGAAGACTTTGTTAAATGCGTTGAAGAATATTCTAACAGGCAAAGAAGATTTGGAAAATAATCTTAATTATATTTTATTATAAAAATTTTCTATGAATTCTTTAGGTAAATTTTCAAAATAATTACCAGACCAATCTATATAACTTTTACCACCGTCTTTCCCGCTTTCAATTTCAACAACTACTGCTTTTCCTAAATGTAATATTCTTTCTAGAGAGCTTCCACTATCAAAATCAGTGTCTAATAATGGTTTTACGTTAATGCATATCATTTTATCTTAAAACTTCTTCAATCTTTTTAATTAATTGTGAGTTTCTATAGGGCTTTGCCAATATTCCAGATAGATTATATCTAGATAATAATCCTTTTACTAAATCATTATCTTGACTGCAAGCTAAAATAATTTTTTGATCCTTGTTTACTGCCCTAATCTGATCTATTAAATACTCACCATTTGCTTCTGGCATGTTAAAATCTGTAACAACTATATCTGGAAGAGAACTTTCTTTTTGCATCTTATGATAAGCATCAAAACCTTCCTTTCCATTTGAAGCTGTTTCAACTTTGTATCCAACAGACTCCAAAACTATCTTACCAAGATTACATATCATTGATTGATCATCCACAAACAATATTTTTTTGCTTTCCATTTTATTACCTAAGCTGTACATAGATTAATCCTTTATAAATCTTTCCATTTGATACTACCTTAAAGTAATTAATAATATCAATTTAAACGAAAAATAAAGGTATTTAAAGAAGCTTTTTTACACTATAGATATGGAAGACCTAATCCTTAAATTAGCCCTTAATAACGCAGTAAAATACAATGGAAAAGCCAATTCTGGGGCTGTCATAGGCGCTGTTTTCAGCCAATATAAAAATGCCAAGAAGGAAGAAGTAATAAAAAAGGTAAATGAGATAATAAAAAAAGTCAATTTTATGTCTTTAGAAGAGCAGACTAAAAAACTAGAAAAACTAGCTCCAGAAATGCTTGAAAAAAAGAAGATTGTTGAAGAAAGAATCTTGCATGAGCTGCCAAATGTTAAAGGAAAAGTTGTAATGAGATTTGCTCCATATCCTTCAGGACCTATACATGTAGGAAATGCCAGACAAGCAATCTTAAATGATGAATATGTAAAAAAATACAAGGGAAAGTTATTATTGGTAATTGATGACACCATTGGAAGCGCCAAAAAGAACATTGTGAAAGAAGCTTATGACTTGATTCCTGAAAGTTTGAAATGGCTTGAAGTTAAATTTGACAAAAAAATAATCTACAAATCAGACAGATTAAATATTTATTACAAATACGCTGAGGAATTAATCAAAAAAGGACATGTATATGTATGCGCCTGCAGCTCTGAAAGCTTGAGAGAAAATAGGGCAGCAGGAAGAGAATGCAAATGCAGGTCTCAATCTATAGACATAACATTATCAGCATGGAAAAACATGTTTGATGCTGATGAAGGCTCAGCTTCATTAAGAATTAAAACTGATATGCAGCATAAAAATCCAGCTTTTAGAGACAGGGTAATTTTTAGAATTTCTGACAGGGAACATCCAAGAGTTGGGAATAAATTTAGAGTCTGGCCTTTGCTAGACTTCAGCTGGGCAATTGACGATTATTTATTGAAGATAACTCATGTTCTAAGAGGGAAAGACTTGATGATAGAAACAGACATGGAGAAATTTATCTGGGATTTATTTGGCTGGAAAGGACCTGAAGTCATACATACAGGTTTATTGCAGATTGAAGGCGTAAAATTATCAAAGTCTAAGTCAAAAGAAGAAGTAATGTCTGGGAAATTTAAAGGATGGGACGATCCAAGAACTTATTCAATACAAAGTTTAGCAAGAAGAGGAATAAAGCCAGAGGCAATAAGAAAGTTTTTGATGAGCTTCGGAACAAATGAAAATGAAATTACTGCTCCAATCGACACCTTATATTCTGAAAACAAAAAATTAATTGATGAAAAGGCAAACAGATATTTCTTTGTCAATTTACTTAAAAAGATAAAGATAAAAAATGCTCCAAAAATGAGTGTAAAAGCTCCATTGCATCCTCAAATAAAGAGAGGTTCAAGAATCTTAAAGACAGAGGATGAATTTTACCTTGATGACGACATTAAAAAAGATAAACTATACAGATTTATGCACTTGTTTAACTTCAAGAACAATGAGTTTCTAAGCAAGGACTTTGATAAAAATCTAAATGCCCAACTAATACACTGGCTTCCAACAAAGGACAATCTAGTGAAGGTAGAAGTCTTGATGGATGACGGAAGCTTAGTTCATGGCTTGGGGGAAAAAGACTTAAAAAATGTAAAACTAAATGAAATAATACAATTTGAGAGAAAATATTTTGCTAAGCTAGACAAAAAAGAAAAAGACAAGCTGACTTTCTGGTTCACACATCAATGATGCATAAGCTTTTTAAATTGATTTTTCAGGTTTAATATTATGAAAACTGAATATTTAACAGATTTAACTGAATTGGGATTAAGCTGGACAGTTTACGACGCTAAAAAATCAGTAGACGAATTCGAAGCCTATGTTTCTAGGCTTGACCAAGGAAAAATAATTGATTTTTATGAGGGCGTAATCAGGTTTGGATTTAAAAGCTTGGCAAAAAAAGCTCTTGAGCATTGTAAAGATAATTCTGATATTAACAGAATTCAAAATGCAGAGGCAAGAGTGACAAAAAGATTATCTTTCAAATTTCTGCAAGCAAATTTGCGCTGATTCCCTGATTTCTAAGTCTTTATCGTTTAAAAATTTCTTGACAAAATTAGCAAAAGATGAATCGCCTAAAGTTCCTAGTGCCATCAAGGCTTCATGTCTAACAAAAATATTTGAATCTGTTTCAACAGCCTTCATCAAGTGAGGTCCTGCCAGCTTTGGAGCTGCTGTTTCTCCCAATGCAAATGCACATTCATGCCTTACAATTGGAGAAGGATCTGTAAACATTGCTTTGGCTAATGCGTTTATTGAATCTTCATCAGCTATGTTTTCTAGCTGAAAAGCTGCCTGAATCCTGTCATCCATTGAAGCTTTCAAGTCTAAAATTATCTTTTTGTAATCTTGCATAATAAAATTCCTGAAAATTAAGTTTATAAAATTTGTGTCCAGTAAGCATTTGGAGTTCCTTCTAAATCAAGAACTATATCTTTAACTTTAATATCATGTTTTTTTAATTCTTTAGAAATTAAACTTCCAATTTTTAGAGCTGCTTCTTTGCTTACAGCGCCATAAACTATTGATGAGCCGTTTAAAACCAGGTTTTTATTTTCATCCAAATATAAATTTCCAGAGCCAACAATCAAATTTTTTACATTAAACTGGGAAGTTACCTGGTAATGCTTTGAAGCACGTGCAACGTAAACTTTAGGCTTTTCAGATTCTTCTACAATAAATTTATGCGATTCTAAAGTTAAAGAAGGTAAATGTATGCTGAAGCCTGATAAAATAACTTCCAGCTTATCCATCCTGTATAAAATAAAAGAACTTTAAAGGTTATAAGCATTTATTTACTTTAGAGGCTATATTGAAGAACTATATACTGAAATGTAACCATTCTAGAGTAGAAATATATTTAAGACAAAGACTGAGAAAAAAACAACTATGGGGGACTTTAATCAGAATAGTCTTGAATCACTTCTTGAAAGAGTTAATGGAATGAGTAATAATGATTTTATAAAAGAACTAGACTATGAAAGACCAAAATATATTTCTGGAAAAACTGGTGAGCCTTTATCAAATGAAGCAATTGAAGGTGCTAATAAATTATTTACCAATCTAGATTTGCCTGTTGCCGCTTTCAAAGTTGGAGGTTTATTGCCAGGAATGGTTATTGCCAAGCAAAGCAGAGCCACAGATGATTCTAGAGTTGTTGCTGCAAGAATGATTCAAGCAAACAAAAATCTTGGGAAGGCAGTTAAGGACTTATTTTTACCAGATATGATTAATACAATTGGAATAAAATTTTTAGAGTCTGTTTGGGATGAATATGGTGATGATTCTGTCGCAAGAAATGTTTATTTTGGTGCTATATTTGAAGGAATTTCAATGTTAGCTGCTATGAGTACTTTCCATCATAGGACAATGTTCGGAATTGAAAAGTCTACAAGATATGTTGACTATAGTAGAAGAAGAGCAGATGGTAAATTTAATTATATTGTTGATCCATTAATCAGGGAAGCTGGCTTAGAAGCTGTATTTAGAGATTCTACTGACAATTTATTTGGGATATATGCGAAAGTTATGAATCCCAAAAATGAAGAACATAAAAAAATAATGGAATGGCTATCAAAAGAATTGCCATTTGAAATGTATGAAAGCAAAGCAAAAGAATCTTTAAATAGATTAGGCGAAAAGCAGGCAACTGACGAAGAATTAAGGGATGGATATAATAGAACTATTGCAGCCGCTTTCAAAGACCAAGTGAGGCATCTGCTTCCAATGTCTGCAAAAACAACTTTAGGTTTGGCTTTTAATGCTGAAGCTATGAGACACTTTGTTTATAAATCTCAAGCAAGATATTTTGGTGAAGGACAAATGTTAATGGAGTTATTTAGAAGGGAAATGACAAAAGTTGTTGATCCTTTGCTTAATCATACAGAACCTGTTGTAAGAGAAGAGCTGATTGAAGGAGAGAAGATTATAACTGGTATGAGATCAAAAGAATATAGAGATTTCTTATTTAATACTAGGCAACCTATCACAAAATATGCCCCATGTAATATAGGAGAGGCAACTGAAAAAAGAAGGGACGAACAATTAAGATTAAATATAGAAAGATTCAACCTTAATGATAGAATTATTGCAAGAATAAGAGATGAAAAATTAGCCCTAGACCTTTATTTGAGACTGCATGGAAATTTAAATGATGTTGCTGAAGCTATTTTAAGAGAAAAAAATAGTCCTGCTACTATGATTGATGCGATGAGTGAAATTAAATATAAAGACAGGGGAGAAATAATTAAAATGCTTTATGATTATATGGGCATTGCAGCAAAAGCTGAAAACGATTTAAGAAAAAACAGAAGACATAGGCCTGGAAGAGCATTTGAAAGAATGACTTTGGATTTAAGCATGATAATGCCAATTGCTGAAATAAGAGACATAAGAAGACATACGGTTCCATCTTATTTAGATCCAATGTGGTTTGGACCCTTCCATGGATTTTACACTTCTCCTGGATTGAAAGTTGCTGGACTAGAAAAAGAAATTAATGCTGCAAATGAAAAAGCAACAAGCTTATGGCATCAAACTGAAGAAAAAGAAGGGCCTTATGCAGCAACCTTAGCATTACCAATGTCTGCAAGAGCTCCAATGAATGATGAAATGAACTTAAGAGAAGCTTACCATGTGTTTGAATTAAGAACAGCTCCTGGAGCTGCGCCAGTTTATTTGAGATTATGTCAGATGGCATATGGTGCTTTAAGAAATTTAGAGCCAGAAATTGGAAAAACATTCAAATTTGTAAACAAAGAAACTGAAACTGACTTTGGAAGAGCAATTCAAGAAACAAGGTCAATTGCAAAGAGAAAGAAAAACTTAGTAAAAGTTGAACTGGCATGAAAGAACCAAAATTCATCACATTTGAAGGCATTGATGGCTGCGGAAAGACAACACAGCTTAGAAAAGTAGAAACTTACTTAAGAGAAAGAGGAATAAATACTTTTGTCGGGCATGAACCTGGAGATACTTCATATGGCGGAGCTTTTAGGATGATGCTAAAAAGGCCTGAGATTGCTTTTAAATCATTGAATGAAGGATTCAAACATGAAGATGATTTTCCACAGCTGCCTTCAACAACAAAAAGAAATCCACTAACAGAATTGTGCATGTTTATTGGAGCAAGATCTGAATATGTTAATCAGATTGTAATTCCAAATCTTTTGAAAGGAACAACAGTACTAAGCGACAGATTTCTAGATTCAACTCCAGCATATCAAGGAGGAGGAAAATACAAGTTTGAGCCTAATAAAATGGCTTTGATAAAACTATTGAACCAGGAAGCTGTTGGAACTTGCATGCCAGACAGAACATATTATTTTGACATCAACTATGAAACAATGATTAAAAGGGCTGAACAAGCAAATAAACCATTAGATTTTATTGAAAGATCAGGAAAAGAATTTTTCCAATTTACTGGTGAAGCTTATAGGAGAATTGCCAATCAAGAACCAGAAAGAGTGAAACTGCTTGACGGGAAAAAAAGCATTGAAGATATTTTCAAGGAAGTCGGAGAAGATATTGACAAACTATATTCTTTTTAATCCATACTTTTTTCTTAAAAAAGCCATATATGAATGCTGAGGTTTTATATGGAGATTATACAAAGGATGTAACTTGACTCTTTTTAAAATTTTTCCAACTTGAGAATACCAAAGTCCTGTTTCACTTTCAAAATCATTCAATGATTTTGCTTCTCCTTTCCTGACTGCATTTTCATATGACATAAAAAGCTTCAATAGAACTTCATAGGAATACGGTGGATGTCCGTTAGGATCTCTGTGTAGAACATATTCCCAAGTTTTTCTTTCAGCAAAACTTAAACTTTCATCAGAACTCTTCTTTTCTGCCTCTTCTAAAAAAGCAATCCTTGCTTCTATTCTTTCATTATTTTTTCTCAAATATTTTCTATGCTCGTAAGCAGCGCTTCTTCTCCTTTGCAGATAATTACCTGCTTTTTCTTTGGGAACATTAGAAATGCCATCTTCCAAATTAAGATGTGCAACAACTCCAATATGCCTGACAGTACGCGGATGAACATCCAATTTTTCTGACAATTCATGCACTGAAGTAATCCCTTCACTTACATATTGTTCAAGCAATGCAACCCTGTTTTCTTGCGCCATATCCAATACCTTAGTTTATTTATCAAAAGGCTATTTTTAAACATTATGAACTTAATTGGTTATTAATACCATAAGGCTTTTTTATTTTACTATCATTGTAAAGTATTCTCAATTGCCTTATCAAATCTTTTTCTATTTCTTCTCTATTTTTATTAACATACCTTATAAAATCTTTATCAATATTCAGCAATTCAGTTATTTCAGCTTCTTTGAATCCAGCGTCTTTTGCTTCAATTATCTGAGATGCTAAACTGTAGCTAATGCCCTGGTTTTTTGAAAATATTTTTATAGTACTTCCACGGCCTATTTTCTTTTTTTTCCTTTCAAGATATTGTGAAATTTGCCAAAAATTGAGATTTGAAAAATAAGCGACATCTGGGGATGTCAATTTTGTGTCTTTAACCCTAAGAATCACCTTTTTTTCTTCATTATTTAAAGGACTTCTTCTTTCTCTTGTGCCATATAAAGGTTCTAAGCCAACTTCCTTTAAAACCCTGCTTACTGCAGAAAATCCCAACCTTGTACCAGCCCCTAATTCTTCTAAAGATAATTTTTTGTTATTGTTTTTAGCTTCTTCGTATCTTTTCAGGATTGGGAGAATATCATCTACAGTATAATTCTTTTTATTGAAAATATTTATACCTTTTCTAGACAAAACATATTCTAAAGATTTCCTGACTGGCCAAGGTTCACTCTTACTCTTTTCTAAACCTAATAAACGCACCAAATTAGCCACATTTTTTACATTTCTTTTTCTATTATATGGAGTATCTTCATTAGAATTAATTTCTTTTTTAATTTTCTCTATTTCTTGCCTTTTCCCTCTGTATAAATCATATTGTCCAGATCCATTGATATATTGCCTGATTCTTTCTCTTGTTAAACCGACGGCATCTCCAATTTCCTGCAAAGTTTTCCCTTCTAAAATTAAATTGTCTATCTCTGGTCTTCTTTTCTTTGGTTGAGAAATCTGAAAATAAGATCCTTTTAATTCTATCCCAAATTTATTAGCATATCCCTTTATTAAACCTTTATGCAATCCAGTTTCTTTTGACATTGCTTCGTAAGTAGTTACTCCTTTATGGAATAAATCTAGAATTTGCTTTTTTCTTTCAGTTGAACTTGAATAATGCCTTGTTATTTTTAGCCCTTCTTTTCTAAGAATCTGATAAATATTATCCATCCTAATATTTGTTTTTTGACTAATCCCTTTAGCAGTATTAACACCTGATGCTACTAGAGCTTCAATTTGAGCAACCCTTGCTTCATATGGATTTTGTAATTCTATCCCTTCTTTTCTAGCAATGGCGTAAACAGTTTGTTTTCCAACTGCAGCTTTTTGACTAATCCCTTTAGCAGATTTAACTCCAGAGGCTACTAGAGCTTCAATTTGAGCAACCCTTGCTTCATAAGGGAGATTCCTTGCTCTTCTTCTATAAACTTGCCTTTTTTCCCAAGAACCTATAAGAGTTTCGTAAACTAAAGTTTCAATAAATGTAAAAGGTTCTAAACGCCCGCAATTTCCTACAAAATGAACCTTATCTGATTTTATACCTTCATCTAAAATTCTCTTTTCCTCTTCAGTATAATCATCCAAGGTTCTTCTTTTACGTTCTATGGTTTCCATAAATTTAACTTAAAAACATCGCTTTTAAACATTATGAACTACCATTTTTCAAACCAAAAAAAGAAAGCTTTAAATCATCTGGCAAATACCCATCATTATGGAATGCGAAAGCTGCGAACGATTAAAGGGAAATAATAATTTAATATGTGAAACAAACTACTGGAAAATTTCATTAAATCCTGAACAAAGATATGTTGGGAGATCGGTTGTTGCTCTAAAAAGACACTGTGAAGATTTATCAAATTTAACAAAGGAAGAATTGCTAGATTTTCATGTCGTTGTAAAAAGCATTGAAACTATAATAAAAAAGGCTTTCAATGCAACTCTATTTAACTGGGGATGCCTGATGAATGACACTTACCAAAAAGAGAACCCAACACCGCATGTCCACTGGCATTTAAGGCCTAGATATAAAAATCCTGTTTTGCTTGAAGGAATATTATTTGAAGACAAAGAATTTGGCTACCATTATAACAGGGAAGAAAAAAGGTTTGTTCCTAAAGAAGTTCAAGAAAAAATAATAAAAAAGATGAAATCCGAGCTATAAAGAGAAAGCTTTATAAAGCAGTAATTTGCTAGGAGCTTTGTGAATTAAAATGTTAACAAGATGAAATTGCAATGATTCTTTTTAACAAATATTTTCTTACATTCATTAAAAAATATGTTTGGATTGATGAAAAACATATTTGTCATGAGTACTTAAAAAAGTATGATGGAATCACTTTTAGTGTGAATAAGCTGAAGACTTAAAGTAATATTAATTAGCGGCCAAATATAATTCCCGTTTATCCTGCGGGAGGTTGCTGCTATTTGGATTCGGATTAGCCATGCAAGTCTGGCCTCGCAAGAGACCGGCACAAGGCTCAGTAACACGTCGATAATCTGCCTTACAGTCTGGGATAACCTTGGGAAACTGAGGATAAAACTGGATAGGGAAATTCTGCTGGAATGCTTTTTTCCCGAAAAGCAATGCTGTAAGATGAGTCGGTGGCGGATTAGGTAGTTGGCGAGGTAATGGCTCACCAAGCCTCTGATCCGTAGGGGGGATGAGAGTCCTAGCCCCGAGAAGGACACTGAGATAAGGGTCCTAGCCCTAAGGGGTGCAGCAGGCGCGAAAACTTTACAATGCGCGCAAGCGTGATAAGGGAATCCAAAGTGCTTAGTTTTTAACTAGGCTTTTGTTAAGTGCAAGAAGCTTGACGAATAAGTGGTGGGCAATACCGGTGCCAGCCGCCGCGGTAACACCGGAGCCACAAGTGGCAACCACGTTTATTGGGTCTAAAGCGTTCGTAGTCGACTAAGATAGTTCCTTGTGAAATTGTAGAGCTCAACTCTACAGCGAGCAAGGAATACTTTTTAGTTAGAGACCGGGAGAAGGCAGGAGTACATCTTGGGAAGCGGTAAAATGCGATAATCCTTGATGGACTACCGATGGCGAAGGCACCTGTCTAGAACGGGTCTGACGATCAGGAACGAAAGCTAGGGGAGCGACCGGGATTAGATATAGGTGAAAAGGTTAATAATTTTGCAAGATAAAAACTTGGTCATTATAAAACTAATAAGTTTTTTTCTTGAGGGATTATTTAATATTCAAAATCTTTTTCAATCTACTAAATACCCCATTAGTCCTAGCCGTAAACGCTGCATACTATGTGTTGCATGTTCTCCGTGAACGTGCAGTGCCGGAGCGAAGGTGTTAAGTATGCCACCTGGGAAGTACGGCCGCAAGACTGAAACTTTAAGGAATTGGCGGGGGCGCACTACAAGGGGTGTAGCGTGCGGTTTAATCTAACTCTACACAGAGAATCTCACCATGGGCGCCGGCAGTATGAAGGTCAAATTAAAGGTTTTACCTGATGAGCCGAGAGATGTTGCATGGCCGTCGTCAGCTCGTGCCGCAAGGTGTCCTGTTAAGTCAGGCAACGAGCAAGACCCGTATCCATGATTGCTAATCATTTAGCGATAAATGATGCACACTATGGAGACTGCCTTCGTAAGGAGGAGGAAGGTGCGGGCAACGATAGGTCTGTATGGCTCGAATCTCATGGGCAACACGCGCGCCTCAATGGCGTAGACAATGGGATGCAACTCCGTAAGGAGGAGCCAATCCTCTAAACTACGTCCTAGTTCGAATTGAGGGCTGTAACTCGCCCTCATGAAGCTGGAATCCCTAGTAATCGCTCGTCAACAGCGAGCGGTGAATATGTCCCTGTGCCTTGCACACACTGCCCGTCAAGCCAACCGAGCAGGGTTTAGGTGAAGTCTAATCTTTGATTAGAATGAACCTATATTCAGTGAGGTGGGCTAAGTCGTCACAAGGTACCTGTAGGGGAACCTGCGGGTGGATCACCTCCTTTATTTTTTATTATCTTGAATTTCTAAAAAAAATTCTTGGAAATAAAATTTAAACTATAAAATATATAATGACGTAATTCAACTATTCACACTAAAGTGTTTTTTCATTTTACTAAATCATAATCAAAAATTCAGGCGGGCCCGTAGCTCAGCCTGGTAGAGCACCCGCTTTGCACGAACCCTTTTGATAAAAGCGTTCACGGAAAATCAAAAGATTCCAGATGAGCGGGGGGCCTCGAGTTCAAATCTCGACGGGTCCATTTCAAGCTTTTAAAAAAAGCTTGTGCAAAAACTCACAAGAGAAAATCACAAATCATATTCCTTAATTGGATAAAAAATGCGGCTCTGAAAAAAAGTTTCAGGGCTAAGGGTTATCATGTTTATTGATAACTGTGCATAGGTGCAAACAAAAGATAGGAATCAAAAATCTGTTAGGCGGATTACTTGGTTCAAGACGCAGACGAAGGGCGTGGCAAGCAGCGAAATGTCCGAGGTAGGTGCAAGCAGCCATTGATCTCGGAATTCCCGAATGAGACTTCTCATTAGATCAGAGATGATGTGGAACGCAGGGAAGTGAAGCGTCTCAGTACCTGCAGGAAAAGAAATCAATAGAGATGCCGTTAGTATCAGCGAGAGAACGCGGTATAAAGCAAACCGAATCCTGCTTAGAAATAAGCATGAAATGTGGTGTTACAAGACTCACTTTTAGTCTTAGCTAGTTTATCTTAAGCAGCTGGAAAGCTGCACAACACAAGGTGATAGTCCTGTGAGAAAAACTAGAAAGATGTGTGAGTATCTTGAGTAGGACTCACTGGATACTGGGTCTGAAATTAGGAGGCATCAACTTCTAACTTTAAATACGTCTTGAGTCCAATAGCAAACGAGTACTGTGAAGGAAAGTTGAAAAGAACTCGTAACAGAGAGTCAAAAGATCATGAAACCTAACAGAGATAGTAAAGTACGGCTTTTAGAAGTTGTACTGTGCGTTTCGAATAACGAGCCTGGGAGTGCATTTCAGTGGCGAGGATAAGAATGTTAAGTTCATATCCAAAGGGAAACCAAATTACCCGCAGTTCACGAGGGGTGAGGTATGAAAGTGCCTATAGTCACTGGGGTGCTACCCGAAACTTGACGATCTAATCTGGGGTAGGATGAAGCGGGGTTATGCTCCGTGGAGGTCCGAAGCCGTTCTTGATGCATCAGTTGGTGTAATCGCAGATTAGGGGTGAAAAGCCAATCGAGTCAAGTTATAGCTGGTTCCTGCCGAAATGGGCCGCAGTCCAGTCTCAATGGAGATAGTTACGAGGGTAAAGCTACGGATTATGGGGTTAGGGGAAGAAATTCCTCGCCCCGTTGTCCAACTCTAAATCTTGTAACGTCATAGAAATTGGGAAACGGGTGCACGGGATAAGCTTGTGCATCTAGAGAGGAACAACTCTGACTTCATTTAAGGTCCCAAAGTGTTGATTAAGTGTTAAAGGTCGAAAGGTGTTTATCACCGAAGACAGCTGGGAGGTTTGCTTAGAAGCAGCAATCCTTTAAAGAAAGCGTAACAGCTCACCAGTCAAGGTGATATGCCCTGAAAATGTACGGGGCTAAATCAACCACCGATAATGAAGGCTGCAGCAAAAGCTGCATGTGGTAGGCAGGCGTTCTGCGAGGGCAGAAACTTTTCCATAAGGGGAAGCGGACCTCGTAGAAATGAGAATCCAGGCAAAAGTAGGATCTGAATATGGTGAGAATCCATAATGCCGAAAGCTCCAGGGTTTCTTAGCAATGTCGATCAGCTAAGAGTAAGTCAGTCCTAACTGCCCTCATAATCAGAGAAGCGGGAAAGGGAAACTGGTTAAAATTCCAGTACTACTTGTGTACGTGTGGCAACACAAGTTTAGTTTCTGACGCTTTGGGCTAGGCGATTTACCGCTGTCGCGGTAATTAACTAAAACAAATGTGGGGAGTATCATAACGATGAGAACCAGATTAATTTTAGGAACAGCACATCTATGGTGTGTATCGTCAATGCCTAGAGCCAGTGAAAAGGAAACTAGAAAGGAAACAAGTATCTGTACCAAGAACCAGCACTGGTGTAGCTAGGTGAGAAGCCTAAGGCAAGAAGGTGTAATCTATGTCAGGGAAATCGACAAAATAGCTCCGTATCTTCGGTATAAGGAGTTCCTGCGATTGTGTTTGTATAAATGCAATTACAGGATGCAATTACTAGGGTAGTCCGACTGTTTAATAAAAACACAGCATCTCGCAAGTCCGTAAGGATGTGTATGGGATGCCACGTCTGCCCAGTGCGAGTATCTGAAATTTCATTTCAATGAAACAAAAGACTCGTAAACGGCGGGAATAACTATAATTCTCTTAAGGTGAAAGTGTTGCCTTAAACAAATCTGACTATATGCTGGAACATCTGAGTATCTCACACTACTAAAAAAATATTTTTTAGTGAAAATGCGTTGAGTGCAGACAATCAGCAGGAAAGATTTCTCAAATTGAGAAAAATCCTCAGAGACTATATGTCAGACACAATAAAATGTGAAGATATAGTCCGACCCTAGCAGCGATGTTAGGAATCAAACAGAAATGGTTTGATCGCATTCGAAACTTGTATTAAAGTTTCATCAAAATGAATGTAGTAACAAATGTGAGCGAAATACCTTGTCGTTTGAATGACGACGTGCATGAATGACGTAACGAGACTGCCATTGTCCCGACGTAGAGTCCTCTGAACTCACTATCCCGGTGTGAAGGCCGGGGATTCCTGGTGGGAAGCGAAGACCCCGTAGAACTTTACTGTAGCCTGTAGCTGCGGTTTAAAACTTAGTGTGTAGCGTAGGCAGGAGTTTTAACAACAATGAAACACTGCTCTTTAGGTTTTAAACTGCTCAACTTCAGAAATGAAGGACAACTATTGGCAGACAGTTTGGCTGGGGCGGCACCCTGCTGAAAAGGTATCAGTAGGGCCCTAAGGTCAGCTCAAGAGGTTTAGAAATCCTCTGAAGAGTGCAAGAGCAAAAGCTGGCCTGACTGTGTTGCTAACAATATGCAACTCAGAGACGAAAGTCTGGTCTAGCGAACCCCTATGTCCTCCTTGATGGGGGCTAGGTATGACAGAAAAGCTATCTCGGGGATAACTGAGTTGTAGCGCCTAAGAGCTCGAATCGACGGCGCTGTTTGCTACTTCGATGTCGGCTCATCGTATCCTGGCTGTGCAGAAGCAGCCAAGGGTAAGGGTGTTCACCTGTTAAAACGGTTCGTGAGCTGGGTTAAGAAGTGGTCGTGAGCTGGGTATATGTAGCAAAAGATTTATAAAGATTTAAGTCTTTATACTGTCTATGTATCCAGTTTACAAGGGCAAAAATAGCTTTCCGAAGGAAAGAGAGACACTAATGATCAATTATCTTGACAAAATGAGTGATGATACAAAATTAATTGGTGTTCATAAATTAAAACCTGGAAGAACAAAAGAAATTTATTCTTTTGGAACTTCAAGAAAATCTCATGATCAATTCATTAAGATCATAGGGTCTCTTAATCCTTCGAAGCAAAAGCTATTCCTTCCACTTAACAAAACGTCGTGAGACAGTTTGTATGATATCTACTAGGAATGTCCAAGTCTGAGAGGAAAGACCATTTAGTACGAGAGGAACAATGGTTTGCAGCCTCTGGTGAATCGGTTGTCTGACAAGGCAGGCCGAGCAGCTACGCTGTAAGAGATAAGTCCTGAAAGCATCTAAGGACGAAACTTCCCTTAAAAAGAGACTTAGGGTACTTTCAGAACAAAAGTTTGATAGGACCAGGGTGTAAGCATCAAGGCAACGAGATGTTCAGCCTGTGGTTACTAACAGCCCAATTTTTCTATTTATGTTTGCACTTATGCACTTTTTTATTTTTTTAATTTTATTAGAACTATATTTACAGTTAAATTTATAATCTAGTCTTTTAATAAACCTAGCATGGGAAGCTGGGCAAAAAATCTTTTTGGTGCAGATAAATTTGAAGATATTGGCATAGTAATTGCTGGGACTAACAAGCCAGAATTTGAAAAAGAAGTTTTAGGATTATTTGATGAAGTTGTACATAGCAAGGATTCTGTTTATCATGCTCATCTTGTAAAGAAAAATGAAAAATTGTATCCAATTGTCTTTAATGTTTATGGAGCCCCTGCGATGGTCGATGTTTTAAGCGAAATGCATGACGGAGGATGCAGAACTGTAATATTTATTGGATATGCTTACGGAGGATTTAAGAATTTAGATATTGCGAGCGTAGTTGTTATAGAAAAAAGCTATCATTTTGATGGCATATATCATCCTATCGAACCTGACAGGAAGGAAGCATTGCCAGATAAAGAATTAAAAAAGCTTATTGAAGATATTTTAAATAAAAATAAAATAAAATTTGTAAATGGAGTAAATGTTTCTGTACCTGCAGTAACTTTCCAAATGCCTCATGCAAATAAACATTATAAAGAAATAGCCCCAGACACCTGCGAAATGGAACTTGCTTCATGCTTGTCAAGAGCCAAAGATTTGGGAATGAGATCTATTGGAATATTGATAATAAGCGACAATAGAAAGATTAGCATTGGAGATCAAAATTTAAAGAAGATGAGAAGCAAAGTTAAAATGGAAGTTATAAGTATAATTGTGGATAATATTAAAAATATTAAATTAAGCAAATTAAAAGTAAAGAAAGAATTTAAAATTGATGAGCATTTAGCTTACATAATTCATGATCCAAATGATGAAACCAATGTTTACAAAAAACAATAAGGAATAAAGTTTTTTATAAAGTTTTTAAGAAGTTTATTACTTCTAAAGCATGTCCTTCAGCCTTTACTTTCTCAAAAGTCTTGATTATGTTCTTGTTTTTATCTAAAATAAAAGTATTTCTGAATATTCCATTGAATTTTACGCCCATAAATGTTTTTTCTCCGTAGGATTTGTATTTCTTTGAGACTTTAAATTCTGAATCTGACAACAATAGAATGTTTAACTTATATTTAGCTGAAAATTTTGTCTTTGTTTTTTCATTTCCGCCTGAGATACCAATAATAGTTGCTTTTAATTTCTTAAAATCTTGAAGATGATTGTTAAATTCGTTTGCTTCTATTGTGCAGCCTGGAGTGCTGTCTTTAGGATAAAAGTATAGTATAATATAGTCTGATTTTATGTCTTTTAAAGAGTGAAGAACACCATTCTTGTCTTTCAATGAGAAATCATAAGCTTTCATAAAGTTTTATTGTAATCTGGATATTTAAAGTTTCTTGTTTATTCTAGGATTCACAACCTTTAAAAGAGGCTATTTTACCTTTATATTATGGCAAAAATACTGATGGCGGCAAGCAGACCTCATTGGGTCAGAAGCATTGCTAGCTTGCTTGAAAACAAGAAGCACGAGATTTTTTACAGTCTTGACAGCAGAAGCACATTGAACTCAACTAGCGAAGTAGGATTAGACGCAATTTTGATGGACCTTGAAATTGCAAAATCAAGCTTAAGTGAAATTAAAAAAGCATTTCCAGGATTAATAGTTGCAGTTTTGGGTAATCTTCCTTACAGCAAGGGCAAAAAAATTGAAAGTTCTAGTGTAAAATACTTTGAAAGGATTGGGGCAGGATACTTAAACGTTGTTGACTACCTTGAAGAAAGGCTAAAAGCAGCAACACATGCATAACATTTAAAAACAGCTATTTTCTATAAACTTATTGTAGGAGCCAATCCAACTTACGGAGCTCGTGGATCTTAGACTTGGATTAAATGCCAAGTTTTTGACAAGCTTTGAGGAAAGTCCGCCCACTGACAAAAGGTAACCTATGCAAGTGGGATCATGAAAGTGATGGCAACAGCTCAGAAACGGGACAGTTTTTCAGCGTAATGATGCTGATGAAGCTGAACATGCTGGGAAAAATTGTTGAAACGGCTAGCCCTTACCGGTGCAAGTTGAAAACAACGCTCAGTCGAATGTTGGAACTTTCTGCTCTCTGCAGATGCGGAGAAGAAAAACAAAAGGCGGCTTATTGGCTTCTACATTTTTTAGATTCTAAGAACTTTTTATGAGCATCTAAAAATTTCTTTTCTCTTGCTTCATTTTCTTCATGAGTTTTTTTCAATTTTTCATAGTCTTCATATCCTATAAGCCATACTGGAGGCAAACCATAACTCATCTTTTTACCAATAGATGCTGAAGGTTTTCCATCTTCACTGTAACTTTGAACTCCCATAAAAAAATAGTTATTTTTATTGCAATATTTTTCAGCGTAGCCCATAACTAAATCAAGTATAGCTGGAGAGCAATAAGCTTTAGTCCTCATAGTCACATAATGTTCTTGACCATCCTCGCTTATAGCCATAAATCCAACGCTGTTTGGCTCTTTTTTTGGCTCAGAAGATTCTTCCCATTGAACTCTTTTTTCTAATTCTTCCCTAGGAACTGAAAAATGCCAGCCTTTTTCTCTTGGAGGTTCTGGTACTTTCTTTTTTGTTAAAAAACTTAGCAAACCCATATAGTATTCAATCTTTTAGAAGTTTATTAATCTTTTTATATTGTTCTTAAACCCACATAAGTAAATTTTGTACATATTTTGCAAAGAATAAAGCTATTTTTTCCAGACTATATGCCCATTAATATTATTTTTTTCGTAAACTTGAAGTATATCTTCACAGAATTTTATCAATTCCTTATCATTATTAACTTTTGCTCGTTCATAGAGCCTTATAAACATTCTTTTACCACTTTCAGTTTGTTTATAATATTTCTTTTGAAAGTTATGTTGAGCGCATAATGTTTGTCCATTGGATATTTCTGCTTTGCCACCTAACTCTTTTGGTTTTATATGGTCTGCTTGAATTTCAACACCATCAGCTCGTCCTCTACCACAGATTACACATCTATAATTATCTCTCTTAAAGAGTTCTTCTTTTTGAGCTGGTGTAAAATCTTCAAGTTCTCTTTTATTCACAAAATCAGGATCATATCTATAAACTCCTTTTGCAATTTTTATTAGTTGTCCCTCTTGTGATAACTTTCTAATTGCTCTATCAGGGTCTCTGAAAACTTCTCCAGTTCTCTTTTTATATTCTGCAACAACCCAATCAACTATCTCTGGATGCTTAATATCTCTTTTAGGATGTTTCTTGAAATACTCCATAATCAAGTCAGCTTGAGACAATTCTTCTTTGCTTTTTGCCATTTTTATATCCTTTATGATTTAAGAACCATTTCGTTTAGTTTTCTTTCCAAAATATTTGCTTCAGCAATTACTCTTTTTTTTGCTATGGCACAATATTCTGCATCAATATCAATGCCTATAGATTTCCTATTATTTAATGCAGCAGCGATTAATGTCGAACCACTTCCCATAAATGGATCTAATATGACATCACCTACAAAACTGAATAGCTTAATACATCTTTTTGGTAATTCCACAGGAAATGGTGCAGGATGACCACCAGCTCCTTTCTTGCTTTGGCCAGAAAATGTCCATAATCCATTCGTCCATGCCATAAATTCTTGTTTTGTTATATCAGATACTTTTTTTTCATTTTTTTTCCAATCTTTCTTATATAAAACAATAATTAGCTCTACTGGTGCGATTACATAAGGAGCGGATGCACTAAGCCAGGAACCCCAAGCAGTTCTCTTTGAGATGTTTCCTTCATTCCAAATTATAGTAGAATGATATTTGAATCCTATTTTTTTTGCTATTGTTGTAAAGTCTGCACCAATACTTTGTTGACCGCCTTTATTCTTGTCCAATGGAATATTAAGGCACAATCGTCCGTCATCTCTTAACCAGCCAAAACATCTGGATAACCATTTATGACTAAATTCTAAATATTTTTTATAAGTAATTTTATCATTATGAGAATTATACTTTATATCTACATTATAAGGGGGGGAGGTAACTATTAAATCGATGCTTTTATTAGAAATTTTATTTGTTAAAAGCACATCCTCACAAATTATTTTTAGTTTTTTGTGATTAAAGAAAACTCCCTTTTTCATAAATATATAATAAATAAAAAGTCTTTATAAGCTTATTGATAAAAATCTACGAAAAATGCGGATAATTTTCAAAAGATTAAATAGTGCTAGTTTATAAATTTTATTTTACAAACTCAACATTATCCATACCTTCAAACTGTTTATCTCCAGTTAAAAATCTTACTCCATTAAAACTTGCGATAACATAACCCAAACAATCAATATAAGAGAGCTTTTTATGTTTAAAGGTCATTCTAATTTCACTAGCCTTTTTTATAGCCTCATCCTCTATAGCTATAGTAAATTTAGCAAAATAATCATAATATCTATCAGCAGTTTCTTTATCATAGTTCAGAAGTAAAAAGTAATGAAATTCCATAAGATTAAGCTTAGTGGTTATTATTTTTATACCTTTAGAATAAGGCTCATAATTTACACTTCCTTTTAACATTTCGCAAAAAGCATATGTATCAAAAAAGAACGATCTTATCACATAGACCCCTGCCTAACAAAGTCCTTAAATTTCTGACCAGACATCTTTATTTTTAAAGATCCGAATATATCTGACAAATCTACTGGTTTGAGTATATCTATCAATAAAGGCTTATTTTCTTTTATATTTAACTCATTTACTTTTTCTTTTGGTATAATTATAGCTAATGAATTACCCCATTTTTTTGGAACTACTGTTATTGTCATTTTGACCTCCAATTTAATGATACATTAATGATACTAAGTATAACTTATTTATAAACCTTTCCATGAAAAATACGAAGATATTACAAGCAAACCGAAAGATTTTCAAAAGCTTTTTAAAGTGCTGATTTATCAATAGAAATATGGCAGACAACAAAATTCAGATGCCTGTTTCAGGCGGCGGATTAGTTAGGTATTCGGATGAATATGCAAGCAGGATAATGCTTTCTCCAACAGCTGTGATAGTGATGATTTCTGTATTTATTGTAGTAGAGATATTCTTGCATATATAACATGAAATACGAAACTAACGTTTGTAAATACGAAAATAAAGTTATTTATTTAATTTTATCAGGAGTAATTAGCGCTGCACTATTGAGTGTTTATTCAGATTACAAAGAAATAAAACCAAGCTTGCTCGAAAAGAAAGTAAATCAAGACAAAACTTTTATATCTGGACTAAAAAGATAAACCTTGTCATCTTTGCTTCTTAAAGCTCTATACAATTTCTGTGTGTATTCTCTTGCAGCCTTGTCAAAGTAGAAATCTAGAAAATTATCTGGTTGTGTTTCTTTTAAAACCTTCCAGAATATTGAAGACATGGAAGGATAAGGATATTTGGTCATAATAATAGAATTGCACATATTTCCTGGCAAATCTACTCCACGTCCGCACTTAGTTGAATATAAAATATCTATTTTTCCTTCCTTAAACAACTGCAATAATTCTCCTTGTCTAAATTTATCTTGAAGCTCGGATATTTTTTCACGTGTCATCAAATTTAAATTGTACATTTCCTTTTCACTTTCAGTTGGCAAGTCTGAAAATGCGTTGACATGAACCAAAGTAGGCTTTACAGCAGATGAAACAGCCTTGTTTAAAGCCAATAAATAGTCTTTTCTGTGGAACTTACCTGATTCAAAATGTCTTTGCCTGAAATCTTTTTCCAAGCCAGAGAATTTTTTAATAACTTTTCCTTGGTCTTTAGTTTCAGCTTCAATTATCTTGAAATCTTCTATTCCAAATATCTTTTTTAGTACAGCAGCAGAGTGTAATGTTCCTGACATCATGACAAAAACCTTGTTTTTAGACAATAATTCATCTAATTTTTTCTTTAAGTTAACATTCACTATCTTTATTATAAAATCATTGCTCTTGTTTCTTGAAAAAGCAACATAAGTATCATCTAGATATGATTCAAAGTTCTTTGCAATGCCATAGTAAGGCTCTAATTCTTCCTCTTCTGAGATAATCTGATTGACAATGAAGTAAGTTAATAATTCTGCAACCTTAGTTTCTTTAATCTTTACTATTTTATCATCTGTTGAATATTCCTTCATAATTTTTATTATCAAATCGTTCAAATCGAACAATAAATCCTTGCCTACAACATCTTTTACTATCAATTGAGTTACTTTTGAAGACAAGAAGTTCAGATTAATCTTGTGCTCATTTCCTAAATTGTCTAAAAATTCATCGCATTCATCAATAACTTCAACATCTGTCTCAGGCTTTCTATTCATGACATTTTCCAGTTCGTATTTTTTAGAATTAAAAATAATAACGTCTGAAAACTTGTATGAATTGAATTGATTATAATAAGTGCAGCCTGGCTCTCTGTTGACAACAGAATATTCCTGGCCTTTTACAGCCTTGTAATCTACCAAATCTGCTTCGCACGGCAAGTTGAATGTTAATTCTTTAGGCATGATTGGACTCCAATATGGGCATGCTGCCGCAACTGAAAATCTTTTGATGTCCTTCAATTCATGGAAATCTTCTTCATTGACATGAGGATTCTGCTTGATATATTGTCTTAACAAATCCAGATTTTCTCTTTTTAATTCTATAATGCATGGTAATAATTTGAAATCTGCTCGATGTTCTTTGTTGAAAAGGCAAGCGTGATTGTTTCTACCATTAAGAATGGTTATTTTTAATTTATTGCTGCCTTTTTTCAAGTAAAACTTGTTCATGTAGTCTTCTTCATACTGCTTCTGAAGATATTTTACTGGAACTACAATGGATGCTTTTGAGAATTCTTTTGCAATATTTAAAGCAATAGCTGATTTACCAGTTCCTGGCTTGCCTTTTATCAGGATAATTTTATTTCCTTCTTTAATTGCTTGAAGAACTTCATCCACTATGTTCTGCTGAGTTTTTTCATTTGAAAACTTTAAAGGTGGAAGAAATTTATCTTCTTCATTGTACAAAGACCACATCAAAAAAGAGTAAGATAACAAATTTATAAAGGTTTGCTAGGTGTTGGCGTTGTTGAAAATGTATGGAAAAATATAAATAACCTAATGTGCTTTGGGTAAAGCAACATTAGGGGGTAGGACTTAGCTACCCATGAAAACAGAAGTAAAACTAGTAAATAAAATTAAGCGTTTGCTCAGACGAGCAAA
>DATDVR010000003.1:0-28221 GCA_035289925.1 Candidatus Nanoarchaeia archaeon | reverse complement strand
GGTGCATTTATTCTTCTTAAAATATGGTTAACTTTATTTACTAATATATTCTTGTTTTTCATGGGGTACTTATCCTACCCCCTAAGCAACTCTACCCAGAGTTGCTTTAGTTAATAAATATTAAGATTTAGGACATCGCCCATAAATCTTTGTTTAACTATAAAACCTTCTCAAACACTTTACATTATAATATTATAATTATTATTATAATATAAGGATTAAATATATATCCTTCCGTAAATTATACCGTAATAATTTCGGAGGTGAAATTGATGATAAACAAGAAAGAAATGATGATTGTTTCCTGCTTGAGGAAAAACGCAAGGGAAACATTGACCAAGATATCCAGAGAAACTGGCATTCCTGTGTCAACAATTTTCGATAATATTAGGAGGAATTTCAATAATCTCGTAATAAAGCATACTGCGCTTATTGATTTTTCCAAGATAGGCTATTCTACAAGGGCTACAATAACCTTAAAACTAGCCTTAAAAGAAGAGAAAGAAGCAGTGAAGGAATACCTGCTGAAAAACAAGTCTGTGAATTCTTTCTACAAGATAAATAACGGCTATGACTTCCTGGTTGAAGGCATCTTCCACGATTTAAGCGAATTGGAAATGTTTTTGGATGACATTGAGTCAAAGTTCAAGATAGTAGAAAAAAGAGTTTATTACATCATACAGGAATTGAAAAGGGAAGAGTTTATGGCAAATCCTTCTCTATCAAATTTTTATTAATTTTTTATTTTTTTCGAAGATCTTAAGGAAATGCGACAAACACCCTATGAAAGTTTATAAATCCTTAAATGGTTTTTATTAAATGCTTTCAAAAAATATGGCCCGTTGTATTGCAAAGATAAGTGGAGATGGTAATTTATATTATCGTTATGTTCGTTATAGCAATACCTGCAAAGAACTAAGAGAAGAATTTAAACAAGACATAATTAATGAATTTGGTAAAATAACTCTGACAGAAGGGATTGGGAATAGCGGAACTAGTTTTGTACAAGTAAATAGGCAGTTTGTTATCAAAAAGTTTCTGCAATATCTGCCTGATTACAGAAGTGATTTTATCTTTGTTCCCGAGGAAATAAAAAATTCAAATATTGAAATTATAAAAGAATATATAAGAGCTTTTTATGATGATGAAGGTAGCCCTTCTTTAAGATTAACAAAAGGAGGTATTGAATGGAAAAGAAGTATAAGTCTAACATCTAACTCATTAAGGATGTTAAATGAAGTTAAGAAATTATTATTCACTAATTTTAGAATATTTACTAATAAAATTATTAGGACAAATAGTAACAATCAAGATGATAGAAGTTTTGTATTAAACATAACAGGAAAAGAGAATTTTATCAAATTTAAGCATTATATAGGATTTAAACACCCCATTAAAATAGCTAGATTAGACTTGATTATTAGATCTTACAGTGCTACCCCAAAAAGAAATAGGAAAGAATTTCTCAGATTAAAAGAAGAATTATTAAAATTAAGGCGACAGCTTTCCTTACTTCCCGCTAGATCGCAGTACAATAAGGAACGTTAGCCTGCTTAACTTATGGGTTCGAAATGAGACCATGTGGAGCCAGGCTACTATGGCCGTCTGATAAAAACAGGATTTTAGGCTGTTTATAAAACTTTCTAATATTGGTTTAAGTCTCTTCCTTTGCTTGCTTCATCAATTGCTTTCTGAAGCTCTGGTGTTAAAGGAATTCCTCTTTCTTTTGCCTTTAAAGCATCTAGTAAAGTTTTAACGCTGACTTCTCCGCTTATTATTTCTACAGAAGTGCTTAAGCTTATTTTATCATTGGCTTTCTTTATTTTGTATATCTCGACAGCTTCCACAATATAATCCACCAATTCTTTCTCTTTTGTTTCTCCATTTGATCTGACTCTTGCAACGTATTTATTGACTTTGTCTGCATATCCTTCAAGGATATACCCTACATCTTCTGTGTCAAAACCTACTATTGCAACAGCTTCTTTTGTTTTAGGATCATTAATTATGTCTGTCAAGGATTTTGTAGCTTTTTCTATCTCTGTTAGAGTTTCGCTTGTTCCTAATTTTTTCAATTTTTCCAAGTCTAGCATTTCATATGTCATTTTAGTCCATTGGCTTAAAAGGTATTAAATGTAGCCCTCTTATAGCATTTCTTACTTCAAATTCTAAACCGCTAGGTTTTTCAGTTATAATGTTTGGATATTTACCAAGCAATGTTCTTAGATATCCTAAATTTTGAGTCATTATATTCTCTATTGTATCATTATCATCTCTCCCTATTTTGACTCCTTTTACCATGTTTTCTGCAAGAACAGTTTCAACTCCACTTAAGTTTTTTATAAAAGCATATGAAGTATTGAAGCTTTTTTCAGCTGCATTTCCAGCCTTGCTGTCAACCGAAGCTCTTACTTTATAGCCTGCTTTGGCTATTGAATGCTCCATTATGTACTTTGCAAAGTCTTCCCATTGCTCATTAAATGCTCTTTTCATGCTATTACCTTGTTTATACCCCTATATAAATATTTCTATTGTATTAACTATTGAGTAACAACAATTCATAAGGCTTAAATACTACTAATACTACTATTATGACATTGAGGAGGTTTACAATGGAAGACAAACAAATTATTGCATATGAAGGGCCGGATGGAAAGACTGCATATATAATCCCTATTGAAGCAGTTTCTGAGGATTATGTTAAAAGAGATCCAGTTCTACCAGAGCATTCTCCAGAAGTCGTAGAAAGGATTTTGAAAGCAAGGAAAGAAGAAAGGAGAAAAAAGGATCTTGAAGATCTTTTATAATATCTTTAATTTCCCAGTCAATTTATCTATTTTATTTTCTTCTTCAGGCCCTATAGCTAAGGCAGTTATAGTTCCAGGTTTTATCTCAGTATGGCCAGCGTCTTTTATTAATGCTGTTTTGAATCCTTCATCTTTAGCAAGTTGATTGAATTTCAGAAGTTCTTTCTCGTCTTTTACACTCAGTACAACTTTTTTAGCTCCTTCCCCTTTCCAGCAATTTAATTTTTCCTTATCACTTTTTAGAACAGCTTCAACAGAAGCATGAGCTACTTGGCTTGATAATTTACCCTTGCTTAGTTTCAAGTCATCTCTTACCAGAATGACCTGCTTGTAATTGTAACAAATATTTGCCATTTTAGATTCTGCATATCTTGCACTTTCTTATTACTCTGTCCTGTGCAATCTGCATTGCTGCCTCTCTTGGCATGATTTTTTTCCTGCGAGCATTTTCAAGGACTACTTCGGTGTTTCTCCTTATTTTTTCCTCAACCATTCTGAACATTGTCTTGGCATTTCCTCCAACATATTCAACATAGCTTGATATGACTCCGCCAGCATTTGCAACAAAGTCAGGTATTACTAAAATTCCTTTTTTATGCAAAGCTTGCTCAACATCGGGAGTAGTAGGAATATTAGAGCCTTCCACTATCAGCTTGGCTTTTATTTTATTTACATCACCCATTTCTATCAAGTCAGGTATCGCAGCAGTAATCAAGACATCAACCTTCAATCCTATAATGTCGCGTCCATGCAGAACTTTCCCAGGATATTTTGTTACAGTGCCTTCTTTTTGCTTGACTTTCATCAATTTGTCATAATCAATGCCTTTCTCGTTGTATATTACGCCTTGTGAATCTGATGTTGCAACTAATTTTGCTCCATGCTCGCTTAGGAATTTTGCAGCAAATGTCCCAACATTCCCAAAGCCTTCTACAGCAAACTTTATTTTTTTTACATCCATCCCAAGATGCTTTAAACCTACTAGAGTAGCGTGATAAACTCCAAAGCCTGTTGATCCAAGCTCATGTGGAATTCCGCCCATCTTTTTAGGCTTTCCAGTGCATGCTCTCTTGCTTCCGTTTGCTTTAGAAAAAACTTCCATTTCATGCTCTGCAGTGTTTATGTCAGGAGCAGCGACATACAAGTCTGGGCAAACAACTTTTAATGCTTCAGAAAAAGCAGCTATCAACTCATCTTTCTGTTTTCTAGTTAAATTTTTTGGGTCTGCAATTATTCCAGATTTTGCTCCACCAAAAGGCAAGTCTGCTAATGAACATTTCCATGTCATTGCTCTCGCTAATCTTTTTACTTCATCCATAGATACAGAGGGAGTCATTCTTATCCCTCCTTTTCCAGGACCTAAGCTTAAATTATCTAGAACTACAAAGCCTCTCATACCATATTTTGGATTGTAAACTTCAATTATTTTCTCAGGACCAAAACCATCAAAACCATCAGTCATTTAAGCACCTCTTTATTATTCAAGAATTCAAGAACTATTTAAAGTTTGTCCTTAATAATTAAAAAAAGAAATTAACTAAACCATTCTTTTAGCTTAGTTGGGATTCCTCTTATGTAAAGTAAAGCTAAAGGCAATGCCCAATTTGCCCATCGTTCAACAAAGTCCCATACTGGTTCTCCTGCTAAAGGTCTTGCTAGTCCTGTAACAAATCCCCATAATGCCGCCCATGCCAGCATTATTCTCAAAGGATAGACTAAAGCTAGTATAGCTACTATGACATCCATTGTCCCTATCACAAGCAATAAGCTTGTTGCTGCAGGATTGCTGACTCCAAGCACATTTGTAATCATTGCAATAAAACTTTCTTTTCCTTGAAGTGCAAATATACCATGGCCTAAAAATTCACCAAAAATTCCTATCCTTAAAATCCAGTCAATGATTTCTGCTTTTCCTCTTTTCATTGTTTCACCTTCTAATATTTTCCTTCAGCTTTTAATTTTTCAATGTGCCATTCAGCTTCTAATGCAGCCACGCATCCTGTTCCAGCTGATGTAACGGCTTGCTTGTAGACATGATCCTGAACATCGCCTGCAGAAAAAACTCCAGGCAGACTTGTATGCATTTTTCTGTCAGTTTTTATGAATCCAAGTTCATCTAATTCAACCTTTCCCTTGAAGATTTCAGTGTTAGGTATATGCCCAATGGCTAAAAACATCCCATCAGCTTTCAATGTAGTTTCTTTATTAGTCTTTAAGTTTTTTATTTTTACAGCCTCAACAAACTTATTTCCTAAAACTTCAGTAGGCATAGAATCCCATATGATTTCAATATTGTTTTTTAATTTTAAGACTCTGTCCTGCATTATCTTGCTTGCCCTGAACTCATCTCTTCTATGAACAATGTAAACTTTTGAAGTAAATTTAACCAAAGCCAATGCCTCTTCCATGGCAGAATCTCCTCCGCCTACAACAACTGCTATTTTATTTTTGTACAATGCAGCATCGCATACAGCGCATGTTGAAACCCCCCTTCCAAAGTATTTATTCTCTCCTGGAATGTCAAGCCTTCTTGGCTTTGCTCCAGTAGAAATTATTATTGTTTCAGATTTGTACGTCTTTCCTTCAGCCTTTACTTCATATCCATCTTTTTTTATTTCAAATCCTGTTACTACAGCTTCAACATATTTTGCACCAAACTTTTCAGCCTGCTTCCTTGTATTTCTAATAAGCTCAGGTCCTAAAACACCTTCAGGAAATCCAGGATAATTCTCTACCAAAGTAGTCAGGCTCAACTGGTCTGGCTCAAAGCCGCAGATGACAATAGTTTTTAGTTTTGCCCTTGAAGTATATACTGCAGCAGAATGAGAAGCTATTCCCCCGCCAATTATTATCACATCTTCCATAATCTTTCATAGAATCAATTATTTTTAAACTTATTGTTTGCTGTTGTCTAAAATTTCAACTTGTTTATCAATGCATAAGTCTTTGGAGCCTGCTCTTTCTTGAGTTTTCTTTTCAATTCTCTCAATGACTCTATGTCGTCAATATCATTTATCTTCTTCAACAAAGCATAGCTTAGTTTTTTCTTTTTTATCAAGTGTATTGTGTCACTTAATACTTCAGGATAGTATCCTTTCAATTTTGTAAACAAGTCATAAGGCTTGCTCATTCCAACCAAATAATAGCTTCCATCCACTGCTGGTCCTAGCACAACATCTGTCTTGTTCAATGAAGAGAATGCATCGCATATGACTTTGTGCGGCAATCCTGGAACATCAGATCCTATTGCAACAACTCTCTCATATTTTTTCAACAATGTCTTGAAGGCATTTCTTGCCCTTTTCCCAATGTTTTTACCCTGCTGCAAGATGTATGCATCTGCCTTGTATCTTTTCTTGAATGCTTTTAACTTGTCTTTTGGAGCGCATGCCAGTATAGTTCTATAATGATGATTCTTGTTTTCTTTCAATAAGTCCATTAAAAATGCATGGCATAAATCCCTTGATTTCTTGAATCCAATATGCAATCCGAGTTTGGTTTTTACTTTTCCTGTCTCTGGGTATTTTGAGAAAACTACTAATGCGTCCATAACTTCTTATTCATGATTTTTGCTTTATAAAGCTTATGATTATAACGTATATGTTGTATAACTTCAAGTAAAATTGAAGCTTAAAAAAGGTTTTTAAATGTCTTTATCTTTCTAAATGCATAACTGGAGGTAAAAAAATGAAAAAAATATTGACACTATTGATTTTAGGTCTAGTCTTGCTGACAGCATGTTCTGGCAAGGAAAAAAGCACGATAACTGCAGATGGCACTGCAACAATAAAGATAAAGCCAGACCAAGCAGTCTTTTACATCTCAATCCAGACTTTGAAAGACACTGCAGAGGAAGCTCAGTCTGAAGATTCAAGAATTTCAGCAGCAGTTATTAACGCTTTGAAAAATTCTGGAATCAAAGAAGAGGATATCAAGACACAATACTTCAATCTTTACAAAAGAGAAGACTGGAGCGAGAAAGGAACTATTTTTAGGGGATGGCAGGCAGACCATAACCTTGAAGTCAAGACTGCAGACATTGAAAATGTAGGCAAGTATCTTGATGCTGCAGTAAAAAATGGGGCAACAGGAATAAACTCTATCAACCTTGACTTAAGCGAAGAGAAGAAGGACGAAATCTTCAACCAAGCATTGATGGAAGCTGGAGCTGAAGCAAAGAAGAAAGCTGAAGTACTTGCTAAAAGCGTTGATGCAAAGCTTGGGAAGATTGTAAGCGTCAGTCAGGGAAGTCCTTACTACACACAAATCTTCTTGGCTAAGGAAGCTGTATTGGCTGACTCTGGTTCAAGGCCAATGCCTATCGAATCTGGCCAGCTTGAGATAACAGCAACAATAAATGTGGTTTACGAGTTAAGGTAAACCCTTTTTTCTTTTTTTAGGAATATTTATAAACGACTTAAATTATTTTTTATCAAGGTGAGAAAATGAAAGCAGAAAGAAAAGAAGTTTTTATGAGAATTTTAGTGGCTATTGTATCAGGCATAATTCTAGGAATATGGAAAGGATTGATACAGATATTGACATTGTTCCATTGGTTCTATGTTTTGTTTACAGCAAAGAGGAGCAAAGGCTTGGCAAATTTTTGCGAGATATGGAACACGCAAGTCTATAAATTTATAAGATATCTAAGCTTTGTCACAAATGAAAGGCCATTTCCCTTTTCAAAGTTAGGGGAAAACATCACAAAGTTTGACTCTGCAAAGATAAAAAAGAGCTAATTTAAATATCTCTTTTTCTTTTATTTATTTATGGAATTATTGTTTGTCTATGGAACTTTAAGGGAAAAGACTGTCGAAAGAGAAGCAACAGGACATACTTTTGAAGGAATTCCAGATATCCTGGAAGGCTATAATAAAAAATATGTTCATTTGCATGGTGAACCTTACCCAATAATACATCGCTTAGACAATTCCTTTGTCCATGGCCTAATTTTAAATGTCACCAAGAAGGATCTAGCTAAGATAGACAAATATGAAGATAAAATCTATGAAAGGGTTTTAGTTGTATTAAAAAGCGGTAAAAAAGCTTGGGTTTACAGGGAACGTGAGTTAGTTATTCATAAATAATATACAGTTCTAACGTAAGTTTTACGGTTTTTTCTATAAAAACTTTTTACTTAAAATAGATGATGAAGAAAACAAAGTTTAAATATAAAAACTAAATTACAAACCCCTTAGAAATTGCCATCTTTAAATTAGGACTTGGATTATATATCCAGCTTATTCCTTTTGATGTGAAGACTATCTTATTGCTTTCTTCTAAGTATTGCAGTATTAGCATCAAAGTGTTGTGATTTACTTGTTTTGGTAGTTTTCTTTTAAGCTCTGCAATAGTAATAAGGCTGTCTTTCATATTTTTTAAAATAGTCTCTACCATAATTACTGTGTTTAAGTTTGGCCAATGTTCCTGTTGAGTTTTTTGCATTTTAGTTATTAATTAATAACTATTAGATATTAACTTATATTTAAATCTTTTGTTTTAGTTTATTAATTTACTACTTTATTATAACAACAAACCATAAAATTTATAAAGGCTATTTATCTGTTAATATTGGTTAAAATGGCAGACAAATTGAGATATGCATGTGCAATTGTTGATAATGAAGGAAAATTAGAGATGGTATTGCCTAGCCTAGTTGACGGCAGAAAAAGTACTATTTTTATTCAGAGCTGTAAAGAAAACAAGTCATTTGAAGACTTTCAAAAAGACATCAGCGACATTATAAGGGATGTAACTCGCATAAAACCAGATGCTAGCTTAGAGGATATTAGGTATTTCGCTGAGGTTGGGGATTATTCAGTAAGAAATTACGATGAGATGATTGATGGTTATAAATGGATATGATGGAGGAAAAATGAAAAAAATAACTGGACACAAATTTCCATATGGAATATTAGATTTTGTTAAAAATACAAAGCAATATGGTTTTAGTGAAGCGTTAAGAGAAGATAGCTGGCAAACCAAAAGAAATCTTGATGAAGGGTTAGAAAAATTAGTTATTGGTGCTATAATGGTACCTGCCGTTGCTATTGGGATAGGATGGTTATTCTATAGTATTGGAAAGGATATCAAAAGAAGGAGAGAATATAAAAGATTAAAACTTGAGGAGTAGTTTCGTATAAGCTTTATTAGATGAACAAAATGAACGGAGGAGAATAAAATGGCAAAACTACCAGAAGAAATTGTAAGAGTTTACTTTACAAGGGAAATTGATGAAACAAGGCCCACATCGAAAGCAGTTAGACACGTACATGTAACCGACTCAGAAAATAACGTCTTAGAACAAAATATCTCTTTGTATATCTGTAGAGGTGATGGGCAAGCTTCCAAAACAGAGACAGAAATGCCTGTAGGGGCTGTTGTACAACCTTATCCGCGAACACTGGAGACAATAATTTTTAATATGAACGCCCCTCCTCAACCTCATAAAAAAGAATTTGTTGAATATTTATGTACTCTAGCTCGCGAAGATTATGATAGAAAACTCAAAGAAATTGAAAGAATTTTTGAGGAGGCTGATAATAGAGTACTTGCAGCCCTAGCTCCTCTGAAACTTCCTTTGTTAGGGATTCCGTCACCTGCAGCAAGACTAGCGCATCATCTCAAGACTATTATAGAGAGGAAACCTAAGTTTTATTAGATGAACAAAAATGAATAGGAGAAAAAATGGTAGAATTGGCAAGATTAAAAGAAATGCTGGGCAAAGAATTAGATAGAATTGTAGAAAGGCAATTTGATTTGCTGGAAACTGCTGTAAGAGAAAATAAAATCCATTGCAATGTTGATGGAGTTAGAGTTCTGAGAAATTCAAGATTAATTTATGAGTTTAAGGAAGATCCAAAAACTGGGCATGATGAAGTATTAGATTTTACTAACTGGAGTACAAAAGGGATGGCCACCTATAGGCCAACGGCATTGGGAGCGGCTATTTACTATAATATTAAGAAAGAAGAAGGTGTAAAAAATGGGGTAATCCCATCTGATAAAGCCTTGCAATCTTCAGAGAGAGAGCAAATTGCGGCTGCATTAAGATTAACTAATAAAGATATGGCTAAAACTGCAAAAATTTTAGGAATTTCAGAAAGGCGTTTAGTTCAAAAAGTTGATTGCTATCATATAAATTAACCATGACCATAAATTTAGAAGAAAGAGTAAGAGAAAGAATTCAAGAGATTGAATCCCGTAAGGATAGTGATAATTATGTAGATAGGGCTCAAGAATTTTTATTAGGCGCATTCCCAATAATGTTTTTAGGAGACCGTGAGTATGGTTTAGCAATTTTACAGAAAGGAATCAGGGTTTCAGAAGAAGGGAACCATGAAAAATTAAGTTCTTATGAAAGACTTCTCTTATCAAAAACAACTCATTCTTTAAGATGGGCTGTTGAAAGAGCAAGGGCTGGAGAATTACCAAGGAAGGAAGATGAAGAAAAGGTTAGAGGAATAAAAATATTCCCTGAAAATTTCCCTTATCATGTAGATCATTATTTTATATTCTTACAAAACGCCGAAGAAATTGAAAGAAATGCAAAAGAATTCTCAGTTTCTGGAAACTTTGATTATAGAGTTAATACCCATCTTGGGGGGCATCCAGATATTTTTATAGGGTTAACAGAGCCAGAAACATATGCTTGGTCTGAAGAATGGTATTCATCTCTCCCTAAGGAATTATTATCGGAGTTGGCTAGAGAATCTAAAGAAGTTCTAGATCATTGTGGAAAAATGCGTATTGCAACTACACCCTCTGAAAGAATCCACAATAGTATAAGTTTTTACAGAAAAGGAGCAGAAGTCCTTAAAAAATTAGCAAATCATTATTGGGAGCAAGGTACGCATAACACGCCTTAAACGAACAAAAATGAAAAGAAAACTGTTAAAACCAAAGCAAATATTAGTCCCTGGAGAATACAGTATAGGAAGTAATGAGATGCTTCATAAATATTTTGAAATATTTAATGAAGGACATGGCAAGGATTTGCTACCGATTATTGTTGCTAGAAGTGATACTATTACCCCAGAATCCAGAGAAGCAGAATTACAAAAGAGAATAAGACATATAGGAGGCTGGTATCATATGTATGGATACCAATATTATAATAAGGAAGATAAAGATTCCAAAATCGAACAAGTAGTTTTAGCATATAGACGTTTTGATAAAATTAGAAAAGAGGCAAGCCACTACTTACTGGATGGGAATCACAGAGCAATAGCAGCAACTTTAACCAATAACTTGGTGCATGCCCTTGAGTTACAATGCGATCAAGATGTTGTAGATATTAACACAATGGTGGCGAGTGGTGAATTACCTAATTTTAATAGGCGAGAGAGGTCATTGACAGAGTTAGTTTTAGGATTTGAAGGATACATATTAGATCATTTGGATAATTTTATGACAGTAAAAGAGAGGGTCGATAAATTAGTCTCGCGTAGAGAATTACCAGAATATATGGTAAAAAGATATCTTAAAGGATTAAGATGTACATCTAATTACCATTAGCCGTATTAGGACATTATTATTTTAAAATATATTTTTTATACGAACCGATATATTTATAAAGGATATTCTCTAGTATATAGATTGGTATGATCCCTAGCGTTCTTACGGGGACGCTAGATGAAATATTTTTCTAAAATGGAAATAAAATACGAAAGAACTTTAGTATTTATTGACGATGGGTATCTTTCTAAAATCTCTAAAGAATTGGGTGGTGGCAAATATCTTAAAATTGATTATCCTAAATTTGCTAGATATTTATCTATAAAAGAAGGATTGTGGTGCGAACATATTTATTACTATACTGCTCCGCCTTATCAAAGTCCAAAGCCTACTAAAGAAGAAGCAAGTAGAAAAGCAGGATATGACTCATTTATAGATAGGATAAAGAAGAAAGGTGAAGTGACTGTAAGGGAGGGGAGATTACAAAAAGCAGACGGATTTTTTATTCAAAAAGGAGTTGATACTTTATTAACTATGGATTTACTAGAAGCTCCAATTGAAAGGGGAATAAAAACAATTATCTTAATCGCTTGTGATACTGATTTTGTTCCAATACTAAATAAAATAAGAAAAGAAAAAGGAATTAAGGTTATTTTATATTATTATACTGACAAACAAAGAAGATCCAAATTTTCCATGTCAAATCACATTCTTACAGCATGCGATAAAACTGTGTTGTTAACTAAAGAATTTTTTACAAAGAACCTGAAGAATTGATTTGTTTATTATTGTACGTATAACTTACCTTAAACGAATAATTTCTACTCTGGCCATCTCCTTTTAGCTTCTTTTCTAGCCTCTTATATAGAAATAGTGTTTTCAGAAGACATCAAGAATTCCCCAAATTGATTTTTAACTCCAGTTTTCTTCCTTGTCCTTTTGGTTGGTTTATCTATTCTTCCCATCTATCCACTGCAGTTAGAACATATAAAATTTTCTGTTTAATTTTATATAAGATTAATCTCATTAATGTGTTCAAAATGCTTTTTATTGAAAGTTGAAAGGCTGCAGTTATTTGCAATACAAATAGAAGCTATAAATATATCACGGATATCTGTCATCCTACCCTTCATTTGAAGCTCTTTGAAAATATCGCTTGCTTTTCTTGCAGCATCTTCATTAAACCCCAGCATATATACTTTATTTCTAAAAATTTCTATGGCTTGCAGGTTGGTTTTTCTAAGAAGAAGTTCGAATAATGTTACAGTTGTTATAAAAACAAGGCTGTTCTCTATTTTTTCTATTATCTTTATAGCCCTTTCCTCATTATTAAGTATAGCAATAACAACATCAGTGTCTAGACATACTTTTTGCTCCACTCTTTCCAACCTCTCTTTAATGAATCTTCTATTACTTCAAATTC
The DNA here is from genome assembly GCA_035289925.1 of Candidatus Nanoarchaeia archaeon. Taxonomy (GTDB): domain Archaea; phylum Nanobdellota; class Nanobdellia; order SCGC-AAA011-G17; family DATDVL01; genus DATDVR01. The sequence goes on along the minus strand of DATDVR010000003.1, from coordinate 15,534 downwards.
CTTGTCTTTCTTTATAAGCCCTAAACATGAAGTTAACCCCTTTCCAATCTTATTTTTTTCTACATTTAATAGATCCATAATAACCTCGCTAAAGCTGTGTTTTGCCTTTCTCATTTTCAAGGCATCATATGCCTCATTAGATATCATAACTGTTTTTGCCATAGTATTCATATGATTATACATATATATAAACTTTTCTACTTAAATCTTGTAAATGTAACCACCATAGAATAGTGTAAGTAGTAATATTTATAAAGGCAAATTCTGTATTTATTTGCATAAATTTATAGTAGGTAAATGAGGTTAAAAATTTGATGGCAGAATTCGACAAATTTGCAATAGGAAGGTTGAAGTGGCTTGAAGTTTCTAGAAAAAGTAAACGAGATTCAGAAGAAGAATAACTTAAGTAAACTAAAATGACAAAACCAAAATTAACTGAGGATGGATTACCTGTTGTAAGTATTGATAGTGTAAAATCTTTCACTGAAATACTAAAGCGAGAAAGAAATATGGACCAAGTAGCTGATAATATTAAGGAGAGGTTGCTTAAAGAAAATAGACGGATATATAACTTTGTTGATGGAGTTTATAAGCAATATGGAGAATCAGATTTTGTTGATGGTGTTGCTTTTGGAGTAGCAATTACCTATGAATTATTAAGAAAACAGTCTGCAGCAAATAAACTAGAGAAAGAAGTTAATGATAGCAAGGAGTAGTAAGATGACACGATTAAAAACAGAAAAAATAACTAGAATTAGCATTTATCCTTTCAAGTATAATTGGGCAATCTTTGAAAACAAGGAATTGCATGCTTTTTACGAAGCTGCATGGTATTATGAAGAAAATGGCAAAAAAAGGATATTTGGAAGAACAGGCAGCGTGAGTTCTGTTGAAGACCTTTCAGAGAAAATAAATTTCACAATTTTCCATACAAAAAGAATGACAAAAGAAAAATTGAATATTGCTTCCTTTAAAATAGTCCATGACAGTCCAGATTTTTATAAGTATGCACTCAGTGGCATTTATTGTGATGAGCAACAATTAAACATGGAAGAAAGGAAAGATTTGATGTCAAGATTAAGATAATTATCTGCTTCTTTTAACTATTTTTTGCAATACTTTTAATTTTATTGCAAGATTTTCGGTTTTTTTACCACAAACTTTATAAACTATAGATGTTCTATAGATAATATGATAACCACAATTCAGGTCCATGATGAACTAAAAAAAAGTCTTGAAAAGCTAAAGCAGTCAAAGAAGGATAGTTATGAAGAAGTTATAGTTAGATTGGTTAGAGAAATAGAAAAAATAAGAAGACTAAACAAAAAACTTATGATTGAAGGCGCAAAGGAGATGGCAGAAGAAAGTCTTAAAATAACAAAAGAATGGGAAGCCATTGATATGGAGTGGCCAGAATGGAAGTAAAAAGAGGGAGTATAGTTTTAGTAGATTTTGATCCTGTTGTTGGTTCAGAACAAGGAAAAACTAGACCAGCTTTAGTAATTCAAAATGATATCTATAATAAGTATAGCCCAACAACTATTGTAGCTCCTATAACTTCTAAGATTTTTACAAAAGAATTTTCAACAAATGTTGAGATAGGACCAGAAGAATCTGGTTTGAGAATCAAATCAACAATTTTATTTAATCAAATAAGAGTGATAGATAAATCAAGAATTTTAAAAAATGTAGGTTCCATCTTTATATCAAGAATGAAAGAGGCAGATAGAGCAATAAAAGTTTCTTTAGGTTTAGAAAGTGATTTTTAGCGACTTTTTGTTACACCAACTCTTTTACAGTACTTAAAAATAGGGCAAATGCTGCATTTTGGAGAAATTGGGTTGCATATTGATTGACCGAAAGCTACAAATATGTTGTTGAAGTCCCACCAGTACTTTTTTGGTAATATTTCTTTTAATTTTATTTCAGTTTCTTCAGGTTTTTTTGTTTTAATCCATCCTAATCTGTTAGGAATGCGGTGGCAATGCACGTCTATGGCAACAAATCCTTTTTTGTTATGTCCATAAGCCATTACAATATTCATTGTCTTCCTACCAACGCCTTTCAATTCAAGAAGTTCATCTTCTGTCATCGGCACTTTTGAGTTGTATTTTTTAACTAATACTTTACATATGTCATAAATCTTCTTCGCTTTTGTCTTGTAGAAATTGACGCTTCTTATTTTCTTTCTTAGTCTGCTTAGCCCAATTTTTATTATGTCTTCTGGCTTTTTAACTGTTTTAAACAATGGTTCACAGACTTTTGCTGTAATTTCATCTCTTGTCCTTAAGCTTAACAAGCAAGAAATCAAAACATGAAAAACATTCTTGTTCAAGGAATAAAGAGTAACAACAGGCACATTGTATTTTTTCACTTCTTTCTTTAATATCTTAAAAATCTCATCAAAGTGATAATTTTTCATATTAATGCTGTCCTCAAAGTAAAATCATAGAATTCCCTTGCAGAATATACTGCAATCCCATCTTTATGTCTTAATACGTATTCTTCAATCCCTGTATGTAGTATAAGTTTGCTGCATTGTAAGTATGACTTCTCATCAGGTTTAGGAACAACTTCAACATTGCCACTTTTTATTTTTTCATGATACATTCTTGAACCTCTTAAAACTTGCCCTATTGCTAATGCATTTAATATCGCGTTTTGCTCAGCATGTATTGTATAGTCTCTGCAGATTTTCATGCAGAATTCAGGAACACATCTAGTATCTAATGGCGGATCATTTCTTCCAGCACTTATAATCTTGTTTTCTCTTACTATTATTGCCCCTCTCTTTGATTTTTGGCATGTTGACTTTAATGCTTCTTTTGCAGCAATTCCCATTATATGATTTGCAATTTCAAGTTCCTCTTCAATTAGATACCTCATTTGAAGATTTCTCCAGCTTCCATGCTCCAGAAAAGTAAATCAAGCTCATCAATTGGAATATTTACCTTCTTAGAAAATTCCTTGAACTGATTTTCAATCTCAAAATACTTCTTCTTTGTCAAAGTTTTAGGCAGTTCTTTTATTCCCCCATATTTTACTAGATTTTTTAATATATGTCTGTCTAAGATTGCTAAATTTCGATATCCAACGTTTCTTAAAAAATGCGCTGATTCTTTGTAGCTAATCCCTTTTACATTTTTGACAAGCCATTCTCTAAGCTCTTGATTGTCTTTAATTTCATCCATAGCTTTTTTTATTTCATCAAACTTGTTCTTCATCTCTCTCATGTATCCTGCTTTGTTGTTGTGAAATCTTATTGTTGCTATAGATTGATGAGGATCAATGTTTTTTTCTTTATACTTCCTTTTTATTAAATCCTGGACTGCTTTGTCGCATTGCTTGGCATTAGACTGGGGAGTTAGAATGCAAAAACATAGCTCATAGAAATAGTCTTCCTTAGGTATCCTAGAAAAATGTTCAAGTCTTGCTTTTATTTCTTTCTTGCTTTTTTGATATTCAGAAATTAGTTCTTGCATATATTTTAGTTATGGATAACCTATTTAAACCTTATTTCTTACTTTTTAAACATGAAACGAATCATCTTAGACACAGATTTTATACTCAATATTCTGAAAAACAGGATTAGATTAAAGGACGAATTAAGAAGGATTATCAACGACAATTTTGAAGTTTATATCTTAGATATGACCTTAGAGGAATTAAAAGGCAAGCCTAACGAGAAATTGGCCATAGCTTACGCCAAACGCTTTAAAATACTCAAAACAGACAAGGACAAACCTGTTGATGATTTGCTTCTAAACTATCAAAACTACGTAATTGCCACCCAAGACAGGGCTTTAAAAGAAAAGCTTAAAAAGGGTGGTTTTTCAGTTATAACTATAAGACAAAACAAGTTTTTGGTGACAGATAATGTATTATGAAGTTGAAGTAAAAAGCCACATTAGGGTTCCTCCAAACAAGTTTTCCGAGGACACTAAGAAGTCTATAATGGAATCTATAAGAGACAGATTTGAGTCCTTTGTTTCAAAAGAATTAGGAGCTGTAATTGCAGTAACTGACATAGTTGAAATTGGAGATGGAATAATAATCCCAGGCGATGGAGCAGCTTATTATGATACTAAATTCAAGTTATTGACTTTCAAGCCAGAAATGTATGAGTTAGTTTTGGGAAGAATAAGAGACATCACAGACTTCGGAGCTTTCATAGACATGGGAGCATTAGATGGCATGATTCACGTTTCACAAACCATGGATGATTTTGTCTCATTTTCAAAGTCAAATGTGCTGACAGGAAAAGAGACTAAAAAAACTTTGAAGGTTGGAGATAAGGCAAGAGCAAGAGTAATTGCAATCTCATTCAAAGAAATCAACAATCCAAAGATAGGATTGACAATGCGTCAGCCAGCTCTAGGCTCATTGGTATGGATTGAAGAAGATTTAAAATCAAAAGATTCAGTAAAGAAGGAAAAGTAAATGGCAAAGAAAGTTTGTAAAAAATGCAAGATTTTTGTTGAAGGGCACGAATGTCCTATCTGCAAAGGTTCAGATTTCACAGACAACTGGAAAGGCAGGATTTTTGTTGTTGATGCAAATAAAAGCGAGATAGCAAACAAGATAGGTTTAAAGCAAAAAGGAGAATATGCAATAAAGACTAGGTAAAATGGAAGCTAAAATACTAACTCAAAAAGATGCTGATTTGTTGAACAGGAAGGAAGTTGTTATAGAAATAAATCATGCAGGCACTAAAACTCCTACAAAATTGGAAGTTGTCAAAAAAACAGCAGAATTGCTTAAGACAGAGGAAAGCTTGGTCCAGTTCAAGAAAATAAATGAAATATTTGGAATTGGAAAATGCAAGGCGTTGGTTCACATTTACAAGGACATAAATGATTTAAACAGGCTTGAAAAGATCAAGAAAAAACCTAAGAAAACTGCAGAAGCTCCTAAGGTTGCACCAAAAAAGTGATTTGAATGGCAAAGAAAAAAGTAAAGAACAAGCAGCCATCAGAAAAATGGAAAGCCTACAAGGTTTCAGCTGATAAAGTTCAAAGAATCAAGAAAGCCTGCCCAAAATGCGGAGAAGGAATCTTTATGGGCGAGCATTCAGACAGATTATATTGCGGCAGATGCCATTATGTTGAGATGAAAGCCAAGAAATGAGACTTAAATTTACTTATTACTTAACAACATTTCTTTATTTGATAATTGGCTTGACTTCAATTTATTTTTTCTACAACAGCTTGTTGCAGGACAATCCTGCCTTGTCTTTGATTACAGCTTTGATTGTCTTTGTAGCTTTTGACAATGTCTTCTGCAAGTCAAGAAAGAAAAATTATTATATTAGGTAATATGAAACTAATATATGGAAAATCACGAAGCAGAGAAATCAGTTAAACTGTATCTTAAGCTTTATGATTATCTGCTTTCTGCAAAGCCTTCAAGATGGGCTTTTAAGGCAGAATATAAAGAAGATAAAAATCTTAGTAAAGGATCTCATTCATGCTCTTATAAATATAATCTTGGAAATTTGGAGATAATAATCAAGGAAGTAAGTTTGTTTGATTTGCCATTGAAAAGTGATTTTAGTGATTGTACGGGCAGCGGCTATTCTCTTTTAATTATGAAAAACGGGATTATAAAAGAATATTTCAATGAAGACCCAGGAAGCAATAATCTAAATCTAAGAAATCTTTTTAGTATGATAGAAGAAAGGGTTCACAGCACATTTTCACAGGCTAATAAGTCTGTTAAGATTAAAAAGCCGTAATCCGAAATATTTATATATGATTGTTGATGATTATAGATTAACAAAATGGCTGAAGCATTGAACATAACAAAAGAAAGTCAAAAAGAAGCGTCAGATTTGCTTTCTAAATTTGCTAATCCTAGAAAAGCTTACTCATCTTCAGAAGAGCCTGTTAAAAAAGTAGAGGTTGTTAAAAAAACAAATGAAGAACTTTTATCCGCAGTCTCTAAAAAGCCTAAGATTGAAGGCAAAGATCCAAATGTATTGACAAATCAAGATAGAAAGAAAATAGAAGATTTAGCCAAGAACATTTTTGGTTCTGACAAAAGGTAATTTCCTGCTTGTTTTCCCATATTTTCTTGTAATTTCTCTCACTTCATCAACAACTTCTTCAAGCTGCTCATTTAGTTTGTTTTTTACAAGGCTGCCATGGCTTGTTTTTGCTTCTCTTTTTAATTTTCTTGAGAATAAAGAATATGAATTTATTATTTTGTTGAACTCATCATACTGATTTCCATATCCCTGAAAGGTATCAAAGCAGTCAATGTCTACCAATATTCCTGCAGACCATCTCTTGTAGAAGTCTAATGTTTCGCATGCTTTTTTAATAATGCTGCTTCTTCTATTGATTACTTCAGACATGTTAAAATGAAAGTTTATTCTCTTTTCTTTCTTGGATTTCTAGGAATCCTAGGCTTTGTAGTATCTGGCAACCTAAACTGGTCCTTCATCACTCTTGGCTTCCTTACTTTCTTGCTCATTACAATTGCTCTTGTGATGCTTCCAGCCAGTACATTAAGAATTTTCTTGGATTTTACATCTGCATATTCAGGAACTTTCTTCTTGTTTTCTGCATAATTGCTTGTAAAAACATTAGGATATAATTTTAATAGTTTTTCAGTTGCCCTTTTGACTGATGTTGGCCTTATTCTTCCCATCTTGTGTTCGACTCCCTTAGTATTCTGTTTGCTGTCTTTTCTTTTTGAATGTAGCCTTTGTCGCCGCAGTTAGGGCACATCTTGTTCTCATCAAATTTTATGTTGCTCCTGAAGCGATGTCCGCATGCGTTGCACCAGTAAGAGTTTGTTATGAAGTCAGGATCTTCCATTTCCTTCCTTGTAACAGGCTCTCTTTGCTTCACAGCCTGCTGTATTATATTGTTCTGCTTCTTGTGGCAGTTGAAGCACACATACCCATCTCCTATTTTGTCAGCTCTAAGCTCTGCAACAGGCACTTTCATGTGGCATTTTCTGCACGGTATTAATATTGCTTTTTCCATTGCCATGGTTTTTCATCTCAAAACCAGATATTTAAATTTAACTGCCCAGTTTAGCCTTTTTAAAGGTTTCTAATTAAATAATTTTGCTCACGCTATAAGACATTACCCCGGAAGAAAGCCCTTGCGAGCTCCTTCCTGGGAAAAAAGAGGTGATAATAAGTAGAAATTAATCTTTATCTAAATACTGCTCTTGAGACATCCATTTGATTGACATTTCATATCTCAACTTTTTTTCACTGCCTTTGCATACTAAAGAGATATCTTGCCCCCCACAATAGATAGCCTTTACATCATTTTTACTGGCATATACACCAGGAGCCTTTCTGTTATCAGGAATTTTGTATAGACTTTCCATATCTTCTCTTAATACTTTGGCATCTTTTAAAATTCTCTCAATAGTATCTTTAATTTTTGCTGTAATTCTCTTTTTTGATTTTTCCATAATTAGCCCCTAAGCTCTTAATAACTTTCAACCATAATTAATATTTAAATCTTTCGTTTTTGTATCCACTTTAAAATGGTTACATTAACTAGCAAACCTTTAAAAGATGATTTAGCTGCTTTATAGCCATGCAAGACCAGATTTATGACATGTTAGTCAATAAGGATGAGGTCACTTGGCAGACCATTATTCATGACCTAGTTAAAAGCGAGCAGATGGATCCTTGGGGCATTGACATAACTTTATTAGCTGAAAGATACTTGGCAGCTGTAAAAGATCTTCAGCAACACAACTTCCATATCTCAGGAAAAGTTATTTTAGCAGCAGCAATTTTATTGAACATCAAAACAACTAAATTAATTGAGGAAGACATAGCTAATTTTGATAGTATGTTATTCAGCAAGGATGAAGATTTATTGGAAGATGATAATCCAGTAATGATTGGCAACCGGGAAGTCCCTTCTTTATTGATAAAAACTCCCCAGTTGAGAAAGAGGAAAGTTTCTTTGAATGACTTGATGGAAGCCTTGACTATGGCTTTGAAAGTGGAAGAAAAAAGATTGATAAGAAAAAAAAGAGAGGAAATTGTTAGGCATGCAGAGCTTCCTGTAAAGAAGTTTGACATCTCTGCATTGATGAAGGAAGTTTACGACAGGATTGTCACTTTGTTTTCAAAGAGCCAGAAGCTAACTTTCAAGGAATTGGTTCCATCTAACAGCAAGGAAGACATCATAACTGCTTTCATTCCTTTGTTGCATTTATCAAATGAAAGGAAAGTTGACTTGGAGCAAGAAATCTCATTTGGTGATATTAATATAACTATCTACAAAAAACCGGAGGAATTGAAATGAAATTGAAAAGCATTGGAGTTTTAAGCTTTGCATTGTTCCAGGCAATCTTCATGGCAATCATGGGATTGATAATGGGTTTGTTTACCGTGACAATGTTTGGGATTGCAGGGAGCATGATACCTGTTAATACAGAAATGATGGCTGGTTCATTGGGTATTGGAGGAGTCATTTACTTGATAATAACCTGGGCAATAATGGGATTTATCTTTGGGGCAATATTTGCTTTCATGTACAACCTGATTGCAAAATGGACAGGCGGAGTTGATATAGAGCTCCACAAATAATTTTTTATTTTAAATTCATAAAGTATTTATATTAGAATGAATTACTTGTTGACATGCCTATTGAAGTTGCACTTGATTCTAAAGAAAAAGGCTTGGAGTTTCTTTTAAAAAGTTTGAAGATTACAGACAAGGAATTAAATCTTATTGGTAAAATTGCTTCATTAGAAGGAAAGAATTCCTTTGGTAGGACTTTTGAGAATGTTTTGATGCTTGGGCGTAGGTATAATACAAATACAGTACCAATCAGTGAAGAGTTAATATTAAAAATAAAACTTGAAGGTAATCTTTATTATTTTACACCATGGAATATAGAACAATCTCTAAAAGAAAATGATATTAATGAATTAATTTTTGAACACAATTATTTTGATGAAACTGTTGAAGGTTCTGCTTTCGGTCCTCAACATATTGAACATTGTGGTTATTGGTTCAAAACTAGAAAAGAAGACAATATAAAATGCAAAGTATTATTTTATTTTTTCTAGAATTAAATTTATTCTTTCTTCAATTCCCATGTTCGGCACTAAAACCATATCATATCCAAGGTTCCTATATGCCATATAAAGGAATGTGCTAAGCCTCTTTGCTTCTTCTTCAGTTTCTATTCTTTTTCTTGTCTTTTTGTAAGGCACTTGTTCAAGAAAAAATATCCTCTTATAATCTCTGCCAATGCATAATCTGACTGTTTCAACATCTGTTGTCTTATCATAGTTCAAATTATATCCAATGCAGTCTGGAACAGCTCTTTCAAAGAAAACTACTTTATCTCTTGGTGCATTTTTTTCATTCTCGATATTTTTCTTAAGTACCTTTTTAGTGAAGTTATTTTCATCTTTCCTTACAGTTCCTTCTTTCATCAAGGTAGTTGCCGCTTCAGGAATAATGTGAAAGCCTAATTTTTTAAGCTCATTTACAGTAGTTGTCTTTCCAGAACAAGGACCTCCTGCCAATACATACCAGTCAGGTTTCATTTTTTACCAAAAGGAAGGCACGCCATCTTTTCTTTCCACTGTTTTTTTATAAAGCAAATCTATAACTCTTGTTTCTATACCAATACCAAGATTGACTCTTAGATATAATAAAACTTCATTTAAGTCTTTAAATTCCTGTCTAGCTCTTATTTTGTCCTTTGGAAGGTAATCCCAGTTGTCGCTAACCTCGTACTTAACTTTGTCTTTATTTTTGATTAATTTAGTCTGAGAAAGCGCTGTATTTTGTTCAATTGCTATGTATTTACCATTTACTTTTGTAATGCACTCGCATTTACCAACGTCAACCCCAAGAACTCCTCCATTTTCAAGAAAGTCCGATAGTTCTTTTTTTGCCTTTTTCCACTCACTTAATTTTTTTATGTTTCCAATAACACTATTATTAACAAAAAATTTAAAAAAATATTCTGGATTTTTTCTTATAAAAGTATAATCTTCTTTTTTCGGCATTTTAATCTTGTAATTTTTGTTTATTTAAGCTTTTTGATGATGTCTTCTTTCTTGAGCATTTCCTCTTTTCCTGTCTTCATGTTTCTTAATTTGAATTTCTTTGCTTTTATCTCATTTTCACCAACAAAAATAACGTAAGGAATCCCTAGCTTGCTTGCATAATCCAAGTTCTTGCTTATTGCCCTCTCATTAGTGTCAATATCTGCATTTATTCCAGAATCTCTTATGTAGTTTGTCAATGTCAAAGATTTTTCTAATTGTTTTATAGGTATGATATAAACTTTTGTGACGGTTTTTGTTCCATCATCTTTCATCAATTGCATTATCCTGTATAATCCAAATGAAATTCCTGTTGCAGGATACTCTCCCTTTCCTATTAAGTTTCCAACCATCTCGTCATATCTCCCGCCACCACCTAACGAAGCTCTTTCTCCTTTTGTAAAGACTTCAAATACTGGCCCAGTGTAATAAGAAAGTCCTCTTGCCAGTGAAACATCAAAAACAAAGTTAACTTTCATTGATTTGCAGTATCTTTCAAGCTCTTCAATCTCGTTTATCCCTACTGTGTTGCCTAAAATGTTCTTTATTTTTTCAATTTTTTCAGTATTACTCCCCTTTATTTCAAGAACGTTTAACAATCTTTTTATCTGCTCTTCATTTGCTATTTCTTTAAGCTCTTTTTTTACTTGTTCAGCGCCAAATTTCTCAAGCTTGTCAATTATCAATATTGCTTTCTCTTCCTTTCCGCTTAATCCTGCATAATAGATTATCTCGTTCAATAATTTTATAGAATTTACCTTGATTTCTACTTTAATTTTCAGTTCATCAAAGACTTCTTTGTAAATTTTTAATAATTCTGCATCTGAAACTAAGCTTTTGCTTCCTATGACATCTGCGTCACATTGGTAAAATTCCCTTACTCTTGCCTTTTCAACAGGTCCATCTCTGTAGACTCTTCCAATTTCATATCTCTTGAGAGGCAGTTTAATATTTTGATTCAATGCTATAGCAATTGCCATTGGAACAGTCAAGTCATATCTCAATGCTAGTTCTCTATTGCCTTGGTCTTTAAGCTTGAAAGTTTCTTTGAGTATTTCAGCTCCTCCAGCATATTTTGAAGCCAGAACATCATATCTCTGGATTATTGGCGTATCCATCGGGCTGAAGCCGTATTTTTCAAACGTCTTTTTTATCAGGTTCATTATTCTGACTATCTTGATTTTCTCTTCTGGCATAAGTTCCTTTGTCCCTTTTGCTCTTATTAAATCCATTTTAACCTCTTGATTATTGAGGGCTCTCGGGGAGAATCGAACTCCCGCCTCAGGCTCCACAGGCCCAAATTGTACCATTCAACTACGAGAGCCATACGTTGATTGAAAAAGTTAGAACTAATAAAATCTTGTAAGATTACATCAATGAACTAAATCAACTCGTGTCATTTTAGTAATTGTCAATTTTGTCAGTATTTAAGCTTTTTGAATTTACAATCCAAATATTCTTCTCAGCCAGCTTTTGCCATGCTTAAATTTTATTCCAGTCATCTCACTAGCTAGTTTCTTGTAAGCAATGCTTGATTCTGATTCTGGATGTGTCAATATTAGAGGCTCTCTTTTCCTTAATGCTTTTCTAAAATTCTTGTCTTCAGGAATATTAGCAATTACTTTGCTTCCTAATATGGCTTCAATATTAGAATTATCCAAATCCTCTTTGTTCCCAGATCTTGTGACTATTACTCCATTTATTTTCTTCCTAAATCCTTTTGCAATGCTTACTGTCTTTAATGCGTCTGAAACTGCTGGTAACTCGGGATTTGTCACGACAAATATTTCATCAGAAGCTTTTATCACGTTTATTGCATTTTTATGCATGCCGGCAGCAGAATCAATCAAGACATATTCAGATTCAAGCTGTTGCAGATGCTCTCTTAGATTGTCCAATGAACTTTCAGAATCCTTGAAGCTTAATGAAGCAGGAATTATTTTCAAGCCAGATTTGTGTTTATAGACAGCTTCAGAAACATGATGCTTTCCATTGAGAACATGATTTAGGTGTATTGGAACTTGCGACGCTCCCAAATGAATCCCAATATGCGGCGTATGCAAATTAGCATCAACTATCGTCACGTCTTTTCCTAACTGGGTTAAGGCTACTCCAAGGTTTAGTGCAGTTGAAGTTTTTCCAACTCCTCCCTTAGAACCAGTTATACCTATTATTTTTGGCATGTAATTGCTATATACTGTGAATTTTTAAAGGTTTGGTAACTATCTTCTACTATTATATGTTATCCATATTCCACCATTGCGTCCTTCAGAAGTCTACTTTGCCAAAGTTTTATAAACTTATTTTACTCTTAAAAAAGCATGCCCGAACCTTCTGATTACAAAAGTTTTGTTGTTACTGATGTAGCTGTAAGACCTTTCAGGCACCTAACGGTTTTGACCTTAGCATCAGCAGAATCATGGAAGAGAGATTGCCCCCATTATATGTTTAGACTTCCCTTTAGGATTTATGCTATTAAACCAGGGCATAAGATAGAAATTCTGGCAAAAGATTTTAGAGAAGAGTCGCTGGCCTCAAGCCCCTCTAGTAATTTGATTGCCCATAATTATTATGAACAGGTATGGATCGCCGACAGTGATAGCGAAGAGATTATGACTCTTAAAGGAAGAGACCTTGCAACACTTTGTACAAGAAGAAGAAAAGAAGAAGAAAAACACCTAGAAGGATTATTAAGAATACGCGATATATCTAATAGACAACGCTTGCTAAGTTAATTATTTTTTCATCATCACATCTATGGTCTCAACAAAGGCAACTGTCCTTTCATAATACTCTTTCAGTACAGCTGTAGAAACTTCCATGACTTCCCCATGCCCAATGTGTGCAAGCAGAGCAACATTCTTCCTATATTCTTCTTTTTTGCTGTATTCTGCCTTGTCTATTTCTTTTAATAAAAAATAGAATTTTATGTCGTTCTTAAAAGCAGGAAGAAGTTTCTGCAAAGCTTCAGCTCTTAAGTTTGGAACAACAGGGATTTCTTTTATCTTCTTTTTTTTCTTTAAGTAAGTCAATGCGTCAAATATTGCAAAGTTGTATGCAGAAATCAATCTTTTTATTGTATTTTTTATAACATCTGCTGTTCTTGTATATTTCAAGCTGACATAAAGTAGATGATCTGCCCTTTTCAGTTCCTCGCGGCTATTTTCATCTATGTCTTCTAACATTTTTTAACATTTCTCAAGAAATTTTTCCAGTAACCCTGTTTTTTATGCTATTTAGTTTGTCAATGAACATCTTTGTTTGATTGATATAGTTCTTGACCTTATTTAAATTTATGGTTTTAATCCTAAAATCATGGTCTGCTATGACATAATGCTCTCTTCTGCTGAATTCCATTGGAGCTTTTTTTCTTTCATCAATAAGCATTTTTAGGTCTTGAATCAATAAAAAATTACTTCTGTCTATTCCGTAGCGAGGCATGCATTTGTCCTTGAAAACTTGCAGATGAGATCCAAAGTCGTTGTTTATTGGAGATATTCTCTTGTATAATCTATCATAGTAAATTATGGCCTCCATGCCTTTTGAAGCTGCTTTAAACAGGTTCTCAACTATCAAAATGAACATTTTATTGTCATTTACAATAGGATATGTGACAAAAGCTAGATGATCTGCAGTCAGGAAAGCCTTGTTAGCCTCTTCTATCAGGTTAAGGAAAGTCTGCATATATTATGGAGGTTATCCATATTAATAAAGGTTTTTGTGAGAAATTAGCTCAAATCAATGATGGTTTTGGCAATATCACCATTATTTTCCTTTAATTTAGCTTTAACTTCCTCTTCTTTCTTGTTTGTCTGATTCATTACAGTCTTTACATCATCTTCAGAAAAAGATTCCATTTCTTCCATCTTTCCTACTACTTGCAAAGTTTCTTGTCCCATCATGTTTATCTTAGAAACCTGAGGATTTCTTATCACATAGTCTTTGGAAGTTGTTTTTATTATTACTTCAGTTGCTTCTATCTCTTCCTGCTTCATTCCAAGCTTCTTCATAGCCTGTTCCATTACTTTCTTATTCATCCCAGGGAACATATTAAAATTCTAGAATTATAGGTTTAAAAAACTAACTGTTGAGTATCCTATGTTAACAAAGTGCGTATTCATTGGAAAATTCTTCTTGTATCTGAAAATTGATTAAAGTCTCAATAACTCTTATTATTTCTTCTTTAGAGTTTATATCAAATTTTTTAGGAGGCATTCCTATCTGGTGTATAAAAGCATAATATTCAGAATAAAGCTCTGGGATATAACCATCTCTTAGAATTGAACTAAAATAAGGGCCTCCCCCTAATAAGGAAAGTCCAATTATATCACTTCCATTAGCTAGAGGTTGCTCTGTTTCTATTATTAAAAAAAGATCACGGGGTGTTGGCATTTTTTTATGTAATTGTCCATTCTTAAGATAATCTTCCTGTTCTTGAAGGCTTATATCTCTCCATACTTCTTGTGGAGTTTGTCTTTTAGCAGGCGGAAGCATAAAAGTCAGTTTATATTGTCCTATAACTCCTTCTAAATAAGTAGTTCCTTTTTCTCTATTAATCTTAAACATATTTTTAGGTTATAAGTTAAGTATAAAAAGCTTTTCAAACTTAATTTATTTGTATCTTAAATGGCAAAGAAAAAGCGATGTCTTTCAGATTTTCCGTTCTTTTCTTGAAGTTAAATATTGCAAAACCTTTTACTTCATTAGTCTTTTCGTCACATCTTTGAAATACATCCTCTTCAACTTCTTCAAAATAAGCTTCTTTTGGACTTCCTATTCTAAACTCTAGAAAATCACCTTCATCATCATAATGTATAAACAGTTTTTCTTTCATTTTATTTTCCTCACATTAAAGGCTGTTATAATAAAACCTTTCCCATTTAAATATTTTACTGCAACAAGCAGATATTTTGCTTGCATTTTATTGTATTTATAATAATATAAAACCTTTTTGTCTCGCTTGCTTTCTCTAGTAAAATTAGGGTTTGTTACTGTTGATTCTATGTCCTGAATTCTATTTGTTAGTTCAGGATGTTCTATTATAATATGTAGCCATCTCTCATGAGATAAATAAACAATTTTATTTATAGGATCCTTTATTGTTAATATATTATTCATACAAAGAATATGTCAATATTTTTTATGAGCTTTTACTATAAAAAATTGAAAAATGACTCATTTATTTAGTAAATTTTACATGATAATCGTAATTAAAACGTAAACCGCATCCTTAATTGAAGATTATATGTTTATATTGTATAAGACAAACACCTAGGGTCTAGTTGAAAATCTCTATTTTCAACAAAAAAGAATTGTGGATAATTCCTCTCAAGTAAATGTCTGATCTCTGTGTTTGAATTAATCTGGAGCTAACGCTAGCTCCATACTTTTGTTTGGTTGCACCAAACAAAGACTCGCTTATTTCTCTTCTATGATAAGTCCTTGTCCTCCAATGTTTTTTCATAATCTTCCTGTAAAATCCTTTTT
>DATDVR010000002.1:0-75106 GCA_035289925.1 Candidatus Nanoarchaeia archaeon | reverse complement strand
AAACAATTTTGGAGAGTATGCAGCAACTGTAGGATTAACTAAAGTTGGAGGTTATTTTCACATTTTTTCATTGGGATTTGCAAGATACTTCATACATGGCATACCTGAGATTTTAGCATACTTCATAGGGGCTTTGGCAGGTGGAATTATTTCTGTGGCTGTTGTAAGGCATGATTTTGGAACAGAAAAGTTTAAAAGAATACTCATTGATTCTGTAGACCTAATAGTGCTGGCATTTTTTGCACTGTTCGTGGCAGCTTTGATGGAAGTTTACATAACCCCAGCATTTTTTTAGAAAAAAATGGATGATGTGTTGAATAAAAGGAAAGAGAAATTAATATCTTTTATCAAGAACTACAAAGTTTACCTAGTCTTTGTTATCTTAGCAGGAATCATATTGTACGGCTGGAGTATAAGGGCAGCAAACATTGAAGCGTTGAAGGATCCAACAACAGGAAAATATATAACTGCTGAGCTAGATTCAACATTATTCTTAAGATATGCGCAGTATATTGCAGAGCATGGGACTTTATTCAAAGTTGATCCAATGAGGTTCTATCCAATTGGAGCTGACTTGACAGGAACTGGAGTTTTTACATCTTATTTTGTAGCTTATCTGTGGAAATTTTTGCACGTTTTCAATTCTTCATTGACTGTTGAATATGTTGACGTAATTTATCCTATAATATCAATGATAATTCTTTCAATATTCTTGTTTTTATTGATGAGAAAATTATTTGACTGGAGAACTGGATTGCTGAGCGTAATTTTTATCAATATTTTACCATCTTTTATATTTAGAAGCACGGCAGGAAGCACAGACCACGACATACTTGCAGTAATGTTGATGATAATGGCATTCTACTTTTATTTCATATCAACAAAAACAGATAATTTATGGAAGTCTTTATTTCTAGCAGCTTTTGCAGGAGTAATTACGGCAGCTGCAAGAGAAACTGCAGGAAATGCAAACTTCATACTGTTCATATTTGGAGCGTTCAACATAGTAAAAATATTATTTGACAAATTCAGAAAACAAGACTATTATACATATCTTGCATGGATTCTGCCTTTCATAATCTACTGGCAGTTTTTGACAGACTACGGAATAAGACCTTTCTTATTTGCAGCTACCTCTGCTGTTGCTTTCTTTGCGCTTGCATTGGCAACAGTTTATTTCCTAGTATTTGAAGTTAAACTAACAAAACTCAATGAAAAAATAATGAATCTTGTACCAAAAGGATTATTGTCTTTGATAATAGCTTTATTGATTGTTGGGATACTGATGTATATATTGTTTGGAAGCCAGTTTATTGTTGATAGGTTTACAGAAGTTTACAATCATTTATTCAAGGCATATTCACAGACAAGATGGAGCTTGACTGTTGCAGAAAACAGAAAGCCTTTTGTAGTTGACTGGATGAGCCAGATGGGGAAAGTGTATGTCTATTTCTTTATTTTTGGATCAATAGCTTTATTTCACAAGATGGTGAGCAAGCTTAAAGGAGCATGGAAGCTTACTTTGGTTTACGGATTGTTCATTTTGGGATATGTATTTTCAAGATATTCTCCTGATACTAAGCTTAATGGAGAGACTGGAATAGCGCAATTCCTTTTCTATGGTGGATTGATACTTCTTTTTGGAACATTGAGTTATGGATATTTGAGAACTTTCTACAAAAACAGAGAATTGTTTAAAGATATTGAATCAAACTTAAACATTGACTATGCATTTATATTTATCTGGTTCTTCATAAAGATAATTGCTGCAACATCTGCAATAAGGCTTATGTTCGAGTTTTCACTTGTGACTGCGCCATTGGCAGCATTCTTTGCCATTTATGCATGGGATGAAATAAAGAAAAATGAAAATGCAAATTACTACTTGATGAGTGCATTATCTTTTCTTTTAGGAATAGTATTGTTTGCAGCATTTGCATTTAAAGTACAGATTATTATGGCTTTGATATTTTTTGGCATACTATTTTCTGCCGTTCATTATATAAAAGCAAACAAATTTGCAAGAATTGCGTCATTAGTGATATTAGTATTCTTACTTATCAATCCAATCAGCATTTCACTTGGAAAAATTTCTTTTTCAAAAGGGATAATACCTGTGCAGGCTGAATCAAGCTCTCAGCAGGCCAAGTTTATTTATCCATCTTACAACCAGCAATGGCAGCAGGCTGGAAAATGGGCAAGAGAAAACACTCCAAAAGATGCAGTGTTTGCACATTGGTGGGACTATGGATATTGGGTTCAATCAGGATTTGAAAGAGCTACAGTAACTGACGGAGGAAATTTTTTCATCTACTGGAACTATCTAAGCGGAAGACATTTGTTAACTGCTCAGAGTCCAGATGAAGCATTGGAATTCATGAAAGCTCACAATGCAACTTATCTTCTTATGATTTCTGATGAAATTGGAAAATATGGAGCCTATGCAAGCATTGGAAGCGACGAGAACTATGACAGATTTTCAACCATAGGAACTTTTGGCCTTGATCCGAAGCAGAGACAGGAAACAAGAAATGAAACTTTGCTAATTTATACTGGAGGCGTTACTCTAGACGAAACTTTCAACTACAAAGGCACTGTATTGCCTGGAGGCGCGGCAGGAGTAATTGGATTTATAGTTCATCTTGGGAACTTGACGCCTAATGAACAATCTTTTACAGCAAACTTCAACAGAGTTGATGCAGTAATTTATTTCCAGAACCAGCAATATCTTGTTCCATTGCAATGCGTGTTTTTCAATAATGTAGAATTAAGATTTGATGGTGAAGATTTCATGCCTGCCTGCTTGAGAATAATACCAACTTTTGTAAGCAATACACAAGGAGATGGATTTGGAGCAGCAATATTTGTATCGCCAAGAGTATACAGGACTGTATTTGGCCAGATGTATCTTTTAGAAAAGGACTTGCCTGGATTTAAAACAGTATATGAAGATTCAAACAACATGCCATTGGCAATCTACCAAGGAAGA
Source organism: Candidatus Nanoarchaeia archaeon (assembly GCA_035289925.1). Classification (GTDB taxonomy): domain Archaea; phylum Nanobdellota; class Nanobdellia; order SCGC-AAA011-G17; family DATDVL01; genus DATDVR01. The sequence goes on along the minus strand of DATDVR010000002.1, from coordinate 72,117 downwards.
TTGATTGGTCCACTAAAAATATGGGAAGCAGACACAAGAGGAGTAGCTTTCAAGCCAGAATATCTGGAAACTCAGTATCCTGACGTGAGACTGACATTGCCGAATTAAGTTCATAACATATTTAATGGGAATTTTTTAGAAAAAAATGGATGATGTGTTGAATAAAAGGAAAGAGAAATTAATATCTTTTATCAAGAACTATAAAGTTTACCTAGTCTTTTTTATATTAGCAATAATAATCTGGTATGGTTTCAACATAAGAACACAGAACATTGGGACGTTGAAAGATTCTACAACAGGAAAATATATAACTGCTGAGCTGGATTCAACATTATTCTTAAGATATGCGCAGTATATTGCAGAGCATGGAACTTTGTTCAAAGTTGACCAGATGAGATTCTATCCAATTGGAGCTGACTTAACTGGGATTGGAGTCTTTACATCTTATTTCGTAGCTTATCTGTGGAAGTTCTTACATGTCTTCAATCCTTCATTGACTGTAGAATATGTTGACATAATTTATCCATTGATTGCTATGATTACCCTTTCAATATTCATGTTTTTATTGATGAGGAAATTATTTGACTGGAAAACTGGATTGTTGAGCGTTTTATTTATCAATATTTTGCCAACTTTCATCTTCAGAAGCACTGCAGGAAGCACAGATCATGACATACTTGCAGTAATGCTAATGATAATGGCGTTCTACTTTTATTTCATATCAACAAAAACAGACAATTTATTGAAGTCAATAATTTTAGCAGCTTTTGCAGGAATAATAACTGTAGCTGCTATGGAAACTGCAGGAAATGCAAATTTCATACTGTTCATATTTGGAGCGTTCAACATAGTAAAAATATTATTTGACAAGTTCAAGAAACAAGATTACTATACATACCTTGCATGGATACTGCCTTTCATAATCTACTGGCAATTTTTGACAGACTACGGAATAAGACCTTTCTTATCTGCTGCACCATCTTTAACAGCTTTTGCCGCTTTAGCTTTAGCAACAATTTACATGATTTTATTTGAATTTAAGGTTGTGAAACTAAGTGAGAAGATTTCAAATTCATTGCCTAAAGGAATAATTGCATTGATAGTAACAGTTTTGATAAGCACAGTAATTCTTTACTTCATACTTGGCTCGAAATTCTTCATTGATATGTTTTTCGAAGTTTACCATCATCTTTTTGAGGCTTACGGTCAGAGCAGATGGAGCTTAACTGTTGCTGAAAACAGGAAGCCGTTTGTTGTTGACTGGATGAGCGAGATGGGTAAACTTTATGTATACTTTTTTATCTTTGGTTCAATAGCATTATTTTACAATACTGTGAAGAAACTTAAAGCTTCATGGAAATTAACAATAATTTACGCATTGTTCATTTTTGGTTATGTATTTTCAAGATACTCTCCTAATACAAAACTCAACGGAGAGACTGGAATAGCGCATTTCCTTTTCTATGGAAGCATACTTCTTTTTTTTGGAACATTGAGCTATGGATATTTAAGAACCTTCTACAAGAACAGAGAATTGTTTAAAGATATTGAAAATAACCTTAATATAGATTACTCTTTTGTATTCATCTGGTTCTTCATAAAGATAATTGCTGCAACATCGGCAATAAGATTGATGTTTGAGTTTTCATTAGTGACTGCTCCATTGGCTGCTTTCTTTGTCGTGTTTGCATTTGACTACTTCAAGGCATTGAACAATAAAATATTAAGATATGCACTTATATTTTTGCTTGTATTTTTATTAATAAGCCCTTTCAGTTTTTCAAAAGGCATTGTTTTGGTGCAGGCTGATTCAAGCTACCAACAGGCTAAATCTATTTATCCATGGTACAACCAGCAATGGCAGCAGGCTGGGAAATGGGCAAGAGAAAACACACCAAAGGATGCAGTTTTTGCGCACTGGTGGGACTATGGATACTGGGTGCAGTCTGGATTTGAAAGAGCTACAGTAACTGACGGAGGAAACTTCTTCATCTACTGGAACTATCTAAGCGGAAGACATTTACTTACAGCGCAAGATTCGAATGAAGCCTTGGAATTCATGAAGGCGCATAACGCAACATATTTGCTCATGGTAGCAGATGAAATTGGAAAATATGGGGCATATTCAAGCATTGGTAGCGACGAGAACTATGACAGATTTTCAACTATAGGGACTTTTAGTCTTGATCCAAAGCAAACACAGGCAACAAAAAATGAAACTCTTTTAATATATCAGGGCGGAGTTACACTGGATGAAACTTATAAATATAAAGGAACCGTATTTCCTGGAAGAGCTTCGGGCGTGATAGGATTTATAGTGCATGTTGGTAACATGACAGCAGACACAAGAATTTTCACAGGCAAATTTAACAGAGTTGATGCTGTTATTGCATTCCAAGACAAACAACATTTAGTACCATTGCAATGCGTGTTTTTCAACAATGTAGAATACAGGTTTGACGGAGAAGATTTCATGTCTGGCTGCTTGAGGATAATCCCAACTTTCACAACAACTACAAAAGGAGACTTTTTTGGAGCAGCAATATTTGTATCACCAAGAGTTTACAGGACATTATTCGGACAGATGTATCTTTTAGGAAAAGACTTGCCAGGATTCAAGACAGTTTATGAAGATTCTTCAAACATGCCCTTGGCAATCTACCAAGGAAGATTGATAGGACCATTAAAGATATGGGAAGCAGACACAAGATATACTAAATTCAAGCCAGAATATCTGGAAACGCAGTATCCTGACATCAGATTGACACTTCCCAATTAAGTTCACAACATATTTAAATGGACTTTTTTTAAAGATTTTATGCAAATATTCTTGTATCTAGGACCATTGATAGCATTTATCGTGACTTTTTTGTCAACTCCTTTATGGATTAGATACTTGAAGAAAGTTGACTTGGTTTCTGCAGACCAGAACAAGAAAAATAAACCTTTAATTGTGGCTTCTGGAGGCGTGGCAGCTTTGGCTGGAATGCTTGCAGGATTGATGGTGTATGTTTTTGTGCAGACTTTTTATTACCAGACTACAAATTCGTTGATAATAATGTTTGCTGCGACAACTACAATAATATTGATTACATTTGTAGGATTTTTAGATGACTTAATAGTCAATAAGCACATAGGTGAATCTGTTGGATTAAGGCAGTGGCAAAAGCCTTTACTTACAATACTTACTGCAGTTCCTTTGGTTGTGATAAATGCAGGGCATACTGTTATGACCTTTCCAATTCTAGGAAAAATTGATGTTGGATTGATGTATCCTCTGCTTTTTGTTCCGATAGGAATTGTTGGGGCTGCAAACATGGTGAACATTCTAGGAGGATTTAATGGAATGGAGGCTGGAATGGGATTAGTCTATACTGGAATGCTTAGCATCTATGCATATTCTGCCGGAAGATATTCTGCTGCAGCAATTGGAGCAATAGCCTTTGCAAGTTTATTGGCATTTTATTACTATAACAAGTATCCTGCAAAAATAATGCCCGGAGATTCACTTACTTATTTTTTAGGTGCTGTAATAGTTTCTATTGCAATAGTTGGAAACATTGAGAAAGCTGCATTGATTGCATCAATTCCATTCTTTATTGAGTTTGTTTTGAAGGCAAGAGCTAAATTTAACGCAAAAAGCTATGGATTTTACAAAAACGGGAAGATAATGAGCTGGCATGGAGACAAAATTTATTCAATTCCGCATATATTTTCAAGAACTGGAAAATTTACTGAAAAACAAATAACTTTTTTCATGATATTAATACAGTTATTCTTTTCAAGCTTAATCTGGGTACTTTAAAATGGTAAAATTTTCTATAATTGTGCCTGTAGCTCCTGACAGGAAATGCGAGATAAAGGAAAGCCTGAAGAAATTAAATTATAACAAGAAAGAATATGAAGTCATTATTAAATATGGATTAAATCCTTCTGAAAACAGGAATTATGGAATAAAAAAAGCAAAAGGGAAATACTTGGTGTTTGTGGATGATGATGCTGTACTTGACAATGATTATCTGAAGAATGCTGAGAAGTTTTTTAATGAACATAAAGAGGTAGATTTGGTTGGAGGACCTCAGCTAACTCCAAAAGATGATGGATATTTTGCAAGATCATGCGGATATGTATTTGAATCATGGTTTGCAACCTTCAAAATGAGCTCAAGATACAAAAAAGGAAATCTAGATTTGAATGTAGATGAATTTAATTTAACTTCAGCAAACTGCATAGTTAAGAAAGAAGTTTTCAAGAAGATAAAAGGGTTTGATCCAAGACTTTATCCTGGAGAAGATCCAGAATTCTATTACAGAGTCAAGAAAGCTGGATTTAAACTGGCTTACAACCCAGAAATAATAATCTACCACAGAAGAAGAGCAGACTTGAAAGGATTCTTGAAGCAGTTTTTCAAGTATGGATATGTGAGATTGAAGAAAGAAAGAATAAACAAGACTCCTTTTGCTGAAATAAATCCAGTAATATTTGTTCCATCAATGTTTCTTATTTATTTAATATTATTGCCGTTGATACACTACCAGCTTGGAAATTTAATGCTGTATCCTTTGGCATTGTATATTGCACTTGTGTTATTGTTTGGAACTTTTCAAATGATTAAAAATTTAGCAATATTGGAGTATCCTATGATATTGATTATTTATCCTTTGGTGCATCTTTCTTATGGGCTAGGAATGATTTGGAACTTTATCAGGGGATAATCAGAAAGACCTTACATAAGGAATTCTCTTGGATTTTCTATGCACTTTATTTTTACCCTTAATAACCTTTTTTTCTTTTTCCACACCATAAATTGTATTTTCAACGTAGTATTTTTCTATTATTGAATTGAAAATCAATAAATTTACTGAGTGATATTGAAGCTTTTCTAACAGCGAAGTTATTCCTTTTATAGTATCCAATCTTGAGTCATGGCTTTTAGTAAACTTTGCAAAATAAGTTTCAATAGCGTCATCCAAAGTTATAAGGCAGGATAATGCTCCAGACTTGTCAAACCTGTTTTCAAGACCCTTTCTTAATTGAACCAATTCTTTGGAATCATAGTCCTCTATCTGCCAGGCTATAGAATCCAGTCTTGCAGCAAGATATGCTTCATGAAATTTTCTTAATCTTTGCATAGATGAAAAATTTTCTGACTGTTTTTAAACTTATCTAATAATAATAGTAGTAGTGAAAGTTTTATAAATAGACTATTTATTACAATTTTATGCAACCAGAATTAATAATTGAAGAAGTTTCTCATACAGACAGAGGTCTTACAGTATTAAGTGTAGGAGACATTGTAAGAGTCTACTATAAAAAATCTGAGGCTTCTATAGATAATCCTTGTCCTATAACCAGCTATATATTTAGTGTAGCTGAAGATAGGGTAATTGTTTCTAATGTTGCTCCTAATTATAAAGATAAACCTCCTTTCTTGACAGAAAAGAGATTGACCATAAGAAAAAACAGGATAGCCAGTTTAGAAAGAATTCTTAAAAGATATGAAGATAAAAAATCTTCTGAAACTTCCCAATAAAAAAGAAAACTTCTTAAAGAATTTTTATAAAACCATTAAACTTTTTTAAGAACCATATGGTAATAGAAAAGCTTAAATAGTCTTATGAGTTACTATTTAGATGCTTAAAACAAAAAAGATTAGTGGAACTGAAATTCCAAAATTGGAAAGAGCTTATGATAAAGTTCATGCTTGGTTCTTTGCATATCCTCAAGAGGAATTTTCTTTGAATGATGTTTGTAAAGCAACAGATATAAGCAAAACTACTGCGAATTTAGTGGTATCTGAACTAGAAAAAGATGGATTTTTAAAAATTAGCATAATTGGCAAATTGTGGAGAATAAAATCTAATCCTCAGCACCCATATTTTAAAACCAGAAAGATACCTTTCAACTTAAGATTAATTTATGAAAGTCCAATATTGGATGTGATTAAAAAGAGCTTACCTAACGCAAAATGCATTGTTTTATTTGGAAGTTTTAGGTGGGGAGATGATATTAAGGATAGTGATTTAGACATAGCTGTAGAAGTTTTGGATAATAAACCTTTAGAGATATTTGAAATTATAATAAAGGAATTGGGATATAGGCAAAATATAAAGGCAAATATTCATGTATTTTCAAGAAATAAAATAGATTTAAATTTATTTGCAAACATTGCCAATGGCATTGTATTGGATGGATTTTTAGAGGTTAGACCATGATAAGACAAAGAGTACCTGACAAAGCTAAAGCAAGAAGTATTGTTCAGGCGGCAGAAATCGAAATAAACTTTATACAAACATTAAAGCCTTCAAACCAGTCTGGAATAACAATTGTAAGTAGGATTTATGAAAATTTTAGAATGCTTGGTGATGCTCTTTTATTAATAAGGGGAAAAGAGGTCATAGGACAGGATCATCATACTGAAATGATTAATGAACTATTTACTTTAAAAGTTAATACAAAGAGACCTATTATGGTCCTAAATAGTCTAAAAAGCTTGAGAAACAATATAAATTATAGAGGTTATATTCCATCTATAAAAGATGTGCAAGATGTAATTTCTATTGAAGAAGCTTGTTTTGAACCAATTTTAAAAGCTGTAAAAGAAGAATTAAACAAAATTTAATTCTTAGAGCATAATTTTATAAATCTTAAAGGCTTATAGTTCCTAGTGGGATTACTAATTAATCGGAAGATTTACGGATTTTTCTAAGAAAAGTTCTTAAAGAATTTTGCCTTTACTAGTTTATGATTAATCTTGAACTTGAAAAAGAGAAAAGCTTAAATAATGTTAAATAATGTTATTTAACTATGGTTTTGAAAACTTTCAACGTTCAGGAAGAAGTGTATGGTAAGTTTTCCAAGTTTTGCAAGGAGCACGGGATAAGCATGAGCAAACAAATAGAACTTTATATGGAATCCCAGATAGGGGACGAATTTGACAATCGAAAAGTCAAACCTAGCTATCTCAAGAAACTTGCAAAAATAAGGGAAGGGAAGTACCATAAATTTAACACTATTGCTGAACTAAGGAAGTTGATAGAGAATGACAAACTATGAGCTAAGCGACTATCTTGCTAAAACACTAAACAAATTAGCTAAAAGGGATAAAGTTCTTTTTGAAGCCATTATGAAGAAGATTGAGATTGATAAGTTAAAGAAGGGTTATACGAACCTTTAAATATTTTCTTCTTTAATTTTAATCATGCAAGCTAATTAGGTATGTAAAATGATAATCAGAAATACTAATTGTCTTTCTTTATTATTTCATCAAGAATACAGTCTATTCTTTTGTTGATATCTTTAGGTAGTTCGGAATAAGGTATCTTTAGTTTCTTCAATATTTTTTCAAATCTTCTAAAGCCCTCTTTAGATCTTAATTCAACCCACTGAGCTCCAAGACTATCGAATTGATTTTTATTTTTATCTGAAAGTTTATCGGCAATGAAGATTCTACTTTCTCTAGCAATAAAGGCATCGGCGCTTTCGGGATTCCCCTTTCCCATTAATTTTACCTCACATTTATAAATTTCATCTTTATTTTTTAAGAAAAAATCTATCTCTCTTTCAAAATTTCCATAGCTTGCTTTTCCACCACCCTCTATTTTTAAACTAAAATTTTTTGCGTTGAGATTATATAATTTACATAATGTTAACATTAAAGGACCTTCTACCCTTTTACCGATTGCACTCCATAAACCTCCCCTCAAGGCTGCTCTTTTTACAGCCAAGTTATTAATGACGACTAAACTTTCACTAATTGATAAATCTACACTAACTCCTTTAAACTTAATAGTTAGCGTAAGATCTACTTCAGGTTCACCACTAATTAAAGCGTTTATTGTTCCATAGAGGATATCATAATGTTCTTTAGATGCTTCAAGTACTATCTCTCTAGTTGCAGAATTATACATGTTAGAAATAGTCTTCTTATTCAAACCAGAATTAATTGCAAGATCTTCAGAATTTAGCTTATCTGATAAAAACTCCTTTCGGTACCAATCTAGTGTGATACCCTTATTCTTTAGTTTAGCACTGACAACTTTCTTAAAAAAATCAATTACATATCTTAAGAAGTCTTCATTAATTTGATTAACGATTTCTATTCTATAATCTTGTCCAGCCAACAATTTTTTTATTACATTTTTTGTAATTCGGTTACTTAATATTTTTGTCATTTCGGGATAGCTTCTTGAACTCCTCGATATTTATAAATCTTGGCTTAATCAAATTTTTAGAGAATATTTTAGTTTGGGCAATATTCTCTTGAATCCTATCAAAATACTCTTTGTTTAGTTCAGTTAAAAAGAAATGTCTGTCAAGCCCTATTGCAGATACGCCAAGTGTTCCGCTTCCTGCAAAAGGATCGAATACTAAATCCCCTTTAAATGAATAAAACTTTATGATCTTATTGCACAATTCTATAGGAAAGACCGCACTATGAGTTTTATCAAATACAGGGTCAATGTTCCAAACATTAGAAGATTCAAAATCTCCGTTTATCTTACTTTTTTCTACTATGTCTTTCGAATATTGTTTTATATTCCAGTCAATTAGTTTATCGGTTTTTTTCCTATAAACCATTACGCATTCAGTACAAGCATTAGGTTTATATGCTAATGGTTTTCTATGCTGTAAGAAACCAGCATTTCTATTTTTTGCACTTGCCTCTGGTTTTAACCAAATAATATCGTCGATAAACTCCCAACCCATTTTAATCAGTAACGGATGAATATCGTAAGGGATCGGATATCTCTTACTCGAATATTGTCTACCGGCGCGAGGGATAATAATCGGCGAGGTATTTAATAAGAAAAAACGTCCTTCTTTTGTAATTCTATAAACTTCTTTAAAAACTTCTTCAAGAAATCCCAAATATTCTTTGTAACTTGCATATATGGAGTAATCTCTAGCATTATAATAAGGGGGTGAAGTAAAAGTCAGATGGACGGAATCATTTTTTACCTGTTTGAGTATCGTTCTAACATCTCCATGAATAACAGTATTTTTAAGAAAATCTGGAGAAGAATTATGGTTTAAATCTGGTTTATTTGAGGAATTGTTATAAAATTCTTTTTTTATTACTTCTTGAATGATTTCATTGGGATGTTTTTTAAGGTTAAGTAAAGTTTTCCTTATGGAAATGTTGCCCTTAAAAACTAATAGCCCCCTTATAGCTTGTAAAATGATTTCTGGATCTTTATCCTTTAATAATTTAATTAGAACTGATTTGGCATGCTCATTTCTTAATCTGCCTATAGCTGACACGGCTTCTCTTCTTACATCGGAACTTATATCAGATATAATAATCCCTACATAAGTATTTAGTAAACTAAATCTTTTTAACTTAGCTAAATTCTTAACGGCTAATAGTCTTATGTTTTCATTTTTATTATTAAGCAAAGCTAATAAAGGAGCTTCATTAAAGTTTTCGGGAAGCCTACTTAGTCCATTTAATTTTTTTATAATATCCTTATTGCTAAGGGAACCCATATCGACATCCACAAAATCTAATTTTTGCGATACAATCGTGTTTTCATTCATTGGATTATAACTGCAATAGGTATTTAATAAGTTTTCGCAGTATTTATTGAAAATCTTCCGTAATTTATAAACTTTTGTATGCCGTTTGTCTTATTTACCGAAAGATTTCCGAAACTATATAAATATACAAAATTTTAATAAAACTATGTATAAACTATCACCATCATCTTTAAATCTTTTAGAGGATTGTCCTAGATGCTTTTATTTACAATTAGTAAATAAAATATCAAGGCCTTCAGGCCCTTTTCCCAGTTTACCTTCTGGTGTTGATAAAATATTAAAACAACATTTTGATTCTTTCATGGAAAAAGACAAGTTACCTCTAGAATTAATCTATCACAAAAAACATGATTATAAACTTTTTAACAACAAGGAATTATTAAGTATTTGGAGAAACAACTTTAAAGGTATTCAATATGAAGATAAAAATTCTGGAATTTTGTTAAGAGGAGCAGTAGATAATATATTAATAAAAGGAAAGAAATTAGTTGTTTTAGACTATAAAACCAGAGGATTTCCAGTAAAAGAAGATACTGCACATCATTACCAAGATCAGTTAAATATCTATAATTTTTTACTAAGAAAAAATGGTTATGAAACTGAGGATTATGCTTATCTATTGTTTTATGTTCCTGAAAATGTTTTAAAGTCAGGAGAATTTGTTTTCAAGACTGAACTAGTAAAGATGAATATTAATGTTAAGCATGCTGAAAACTTGTTTAAGAAGGCTATAAAGGTATTAAATGGAAAGATGCCTAAGGCTAGTAAAGAATGTAAGTTTTGTGAGTGGAAAGAAAAATGACTCTAAAAAATATTTGGTCTTTACAAGTTGGAGAAATTATAGCTTCGGATTATATAAAAAAGGCACTTGGTAAATCTTATGAAATATTTATACCATTAAACAATCAATTAAAAGATTATGATCTGGTTTTAATGAATCAAAAGACTAAGAAAGTTGTAAAGATACAAGTTAAAGAAAGTAGGGAATATAATTTAGGACAAGCTAATGGCTGGTTTAGTGTAAGTAAAGATAAAGTTTTGAATAAAGTTGCAGATTTTTATATATTTTTAATTTATACTGCTGAAGACAAGGAATATAAGAAAATGATGACCCCTAGAATGTTGATTATACCTTCTGATATATTGTTAGATAAGTCAAAAAATAAAAAGGATAGAAAAAATAGGTTTGATTATTATTTTAAAATTCAAAAAAATAAGGCTTGGGAAGATAGGGATGTGATGGTTGATTATTCTGAATATATAAATAACTTTAATTTATTAAAGATTTAATATTATGGTTATTATCAAGTAGGAACCTTTATTTATCCAAAAATTATCTTTAAAGCTTGAAAAAAGCCTTCTCTTAATGTTGTAGTTGACATAATGAAAACAAAAATCAAAAAACCAACTATTAATGCCATTGCAAGAGGTGCTAAATAAAATCCTTTTTTATTCATCTTAGTATACACCCTAAAATAAATGAAGCCCCAAAACCCATTGCTTTTTCACCTAATTCTTTATCCTCTTTCTTTTCAGAGAATAACCTTGATAAACCACCTAAAATCAAAACTTTTTTTCCTATTTCTAGTCTTTTTTCTTTTTCAAGTTTATTATCTTTTGGTAAAATATCTAATATAGTTTGAGTTTTATCTCCTATATTAAATCCAATTGCAAAATTATTCTTCTTTGCCATTTTATTTCCTTATTACATAGCGATTTGCCATACTCCTTATTTGAATTTTAAATATTTCTATAGTTTTATCTATTTTCCATAATTGCTCGACTAGATAATTAAACTTGTTGAAAAAACTTCCATTTTTATCTTTACTTTTATAGCTTAATATTTCATTTTTCTCTTTATAAAATCCAGGAATCTTACTAAGATTTTCTTTGAGCTCCTCAAAATTTTCTTCAACGAATTTCCCTATTTTTTCTTTTCCAAATAAAGGACTTCTCTCTGAATTATCACTTTCAATTATTGCTAAAAAAGGAATTCCATTACCCCCCTCTGCTAATGCTGCATAAGCATACTTTTTGAGAAGAGCTACTATTCTTGTTACAGTATTTCTTTTGAATTTAAGTTTATTAGCTATATTAGTATTTGTAGCCTTTTTTTGTTTACTTAATGTATCTATGGTTTCATATACATCATCTACTTTATGTAAATCTATTTTTTTATGCTTTTCTGCTATTCTACTGAATTTCTTATTTAAGTCCGTCATTTTAGGCCTCCCTACATTGACTTTTTATAATATAACTAATGAAGCTATCTTTTTAAATCTTTCTATTTTTTCTACTAAAAATTGTAGAATATTACTGAATATTATTTTAAAGCAAAAATATTTATATTAAAAGAGAATAATATTCTAAGTCCTAAATAACAAGATATAAAGGTAAAAAAACTATGGAGAAATAGATTATATGGGTACACTTAATGGTTTTGAGAAAACAGCTTCAGCTTTACAGAATTTACATAATTTAAGTAAAGATGAAACCTTGGTTTTACTAAGAATAATACAAAAAGGAAATGTGAAAGCTACTGATATAGGAGATATCTTGGAGAAAAACGGATTGGGTAACTCAGTTTCAAGGCCTTATCAAATATTAAATAATTTAGAATCTAAAAGAGTTATATTTGAAGATACTAGTTCAAACGTGAAAAGTTATAAAGCAATACATCCAAGGCACTTATTATTAGAATTAAAAGAAGATTGGGATCAAATAGAAAAGGAGATATCTTTGCTTGAACAATCAAAGGAAATTCCAGATTTTGACAAAGAGGATCCTGCTAATGAATCTATGATTTTAAAAAGTGAAGGATTGTTAATAACAACGCTTAACGAATTAGTCCAAAAAGGATATGAACTCTTAGTTTATCTTGACAAAGAAGTGCAGTCCTTGGAATTTAAGAAAAAAATCGAAAAATTTCAATTTAGTAGTGGTTTGACTTTAATGGAAGGTAAGTTGAATGTAATCTTAATAGAGAATAAAAAGAAAGAAAAATATGGTGTTGTTTTAATATCTAAGAGAGCTGATAAAAAAGGAAAACAAAGTTTCTTTGGTAGTTTGACTATGGATAAGGTGATTTATGATTTTATGAAAAAGGAGGTAAAAAAATGATTAATAAAAAAGAGGCATTGTTAGTTGTTTTTTATGAAATGGGGAATGTTTTTGGAAGAACTTTTCTTCAAAAATTGATGTTTTTGATTAATAAAGAAATAGTCGAGACTTTTAAGTATCAAGCTTATTTATATGGTCCATTTTCTTCAGAATTAAATGACACTTTAAACGAATTTGTTAGTGCTGGTTTGATAGAAGAAAAGCTACTTCCTGGGAAATCGAATCATGATTATTATCAATATTCTCTTACGGAATCTGGTAAGAATGAAACTGCAAAAATATTTTTTTCAAAAGAAAACATAAAAGAAAAACAAAAAATAGGTGAAATGTGCAAGAAATTTATTGATTTCAATGCTACAGAGTTGTTAAGATACGTTTATCAGAAGTATCCTGACATGGCTAGAGAAAGTAAATTTGTGGCTTAATAAGTATAAAGACACAATAGGTATAAGCTCCACGTAGTGTATTGACACTACTATCTCATCTTAAAACTATTCATTAATAAAGCTTATAAACCTTCTAAAAACCTTTAAATATATCAAAATCTAGTTGATTACTATGGCTAAAAAGAAGCTTAAAATTGTAGTTGGATATCCTCCAACATTTTCCGCCAGAGGAATACCTTTACTATCACAAAACAGGCAATTTCAGTATTTTAACAATCCAACTTTCTTATTTCCAGTAGCTATGGGCACTGCAGCAACATGGCTTAAACAGTTAGGATACAAAACTTACTGGAAAGACTGCATTGCAGAAGGCGTATCTGAAGAAAATTTTTTTAAGTTTTTAGAAAAAGAACAGCCAGATTTGTTTATTTTTGATACTAAAACTCCAACTATTAAAAAACACTGGGCAATTGCAAAAGTTTTAAAGGAAAAATTCCCAAAATTAAAACTAGCTTTATGCGGAGACCATCCAACTGCATTGCCAAAAGAGTCAATGGAAAATTCTCCAATTGATTTTTTAATCTGCGGTGGATACCATGACTTTGCAACTGTTGATTTAGCAGAGGCTTTGGAAAACAAGACTGAAATTCCTAAGGGGATATGGTACAGGAAAGATGGAAAAATAGTAGAAAATGGAAGATACAACTTAGCAAGACCATTAGATGATGCTCCAATTATTGACAGAGTATTTACACACAATGAATGGTATCAAAAAGAATTCAATTTAGCAGGAAGACCTTTAGCTTACATCATGTCAGGAAGAGACTGCTGGTGGGGACGCTGTACATTCTGCTTCCATCCAGATACTAAAATAACAACTAAAAATGGAATTGTAAAGATTAAAGATTTAAAATTAGGAGAAGAAGTATTAACACATAATGGAAAATACGAAAAAAACAACTTTATTTTTAGAAGAAGCTATTCTGGAGAATTAATAAATATTAAAGCAGATGGAATTAAGGAAATTACTAAATGCACACCAAATCATAAGTTTTTTGCAATTAAAAATGGAGAATCTAAGCCAGAGTTTATTGAAGCCAGTGAATTAACTGAAGGAGATTTTTTAACTTCTGCAACAATAGAAGGCATCTCTTTAAACAATGTTTCTGAGACTTTAAACAAACAATTTATTTTAGTAACTGAAGATGGAACTCAAGAAATTCAAAGTCTTATAGAAGCTGATTTAAGCAATAAAATAAAGATACAAGACAACAGAATATTATTCCCTATAAAAGAAATCAAGAAAGAAGAATATGTTGGGGAAGTCTATAATATATCTGTTGAAAATGAGCATTCTTACAATGCAAATTTAATGTCTGTTTCAAACTGCGTCTGGGATCATACGTTGTATCCAAAAGGAACTTTCAGAGCAAGATCACCTGAAAATGTAATGGAAGAAGTAAAATATTTAGTAGATGAGATTGGAGTAAAGGAAATTTTTGATGACTGCGGTACAATAACTGTAGGTCTTTGGCTAAAGAAATTCTGCAATTTAATGATTGAGTCTGGCTACAATAAAAAAGTTTTATATTCATGCAATATGAGATTTGGAGCGGTAAGCTTAGAAGAATACAAATTAATGAAGGAAGCAGGATTTAGATTATTAAAATTCGGACTAGAATCTGGAAATCAAGAAACAATAAACAGACTAGACAAGGGAACTAAAATAGAAGAAGTAGAACCTTCTTGCAAGTATGCAAAAGAAGCTGGATTGACAGTTCATTTAACAATCATGGTAGGATATCCTTGGGAAACAAAAGAAGATGCAATGAAGACTTACAGACTAGCTAAAAGACTAATGATTAAAGGATATGCAGATGTTTTACAATCAACTACAGTAATTCCTTATCCAGGAACTCCATTGAACAGAGATGCAATAAAAAACAACTGGTTCAGAGATGACTTTGATCCTTTCAACTATGAAGCTTACGACATGGCAGAGCCTGTATTCAAAAGTCCGGACATGACGCCAGAAGAAATACAGACAATGTGCAACAAAATTTATCATATTTTCATAGATCCAAGATATGTAGCTAGAAAATTATCACAGATAAGAAGCTGGCAGGACTTTTTATACACAGTAAAAGGAGCCAAGGCTGTTTTCGGTCACTTAAAGGACTTCTCTAGACCTGTAACTGAATTAAAAACAACAGATTAGTGATTTAAATGAAGATAACAAAAATATTGCCTTTAATTGGAATTTTTATCTTTATTTTAGTAATAACTAAGGTAGGAATCAAGGAAATTTTAGTAACCTTATCAGCAGCAAAGGTTTCTTACTTGTTATTTGCATTGGTGATAAGCTTTTTCACAGTTTTACTGCAGGCATACAAGTGGCACATGATTGTAAAAGGACAGAATTATCATATTCCTTTCATATATGCAATAAAAGTACAGTTCATAAGCCTGTTTTACGGAACAATAACTCCTGGAAAACTAGGCTCTTTCATTAAAGTTCATTATCTGCATAAAAAAATAGGAAGAAACTACGGGACTTGCTTGCCCTCTGTGCTGATGGAGAGATTTTTGGACTTGTTTGTGGTAACTTTGTTGTCATTGTTAGGGGCTTTTTTAGTAATAAAGGATTATTCAAATGTTTTACTGGAAATTACAACAGTCTTGATATTTGCATTCTTTGTAATCTATATATTTTCAAACAAGGAGATGACTGCCAAAGTATTGAGGTTTGTTTTTAATTTTTTAGTCCCTGCAAGATTTAAAGATAAAGCTAAGGAATTGTTTCAGGGATTTTATGAAGCAACTATACATCCAAAGCATCTGCTAGTTCCCTTCATACTCACTGTGATAACCTGGGTCACAATCTACATGCAGTTATATCTGGTTGCGCTTTCCCTTAACATTGTTGTGCCTTTGTATTATTTTGTGCCAATAATGTCAATAGTCACGATGATAGGATTGATTCCTGTAACAATAAGCGGGCTAGGAACAAGAGAAATAGCCATGATAGCTTTATTTGATAAATATTACGTAGTGCCTAAGACTGTAGTTGCAATGTCTTTAGCTGGATTAATAATTTCCTTAGCCGTAATATTGTTTGGAGCATTTCTAGCTTTCAGGGACGAGGAATACCTATGAAGTTTGTAAAAAATCCTAAAATGAACAAGCAGGTTGAGAAGAAGCTTAAGATAGTTACAAAAATAATAGCTGATGAATTGAAACCTGTATCTGTTTTACTTTTTGGAAGCTTCGGAAAAGGAGAAGGAACTGTCTTGAATGGAAAAGAAGTCTTCAACGACTTTGACATGTACATAATAACAAAGGACAAGGTGAAAGATTCTGAGCTTGATAGAGTTGGAAGGAAAGCTTCAAATGCGATAGGAATGGGCGGAGGTGAATTCATAGAAACAGATGGAACAAATTACGACAGGAAGAAGTTTTTTCATGTTGATTTGAGAGCAATCACATTAAAAAATCTAAAATCTTTAAGAAAAACTACAAGAACTTTTGAAATAAAATATGCAACTCAGCTTTTGTATGGAAAAGACACGAGACATTTAATAAAAATTAATGAAAAAGAGCTTCCAACATCTGAAGGATGGAGATATTTGATAAACAAGTCTGCCTTATTATTATTAGCAATGGATTCTAGAAGATTTTCAAACCATTTCAACAAGGATGAAAGATTGATTGCTATTTACTATTGCCTGAAAACGTTTATTGACTGCTCTGCTGCAATGTTGCTGCTTAAAAAACAATACTCTGGAACTTATGGTGGAAGAAACAAATTATTTAAAAAGCTTTACGGAAAAGAAATGCCTGAGATAGCTAAAAAATTAAACTGGGCAACTAATTTTAAACAAGATTTCAGGCCAGACAAGATAAAGAATCCAATAAAACTTTGGAAAGAAGCAAGAAATTTTTTAAAATTCACTTTAAAATACATGGCTGAGAAAGATTTTGGAATAACAGCTTCAAGCTTGAAAGAATTATTGTCAAAACTGAATAGAAAAATGGCATTCAAGTACCATGTGCCTTACATCCCATTAGGAAATATAACTTTCCCTTCTCAATATTTACTAAACTTGTTATATTTCAGGAAAACTGGACATCTGCCTGTATTGTTTGACTGGAGAGACATAGGATACAGGATGATGATGCCATGCCTGCTTTTATTGTATGGAATTGAAGACAGATCTTTATTGAAGGAAGCAAAGAGATACTTATGGAACATGGCTCCAATAAAGAAAGACGACTTTGAAGGATTAAGAAAGGCAGCTCTATACGCTTATGGAAACTACTACACGCAGAGGTTGCTATGAACTGCATTTTTATTGACGCTTTCAATCCTAGATACTTAAAATGGACTTCTTATTTAAAAGAATTAAGCAAGGAAAATCTGCATGGAAATTTGGAAGTGACTTTTGGATATACAAGCATAATTGCAAGCCTTGTTTCTGGATTTTATCCTGAGAAGCATGGAGTAATTGATACTTTCACATTAAGAAAAAAGCCTGGATTTCATATTAAGAATAAATATATTGCAAGCCTAGCAAGATTGATGACTAAAAATCTTTTTTTGTACAGCCCATTACAGCACGAAGCTGCAAAATACTTTGAGCCAAGCCTGAAAAAGATATGGCCTCAGAAGAATTCATTGAAAGTTCCAACAATATTTGACACTTTGGAGAAGAAAAATAAAAGTTTTACATTTTTAGACTGGCCCTTCATATTCAACAACAGGAAAGCAAGCTTATTTGTGCAGAAAAGCACTGAAGCTACACTAAGAAAGGCTAAAACATTGAAAGCTGACTTTAACTGGATTCATTTCTTGGAATTAGATGACATAGGGCATGAGCATGGAATATATTCCAATGTAACTAAAGATGCAGTAAGGAGAATAGATGAAGCGTGCCAGGAATTAGATACTAAAAAAATGCTTTTTTTCTCAGACCATTCAATGGACATGATTGAAAAGAGATATGATTTAGAGAAAGAATTAATTGATTTAAACTTGACTTATGGAAAAGATTTTATTTATTTCATTGGCTCTACATTTATAAGATTCTGGTTCAAGAACTCTTTTGCAGAAGCCAAAGTCGAAGACTTATTGAAAGGAATAAAAGCTGGAAAGATTGTGGATTTTAAGGAATATAAACTTCCAAAAGAATGTGACTTAATATTTTTAGCAAATAAAGGCACTGTATTCTATCCAAACTTCTTCGGGAAAGAGCAGAAGGCGCAGCATGGCTGGGATCCTAAGCAGCAAAAGACATTCTACATGGTAAAAGGGCTAAAAGGAAAGAAAGAAATTCATGTTGTTGACCTTATGAAGAAGGCCTTACCACTAGTGAAGTAGATTCTTTAAAGTTATTGTACTTGTAGATTACCAAGATTGGTTGCTGCTGCGGATTTGCATAGCCTTGAACTGGGGTAAGTAATTCTGGATGGTCATTGCCGAAGGTGTAAGCCCATTGAGGAGTAAAGCCTTGCTCGTATACTGAAATCACGACATATCTTGGATTTATTTTTTCTAAATAAGGAAGGAAAGCATTTGGATCATTTCGTGTTGAACTATTTTCTGCAAATGGATAGGTATTTCTTTCAGAGTAATACATATTCTGCAATGTTGAAGCTGAGATTACATTATCATTTTGATTTGAGTTTTCTTTTATCCAGTAGCCTCCGATTGCAACTTCTGCGAAACCTTGAGACCTGGAATTTATTACATCATCTGCCATAGTGACTTGAGGATATGAAACAATTACCAATAAAATTACTATGAATCCTATTGCAGCCCACTTGTTGAATTTTTCAATGTAGTTTTTTATCCTGAACAAGCCGTAAGCTGCTATGATAAGCATTGTTGGGTAGATTGCCATGAAATAACGGTCTTCTAATGCTCTATTAAATGTCAAACCAAAGAAAATCCAAGGAGCTATTGTCCATAAAAATAAATATAGTTTATTTGCAAGATCTTTGTCCTTGTTTTTTCCTATAAGATCCAATCCTAAAAAGCAGTCTGCTATGAAAAATAATCCAATGTAAAATATCCAGTAGTAAAATGGTGTTAAAGTTCTCATAATTAATTTAAGATTTTCCCATAAACCTGTTATGCCACCACCTTCAAACCTTCCAGCTCCGACACCTGTGTAGGCTTTCAATGCATCGCTGCTTGAAGAAATTAAAAATATGAAGAATGGAAGCATCACTACAAATATCATGCCTAAAGTTATCCATGAATTCTTGTCCTTCAATATTGAAAACTTTTTTTTCATGAAAATCATTATGAAAAGAGGAATCAACATCACCAAAGAAGCTGACCTTGTGAACCAAGCCAATCCTAAGAAGATTCCTGACAAGATTGAATGCTTTCTAGCTCCGTCATTCAAAGGACCTTTTATGAAATGATAGAATCCCATTATCAAAAATGCAGCTGAAGGGATATCTGTAAGCAATCTTGCTGTAAAAAACAAATGCTCCCAGAAAACTCCCAGCAAAAATGCTGCTATTAATCCTACTTCATCATTAAATAATTCTTTACCAATCAGGTAAGTGTAGAAAACCGTGATTAAAGACAATATCAAAACTGAAAATGTTAATGCTGAATCATTTCCGCCTAGCCATAAGATTACTCCCCACAACAATGAAAGGAAAAATGGTCTTCTGGGATTGAATTCGTATGTGGCTAAGTCAGTTCCAGCTATCTCCTTGGCACCCATCATGTAGTCTGCTGAGTCCCACCACTGTGCTGTGTTTACGCTGTTGTACCTTAATCTTATAAAAAATGCTAAAAGAAGAATTAAAATTAATATTATTATCTTCTTGTGTTTCAAAAATTCTAAAATTCTATTCTTTCTGTGCTCTATAGAACCCATAATAAATCTCATAAAAGCCGTGCTTTTATAGCTTTCTATAGGAAGATTTGCGGAAATTTCTAAGTAAAGTTAATAAAGACTGATTCATTTACACTTCTTATGGACAAAAACTATGATTATTTTATGAAAACTAATGTCGACAAATATATCGGTGAATGGATAGTTGTAGCTAAAGAGAAAATTGTATCACATGGAAAGGACATAAATAAAGTATTGGAAGAAGCTAAAAGAAAATATCCTACTGAAACTCCCTTGTTGATTCGAGTGCCTGATAAAGAAGCAATGATATTCTAAAATGACTTTAAAATTTAAATATAGGGCTGTAAAAAGATATAGTGTCAAGCTAAGCAAATTGGGATTAAGCCTTGGATTAATTATACCTAAAGACTTGATAAAAAGATACAAGCTCAAGGAAGAAGATGAGGTTACAATAGTACCGGAAAAGAAAGGAATAAAAATATTATTTGCATAATTTTTATAAGACTTATAATAAATTTTTTAATTTTATTGTAAAATTTACGTGTTTTTCTAGGCAATCCTTATTAAAGTTTGAAGTCTTATTGTCTTATGGCAAAATGGCTAGTTTCAATAAAAGTATTAAAACCAAATGGTGAAGTTTTGTTTAAAGTTACAAGAAGAATGCCTGAACTTAAAATTGCTGAAACCAAATTCTTTAAGAACAAGGAAGAGGCGCTAAAACAATTTAATGAATGGCTTCAATAAGCTGGTTCATCTTTAGCCTGAGCCTGTCAATTAATTCTGGCTGCATATAAGAATATACATCTGCGATATCCAAGCTTAATATTCTTTTTTTAATATACTGCTTAGGAAATCTTTTAGATATCTCTGTCCTTTGAAAGTCTTCCATGACAACAATCAAGTCTGCCCATGAAAGCTGCTTTTCTGTGACTGGATTTTCGCTGAACAAGCCTGCATAGTTAGTTTCAAATCTATCTTTGAATATGTCTGAAGCTGTCCTGCTCCTGTGTTTTCCTTGGTTGCATATAAATAATACTTTCATTTTACCTACAATTTAACTTATAGATTATAATATCTTCCTTGTTATATACTTTTTCCAAGTTAGAATTTTTCAATTCTTTCATCAATTCTGGTCTTAAAGAATAATATCTCGAATCTGCAACCAGGAATTGCACATCTTTGTAGCATGCAAAATTTAAAGTGTCTTTTAAAGAAGCGTATGGTAAGTTAACATAATAACCATTAGAATAAAAAGAAATGTAAGGCTTTCTTGACATTACAATAGGATTTTTGTAAAGTTCCTTCAACATTAAACCTGCTTGCTTGTGTTCAATTGGTGGATCTAGCTTTTCAAATCTTTTATCAATAAGATGATTGGCAAATGCGTTTGAAACCAATAAAAATAACATTAAAAATGAAAAACCTGCTATCAATATTTTTTTGTTGACTATAATTTCTAGAATTGAAGTGCTTTCTGCCGCCCACATTATCAGGATTGGCAAGATTGGAAGTAAATATCTAGATTCAACCCAGAAAATTGGGAAAAACAATATTGTGTAGCCTGCTAAAAGAAGCAAAGCCAAGTTTATCTTTCTTTTTTTCCTGTTCATGAAGCCTAAAATTGACAAAGGAAACAATGGGAATAGTGCTGGAAGAGACTTAACCAGCTCAGTAATCAAATTGTAGGTGTATCTTGAGATAAATGTGTAAAAGTCTGAAAAGATTTCTGAAACTAGACTTCCTTTTACAGTGTAAGGATTTAATCTGACATCTGTCTTGTCGTTATTCAAGGAGAAAATGTTTTTTTCATACTCCAAAGTGTAAGGTTTGAATTCCCTGAACTTGTAAATTACATATCCTTTGCTTGACAATGAGAATGAGCCTGTCTGCTCTTTCAAAAATGCCAAATAAGGTGAAGCAACTAGAAAGAAAACCAAGACTATTGCCAAAACTTTTGGAAGAATCTCTTTAAAGTTCTTGAATTTTATGATAAATGTCAAGAATATTGCTATAAGAAGATAAGTGAAGCCTTCTGGCCTTGTCAAATAGCACAGGCTTAGCATAAAACCTAGAAACAAAGCATTGTAGATTGACTCTTTTTCTAAAAATTTAATCAAAATTAGGATTGAAGTGAATAACAGGAATAAAAATAATGAATCTGTGTATGTTATTGTTGAAACATAAGCCAAGGCAGGATAAACTGACATTACCAAGGCTGTTATCAATGCTGTTTTCTTGCTGAACAATCTTCTTGCTATGAAATAGACTGGGAAAATCAGTAAAGCTCCGAATAAAATTGAAACTAACCTTGCTGATAGTTCTCCATTGTTTATAATTAAGTTAAATAAACCTATCATTACAGGATAAAATGGAGTCAAGGAAGTCTGGAACTGGTTTTCAATGTCAACTAAGCCTTTGCCTGAGAAAAGATTATCTGCCATGCGAACATAGTAAGTGCCATCTGTCTCAATTACTGAATGCAAATTAAGCATTAACAACCTTAAAACAAGTGCAAAAAGGAAGATGTAAATCAATATTCTCTTTTCTGTGAAAAAGCTTTTCATTTTTTTGTTGCGACTGCCACTACTGAAGTTCCCCAAGGGACTTTTATCAATTGTATCAATTTTGAATCAAACCTGAAGCCTAAGTGAAGCAATTTGTTAAGAATCTCTGGGACTTTTGTTGCCGAGCTTGACTTGTTTACGAATTTATATGCGAGATAAGCTGGAAACAAGCTGAAGTTCCAGTAATTCAAGAATTCAATCTTAAAATTATTTCTTTCCAATAAATTCTTTATTTGATTCCTTGTATATCTTCTGTGATGGCCTAATGAGACATCATCCTTGCTCCATAAAAACTGGAAAGCTGGCACTGTTAGAATTAATCTGCCATTTTTTTTTAAAACTCTGTTAAATTCTTTTATTGCCTTGTTGTCGTCTTTGACATGCTCAACTAAATCTGAGGAAACTAATGCATCAAACCTGTTTGACTTGAATCCTAAAGCTTGTGCATCCCCCCTTACAACTTCAATGTCAGGATTTCTTATCCTTGAATACTTTACAGAATCATCTGAAAAATCACAGCTGATGACTTTTGTGAACTTCTTTAATGCCTTTGAGATTGCCCCTGTGCCACAGCCGACATCCAAAACCAAGCCAGGCTTGCAGTATTTTTTAAATAAATCAATAATCATTTCCCTTTTGGCTTTGAACCAGTAATGGAACTCCTCTAGTTCGTACATCTTCTTTATTTCGTGCGATTCCATATCAAATTTCCTTGTAGACTTGTTCTGCTGAGATGCTGTTCACTAGTTCTTCTACATATTTGTCTGCGAAGAAATAATTTTCAAATAAAGGGCTTATAACCTTTTTGACTATGCCATAATCTTCAATCTCCCAATGAGGGGTGCAGAAGAACAAAGCAACTATCTTTTTCTTCAATGCTGTTGCCAAATGCAGATGCAAGCTGTCTCCAGTTATTACAGTATTGCAAATGTTCAAGACTGAAATGAAATCGTGCAGTGAGTTGTTTGGATCGTTGTGAATAATTGATATATTTTCTTTCTTCAATTCATTCTTCATGTTTTTTAAAGTTTCAACTTCTGATGGACCTGCTAGAATAACAACTTCATGATTGTTTTTCTTTATTTTCTTGATTAATTCTGTGACTTTTGAGTTGTGCCAGACTTTTGACGGCCATCTTGGAGCTGAGCCTATGTTGATTCCTATGATATTTTTATTAGAGACGTTGTTTTTCTTCAAAAAATCTTTTCCAAAATCAACTTGAGACTGGGAAACAGACAAAATAGGCAAATCTTTTTCAAATTTAAGTTCTGCTATCTCATAAATCATCTCAGGATATGATTTTCTGTTTTTCTTGTTCAGATAATCTGATTGGGCAGTTTCCAAATAGTAGTTTGCAGCCTTGTTTATTGCAGAAGGATTTCCAGTTTTATCAAAGTAATAACCAAACTTCTCTTTTGCCTTGACTAAATTTGCTATTGCTATTGATGGTAAATCTGTATCCATGCTGAAAACAGCGTCAAACTCTTCATATTGCAATCTTAGCATTGTATCTTGGTTGTAAATCAGCAATTTGTCTATGTAAGGATTGTTCAACAAGGGCTCTTTGTTCTTTTCAAAGACAAGCCAGTAAATCATTGCATTTTCTCCATATTTTCTCCTGATACCTGGAATCAAACAAGTTGTTCTTAGAACATCACCTAAGCTTCCTGTCTTGACTATCAATACTTTTTTGGAGTAAGGATTATAGAAGTTGCATTCTCCGCAGTGCTTGTAGCCGTTGGACTTTAGGACATCGCATACAAATCCTCCTACGAAAGATTTACAGTCTTTTTTCCAAGTAATTTCCATAATTATGAAACCCCTTAATTGCTTTTAAATTTACCTGATATACATAAGATTTATAAAAAAGGTCCTTTAAATTGGTTTATGAACCTCAATTTCATGGGTAAAAATGTTGTTATTACAGGTGGCTCCAGAGGCATAGGAGAGGCTTCTGCAAGGCTTTTTTCAGAAGCTGAAGCCAAGGTAGTTGTGCTAGATTTAGAGCAGCCCAAGGACAAGAATGTAGAGTTTTACAAATGCGATGTTTCTAAGATTGAAGAAGTTAGAAAAGCAGCCGAGAAAATAAAAAAAGTTGATGTTTTGGTCAATAATGCAGGGATAATTCTAGTAAATGAATTTTTAGAACAAGATGAGAAAGATTGGAGCAAGATAATTGATACAAATGTTCTTGGCGTATTTAATTGCTCAAAGATTTTTGGAGAGAAAATGAAGACAAATGGCGGAAAAATTGTCAACGTTGTTTCAACACATGCTTTTCCTAAAAAAAATAATGATTCTGAGCTTGGAACTGAAAATGCTATTGTTTATGCAGCTTCAAAAGGAGCAATTGCAACTTTTACAAAAGCTTTGGCATTGGAATTAGCAAAATACAACATAAATGTCAATGGAATATGCCCTACTTTAACGAAAACCGAGATGACAAAAGAGATTTTGGATGAAATAAGCGAGGAATTTTATAAGAAAAAGCTTCCATTGAATAGAATAAATGAAGCTGAGGATGTAGCAAATGCAATTTTATTTTTATCGTCTGAAAAAGCAAGGAACATTACTGGACAATTAATAAATGTTGACGCAGGATACTTGTTAAAATGAAATTAGCAATTGAAAATGGTGATAAAACAATAAGAGAAGATTATTTTCCTTATGATAGCAACAGCTGCAATGATAATTTGATAACTGAAGTCAATGATGTATTAAAATCTGGAAGCTTTTCCATGTTTGACAATCCTAAAGTGAAGGAATTTGAGGATAAATTTGGAAAATATGTAAATTCTAAAAATACAATTGCTGTAACTAACTGCACATCAGCATTGTTTGCATCATTAAAAGCTTTAAATGTTGGAGGAGATGATGAAGTAATATTACCAAGCTATACTTATGTCGCCACATTGATGTCTGTACTTGCAACTGGAGCAAAACCTGTTTTTGTAGATATTGACAAGACAGTAAATATGGATGTTAAACAGCTCAAAAATAAAATAACCAATAAAACGAAAGCAATTATCCCTGTCCACATGTTTGGAAATCCCTGCAACATGAATGAAATAATGAAACTGAATATTCCTGTTGTTGAAGACTGTGCACATGCTACTGGAGCCAAATACAGAGGAAAAAATGTTGGAAGCTTTGGAATTGGATGCCATAGCTTTGGTGAAGCCAAGGTTTTAAGGATTGGTGAAGGCGGAGCTGTAACAACAAATAATGATGAAATTACAAAACAAGTAAGAATCTTAAGACATGAAGGAGAAATAATAAAAAGATTTGATGAAAACATTACACAAGTTTCAGAAATAACTGCTTCTGACTGGATAAATGGTGTAGAATATCCAAGAATAGGATATAATTTCAGGTTTAGCCCAATATTGGCTGCTGTTGCTATGCATAAACTGAAAGAATTACCAGAATTTATTGAAGGATTTAACAGAAATGCCTTGCAAATCAAGAATGAATTGAAAAATGTAAAGGAATTAAAGTTCCAAGAAGATACTGACGAAGGAAGAATATATTCTAATATACCTTGTACAATAGAAAGCAATGAATTTACTAGAAATACTTTATATGCTAGCCTGGCTTTGGAAGGGATACCTATAGGAGTTTATTTCCCTACTAACCTGGCCAAGATAAAAATAATAAATGACAAAGGAAATTATCCTGAGACTGATAAATTTTGCAACAACCACTTAATATTGCCTAATTATCCTAATCTAAACAAAGAAAACATAAAAGTGATGTGCGACAAAGTTAAAGAAGTTGTTGAATATCTAAGAAAAAATGGAAAAAAAGTAGAAGATAAGGCTGAAAAGATATTGAAAGAAAGAAAAATAAATAAGTTTTACTCTACAATACACGTGACGCTATGAAAGTTTACATTGCAGGCCCATTGTTCAATGAAGGAGAAAGAAGCTATCTGGAAAAGATTGATAAATTATGTAAAAGTTTGAAAATTGATACCTACCTGCCGCAAAGAGATGCTGCTGTCTGGGATGGAGAAGGAGATAGTTCTTGGATATATAAAAGAGATAGGGATGCTGTTGTAGAATGTGATTTTATGATTGCTGTGCTAAATGGACAAGCAATAGATCCTGGAACTGCCTGGGAAATAGGATATGCTATTGCAAAAGGAAAAAAAGTAATTGGATTATTAGAAGATGTAAGATTTAGGCCAGTTGATATAAACTTGATGATTACAAACTCTGTTCAGATGGTTCAATCGATTGAACTTTTAAGAAAAGAACTAGAAAAAATAAAATGAAAGGAAAATATATTTCAATAGAAGGCATTGAAGGAATAGGGAAAAGCTTTTTCTTAGACAAAATTACAAATGCTTTTGTGATTAAAGATACTGAATTGACAGAATTTGGAGAAAAGATAATTAAAACCTTGAATAATGACGACATTTTTTATAGAACTGAGAATCCTATTGATGATGTATTGAAGTTTTTTGCAATAGACTTGGAGCAGATAGAGAAAAAAGTCAAGCCTAACTTGAAAAAAGGAAATGTAATTCAAGATAGGGGAGCTGACACTTCCTGCTTGTATGCTGCTGCCCAATTATGCAAGGGAAACAAGAAAGAATTGATGAAAGAATATCGTAAATTAATGGAGATAAGGAAAAAATTAGGATTGATACCAGAAAAAGTCATAATATTAACTGGAAAATTTGAGGATGCTGTTAAAAGAGCTGAAAAAAGAGATGGAAAAAAATATACTGAAGAAGAAATAGGAATGCTAAAACTAATTGATTATGGATTTAAGCAGATTGCTAAAGATAAAAGATGTTTTTTGATTGATGTTGACAAGAAAGATGCTTTAGAGAAAATTAATTTAACTAAATAAAATTATTGCTGCTGCAGTATGATAGGCTCCCATAAAAATAGATAAACTATTTTGATCGTAAAATTGATTTTCATTTAATTCTATAGGTTTCCCATAAGTTTTTTCATCAAAGTCTTTCATGCGACAAAAGTATGTTAAAATTCCAGCCAGAGGAACAAAATCTATCATTCTACAATTAATGGTTCTATTAATTGTATCTGAATTCTCCAATTTTTTTTCTAGAGGTTCTGTCATTATTTTTAACTATTAGTTTGTGTTTATAAGCTTTGTGAACTTAATCTAAAGGCCTTGTTGAAGCCATTTCTGTTTCTCTCCAGCCATCTTTGTATTTTTTCTTCTTGAACTTCATCTCATAGTAAGCTATAAACCAGCCATAGGTTCTTGCAAAGTAAAATTGAAGCATCCATATCCATTCTTTTATTGATTTTGGATAAGACAACGACATTAAAACTCCTTTTTTTACTTCATTCAAGAATGTTTTAATCCTTTTTGGAGAATTTTTAGGCTTGTTCTTTTCTATTGTTGAGTGTCCTTTGATGTTTCTCTTTCTTTGGTTAATCCAATCGTTCCAGTTTTGAGGATTCAAGACTAAAACCTTGGCATTTTCTGAATAGTCAACATAATAACCTTTGTCATAGAATAAATATGGGACTATTGAGTCTTCTGAGGAATCTATTGGGAATGATTTTATCACTCCATTTCTAATTGCCCATAAATAACCTGATGTTTCAAAGAATTTGTCTTTGACTGCAAATGTTTTTCTTATTAAGTTCATGCAATGGAACTGGAAATGTGCCCAGAATCCATATTTTGTATTTTTATCATTCAAAGGAACTGGATGACCACAAACAACGCCTACTTTTTTGTCTTTAAATTTAGAAATTATTTCTCTTACTGAGTTTTTTTCTAGGAAAACATCTCCATCTGTCATCATAATTATGTCATCTATGTTTTCAGACCAGATGTTGTTAAAAATAATGTTCAATGCTGTTGATTTTCCTTCATCAGGATCTACAAAGAATTCTATTTTATTTCCAAACTTTTTTTCAATATAAGTTTTTACATCTGGAAATGGATCACAAACTATAATTTTAGTGTTGACTGGCAAATCCTGGTCTAGAATGCATCTTACTGCTTTTTCTGTTGCTTTTGGCTCTCCGTAAGCTGTTATGATAATGTGTAACATCTAAAGAAAGCTAGAAATACTGTTTTTAAAGGTTATTAACGGCAGGTTTTGCGTTCTTTTTTACTCTATATCCAGAATGATCTCTTTTGAAATCTTTAACATATTTTGCATCATAACCAATTACTACTTTTCCTGATGGAAGTTTTCCTATAGATAACTTATTAATTGAAATAAATAATTCAAAAAGATATTCATTTTCACGTTGCCAATCTAAAGTAAAACCCTTTAGTTCTACATATCCGGCTTTCTTTACTGTTGTTACCGCGTTACCCCAAATTTTTTCTAATTCTTTTATATTGTAATTCTTTTTTATAAATACTTCTGGTAATTCTTTAGGTAATTTAACTTTTATTTTTTGTTTTCTTTTTTGTTCTATTGGGGCCATCCAGTAATAATCACTACCTTGAGTAAATATATCCTTACATAATAGAATTGACACTAAACCACTTTCATCTTGTAAATCTATTAAAGCGTTATTAATACTGCTAATAAAGTGTCCTGTTTTGTTAGCAATATCTCTATTTGAATATAATACTCCAGTTTCTAAACTAGGCAATACTTCCCTTATTGAATCTCTTACATAACTGCCTCTTTTTCTGCCACTTAATTGTCTATAATAATTTCCTCTTCTATTTGCTTCTCTTACAATGTCATTTGCTAACATTTTGCAGAATTTACCCTCTAAGTTTTCTCCTGATTTTTCAAGACTAGCTACTAATCCTTCTAAATGATTCTTCCAAGAAATGTGATTTTCCATAATTATATACTGTAGAATATGCTTTAAAAAGCTTATGAATTAAAGAATTTCTATATCTTCTTCTGATAATTTGATGTAAATCTTGTTTGCTCCAGATGATTTTTCTGTTGCTTCAATCCTGCATTTGGATGAACCTTGCTTGCCTATGTTGGACATTTCAAATCTTGTTATTTTGTGCTCTTTTCCTTCTATAAGAACAGTATTGCCGACCTGCAAGTCTTTTACCTTAACTTTCATATTAAAAAAGATTGTGTAAGTTTTTATAAATCTTTTGATTCAGAATACTTATAAATTGAAAATAGCTGTTAATTCTATGCAAAAAAATGCAATAATAGTTATTTCTGGAGGACTAGACAGCTCAACTGTAGCTTATTATGTCAAAAAGAAGCTTAATTATTCTAATCTTGAATTTTTGTTCTTTGACTATGGACAGAGAACCTTAAAACAGGAAGAGTTTTGCGTAAATCAGATAGCTAAACAACTAAAAGCAAAAGTGAAAACAATAAACTTGAGATGGCTTGGAGAGATAAGTCCTGCCTTATTGAACAAAATTGATGCCAAAATACCTAAGACAACTAAAAAAGACTTAGGAAATATAGAAAAGGAAAAAGAAAAAATAAGAAAATGGTGGGTTCCCTGCAGGAATTCTTTATTTACTTTTGCAGCTTTGGCACATGCTGAATCTTATTACTTGAGAAAGAAGAAAAGATATGATATTTTTATGGGAATAAGAGAAGAAGGAAGAGTTCCAATGAAGGACTGCACACCTACTTTTTTAAAAATAATAAATTTGGCTGCCAATCAATCAACTTTGGATGAAGGATATAAAATCTTAGCTCCATTAATGAAGATGGACAAGGAAGATGTTGTAAATCTTGGAAATAAACTAAAAATTGACTGGAGAAATACTTATAGCTGCTATAATGGTGGAGAGTTTAAGGGAAAGGTTCCAGTTCATTGTGGCTATTGTGCTAATTGTATGCTAAGAAAGATGGCTTTTTACTGGAGTAACAAGAAAGATACTTCAATTTATGAAAAAATCACTAATTAACAGCAGATTGCCATTTGATTAACTGTTGATTCAAAACCTCTGCTATAAGTATTTCTTCTCGTTATGCAAGTAGGTTCTCCACTTTGTTGCGTCAAGGCTTTATCAAATTCAGATTCATCAGCCAATCTAAACTCGCTTACTGAAAATGTTAAGTCGTTTTTTTGGTAATCGTCGCAAGTAGCTGCAGTATCTCCAGTATAGATTCCAAAATTGTAAATCTGATTCAAGAACTTAAGGTCTTTGTTTAGATCATTACAAATCTGCTTTGGAGTTTTTCCTAAATATTCTGACTTGTATGAACTGCTTCTGGCACTGTCAGTTAACAATACTGATTGGCATTTACTGTAGCCTTCTGACTTAATCTGTTCTTTAGTATCAGTTAGCATCTTATCAACACCTGCTTTTGTGTAGAACATTCTTGAAGAAATGAACAAAACTAAACCACCTACAACTAATACTACAACAATTACTAAGAACCATTCACTTGCTGAACCTCTTTTATCCATTAAAGCAAATGATGATTCTTTAAGTTTATAAATCTGTCTAATAAAACTTCTTATAAAGATTTAGATATTTTTTATAAATAATTTCCCATCTGTAGTTCTTTGCCTTTTCTAAATTATTCTTTTTCATCTTAGAAACTAATTTTTTATCTTTCAACAATGTTAAAATAGATTTTTTCAATCCTTGAATGTTGCCGTAATTTACAAACAATCCGTTTTCATTGTGCTTCATCTCGAAAGGAACCCCATTAACAGGAGAAGCTACAATTGGCAAGCCAGAAGCCATGGCTTCAAAGATAGTCAAAGGCAAGCCTTCCCTATAGCTTGGAAGAACAAAAACATCTGAAGCTTGATACATCTTTGCAATTTCCACTTTATTTGTGGTTGGTTCCATCAAAACTATGTTCTTTTCATCTCCAATCAAGAATCTAACTTTAGATTTCATGCCTTCGTCTGGTCCACGAATAACAAAAGTGACATCTTTTCTTTCTTTTAGTATTTCTTTTGCAGCAAGAACAAACTTGTCAGGACCTTTTGTGACGTTTAATCTGCCAAAGAATAAAATTAAGTTCTTTTTTGACTTTATTTTCTTCCTAAAATTATTATTTTTTACTTTATTGAAGAATATTGAAGACATGCCGTTAGGAATAACTTTTATTTTACTTCTTGAAACGTATTTTGAAAGAATTGGAAGCTCCCATGGCGTGATTGCAACAACTGCTTTTGACATTGAATAAGACAATCTCATGAAAATATTGTAGGCTGGCCATTTCATGATATTGGCAAAGAAACTTCTGAAAGAATCTGTCCAAGGACAATGCGTGGTATGGATGTGAGGAACTCCTTTTAAGAATGAAGCTAATGCAGAAAAGAAAACGTGAGGATGTCCCGATTCATGCGAATGGATTATGTCAAAGTCTTTTTTTAGCAATTTAAAGAAAACTGAAGGGAAAAACGTTACAAAATTACCAGCTCTGAACCAGTGGAAGCATCTATTGACATAAACTCCATCAATTATTTCTTTTTTTCTTGAAATTCTTTTATTTTTATCCCAATCTGAACAATAAACATGAACTTCATGGCCGTCTTTTAAATATAATTTTGAAAGCTCTTCAACTACCTGATTTACTCCGCCAATTACCGGCTTGTAATATTCGTTTACAAAAGCAATTTTCATTTTATTTTCTTTATTACCTTTGCGGGCATGCCTGCTGCAATTACGTTTGCTGGGATATCTTTTGTAACTACAGAACCAGCTCCAATTATAGAATTGTCACCAATCTTTACACCTTTCAAGATAATTACATTGAAACCGCACCAGACATTGTTGCCGATAATTATTTCTTTTGCCGGGAAACTTGAGATTCCTCTTCTTTCTACTTCAAAAAAATGGTCATGATCAACAACTTTACATCCTGAAGCGAAAACAACATCGTTTCCAACTTTAATTCTTTTTACACACCTGAATGAAGTGCCGTACAAAGTGCAGTTTGAACCTATGTCGATAATGCTATCTTCTTCTATTGCATTGAAAGAAACTTGAGGCAAATCTTCGCCATAGTAATATTTTGAAGAAACAACCTTTGTGTTTTCTCCTATTGAGATGATTCCACGATTTAAAACAAAAGGCTTTCCAAAAAGTTTTATCTTGCTAAATTTGACATATCTTCTTTTAAGATAAATCCAGTACAAAGGCTTTCTTAATGTTTCAAAAATCCAGTACAAAGTCTGTTTTCTTCTTAAAAATTTTATGATGTCCATCTAAAAAATACTCAAAATTTGATTTATAAAGGTTATTAACTACCAGATTATTTACTACTATTACTACTTGTCCATAAGTTTTATAAATAGGTTTTAGAACTTTTAGAAAATGAAAAAGCCAAAAGTTTCTATTGTATTGTGCTGCTACAATGAAGAGAAATATTTGCCAGGCTGCTTAGAAGACTTAAAGAAACAGACTTTTACAGACTATGAAGTTTTAGTAATAGATGATGGAAGCAAGGATAAAACAATAGAAGTTGCAAATAAATACAAGAAACAGTTCAAGAATTTTAGGATTGTAAAGCAAAAGCATGCAGGATTAGGGTCTGCAAGAAACAATGGTGTTAAAAATTCTAAGGGAAGTATAATTTTCTTCCATGATGCTGATATGAGATTGGATAAAAACTATATTAAAACTATGATTCAACCTATTTTGAAAGAAAATGTGAAGGGAACTACGCATGGACAGGAATATGCTACAAATTTAGACAATCCTTGGGCAAGATGCTGGGGAAAGATAAGGGTCTTGCCAACAATAAAAGAAAGGATTCCACATAATTATAGATGTGTACAGAAAAAAATATTTGAAAAAGCAGCAGGTTTTGATCCAAGCTGGGGATATGCTGATGATCAAAGTCTAACAGCTAAAATTGGAAATGCGAAACTAGTTGAAAATGCAATTGCATACCACAACAATCCAAGCACATTAAAAGAAACTTACTCGCAGGCAAGATGGATTGGTGGAAGCTACAAGGTAAAATATCACTTGATGGCAGCAATATTCTTATTTTTAGCAGCATTCATGACAAGTGCAATCTTTACTGAAGATTTTTTACTTTCATTTGAAATATTTGGTTCAATATTAATTGGATTTTACTTATTTTATGTAATCTACATGACCTTGAAGAAAACCTACAAGGAAAACAACCTGACTTTATTGTACTTGTATCCTATTTTTATTACAGTAAGGATATATGGTAGCTTAGCTGGAGTTTTAAGGCAGTTTGGCGAAGAAGCTCACCTGCAATAAATTTAAAGTTCGCAAGCTTTTTAAAGTCTCATTGATAGTTTTAGCATATGAATCCATTGAGAGTAGCTGTAAATTCTTATGTAACCAAATCACAGCCTTTGAGCTTGGTGCATTTTATTACTAATAGGTGCAATGCAAGATGCAAGCACTGCTTTATTGACTTTGACGCTCCAGATGCTTTTGCAGGAGAATTATCAATACAAGAAATTGAAAAATTCACCAAAAATCTAGGAAAAGGATTGGTAAATGTCAACTTGACTGGCGGAGAACCTTTCTTGAGAAACGACATATTTGAAATTGTTAAAGCTTACTTTACAAACACTCCAATAGAATCTGTTTTTATAACAACAAACGGAAGATTCACAAAATTAACCAAGAATTTCATAGACAAATTCATCGCTTCTGGAATAAAAGGCAAGTTATTTTTCTCAATTTCTATAGACAATTTTGAAAAAGAACACAATGAAAATAGAAGATCTGAAAACTTGTACTTCCACGCTATGAACACTTATAAAATGATAATGGAATACAACAAACCAAATATAATATGCAATGTTGCACTAACTGTAACTGACCATAATTATTTGAAGGTTGTGGAATTGTACGAATATCTTAAGACTATTTGCGTTAAATCTTTTACAGCAATAATAATGAGGGAAGAAGGAGTAATTAAAAGAATTGATCCTGAGATAAAGAAAGGAATCTTGAGAGAATATATAAAATTAACAAAGAAAATACATGAAGACCAGATGAATGGAATAACTCTTGGATGGGGTACAACGATACAAGG
Source organism: Candidatus Nanoarchaeia archaeon (assembly GCA_035289925.1). Taxonomy (GTDB): domain Archaea; phylum Nanobdellota; class Nanobdellia; order SCGC-AAA011-G17; family DATDVL01; genus DATDVR01. The sequence continues at coordinate 37,694 of DATDVR010000002.1, read as the reverse complement.
AACATTGATGAGCGCCAAGAACATGATAATAAATAATATACTAGGAAAAACTTACTTAACAAATGATTACACATCACATTGCCCTGCAGGAGCTTTGTTTGGAGTTGTCTATGCAAATGGTGATGTTTATCCCTGTGAAATACTTTATAAGAAAAAATTAGGAAATTTGAGGCAATATGATATGGACTTCATGAAATTATGGAAAAATCAGGAAACTAAAGATGTCAAGAAATTTATCAAGGATACTGATTGTAGATGCAGCTATGAATGCGCATGGTCTATAAATGTAATTTCTAATCCTCAGTATATTCCTGAACTTGTTACAAAGGCTGCAAAGATAAAGATGAATCAGAAAGAATATTCTGAGTTAAATGCTCAAAAGCAAGTAGTTGCTTAACTTTTTACTTTTTGCCAGTATGTTGTTTTGTTGATGTTGCCTAAAAATAAGTCTAACCATCCTAATGAAGCGCCTAGAAGCTGCAACAAAGTGTAGGGCATTGAGATTGACAATAAGATAAATCCAAGCAAGATTATTGCCAAAGCTATAAACGCGTTTAATTTTATGAAAAGATAAATTGTTATATACAATCCGAATAAAGGAACTATCAAAGACAAGAATCTTCTTGCAGGCAAAATTAAATTTCCGAAATAACCGTGATTGAAAAGCATTGAGATGACATCTTTTGTGAAGACAGTATCTAATCCTAAACCGACTCTTCTTCTTATCTGCTTTAATTCTTCTGAGATTGATGAAGGGCATTCTTCAAAAACTATTGAATCAGGATCAACTACGCTTCTAAATCCTTTTTTTCTCAATTCTAATGTTATTACAAAGTCATCGCATATTGTATTCTTAGGAAATTCTTGAAAATGCTGTTTGTTGAACATAATAAATTTTCCATCCAAGCTGCAGGTAGTGTCAAGCATTCCTTCCTTGTGCCTTAACTGCCAGTCTTCTTCGTGATATCTGTTTTTTGCTTCAAAATAATAAAGATCTTTAGGTATAACCTTGGTGAAAGCAGAGACTGCTGCAACATCGTTATGAATCAATTCAACGCAGCTTCTTAAAACATTTTTTGATAATGTTGTGTCTGCATCTGTCATTGCTACAATATTGTATTTTGCTGATTTTATTCCCATATTTAATGCATTTGTCTTTCCTCTTTCCGAAGTCAAGACTTTAACACCTAATTTTTTGGCAATTTTTACAGTATTATCTTTTGAACCATTGTCAACAACTATTATTTCAAACTTTTTTTTTGGATAATCCAGTTCTTTCAAGTTTTTTATCTTTCTTGCGATGTATTTTTCCTCATTATAAGCTGGAATAATTATTGAAACTGGAAGAACCTGCTTTTTTCTAATCAATATTTTATTGCCTATAAAAAAATCTAATAATGGCGAGTATAGAAACTGCAGAAATACAACTATAAATATTATCAAAACCAAGATTATTGTTCCTATCATGATATTTTATGCCTTAAAATGTGGTTTATATAACTTATTAACCAAAAAGACTTGAAAATCGTAAGTTTTAAAAGGTTCTTTTAAGTGGCTATAAATAATGAATAAGTATCCAACCTTAGCTGAATTAAAGAGCGTAGTCCATTCTAAAGAAGTAAGCAAGAACTGGAGCTGGAACATGTGGGCTTACAGGAAGATTTCTGTCTACATAACCTGTCTTTTGATAAGAACTAAGATAACACCTAACCAGATAACAGCTTTCTGGATATCTTTGGGAATAATTGGATGTTTATTGTTGATTCCAGGAGGCTATACTTTTGGATTGATTGGGATGGTAGTTTACCAGATTGCTTTATTGTCTGATTTATTGGATGGAGAATTGGCAAGATTCAAGAACTTAAAGGATAAAAATGCATATTTGAAAGGAGCTTATCTGGATATTATAGGACATTACACTCATAGAGGATTAATAATGACCTGCATGGGATTGTGGGCATACAATACTTATGGAGATATTTGGTATTTGTACGCTGGATTTGCAGCAACTCTTGGAATTTTATTAGATAATCTGTATAAATTGAAAAAATACGAAGCTTTGTGCCAATATCAGAAGTTTGACGAGATAAAAAAGTATTATTCACAGAATGTTGAGAGAAAGAAGAACAAATTTGTAGAATTTTTACATGAAATATTGAGACCTAATAATTTAAGCTTGGTTTTATGGGCTGGAATTTTTGGATTCATTGACAAATTGATAATTGTTTACGCTATATTACTTCCATTGCTAGCAGTAAGAAGTCTTTTTGGTACTTTGAAGAGTTTAAATTACGTGAAATAAAATGAAAATGAGTTTAATGGTTAAAATTGACAAGTATGTAGGCATACCTCTGTGCTTTTTACTTTCTGTTTTTCATTCTTTAAATAAATTTTTAGGATTTGTAAAAGATGATACGAACAGACAAATAAGAAAAGCGGTATTTATTGAATTGTCTGAGATGGGAAGCACTGTATTGGCTTACTCTGCAATAAAGAAATTCAAGCAGTTTTATCCAAATACTGAAGCATATTTCCTGATATTCAAGGAATTAGAAGTAAGCTTGAAAGCTTTTGGCTATTTACCTGAAAAAAACATATTGACAATAAGAAGCAAGAACTTTTTTCTTCTAACATGGGACACTATAAAATTCATTTCATGGGCAAGAAGAAATAATGTTGATGTGATAATTGATTTGGAACTGTTTTCAAGATTTACAAGCCTGATAACTTACTTGAGCGGAGCTCCTACAAGAGTCGGGTTCTATAATTTTAACATGGAAGGGCTTTACAGGGGAGATTTCTTGACGCATAAAATAACATATAACACAAATCATCACCTTGGAGTTGGGTTTTTGTCAATGGTCTATGCCTTGAAAGCACCTAAAGAAGAATATCCTCTTGGAAAGAGACATATCAGCGAAGATGAACTTGAAACTCCTCCAGTATTTACATCTCAGAAAGCTAAACAGGACTTGTGGAAGAAATTAAAAGAAAAAAACATTAAAATAAATGAAAAAAGCAAAATTGTTATTGTAAGCCCTACTACAAAATTATTAACATTGAGGAAGTGGCCTTTGACTCACTACATTTCATTGATAAGGAAGATGCTCAAAGATGAAAATGTTTATGTTGTACTTGAAAAAACTCCTTCAAAGCTTGCAGTTTCAGAAATAAAAGGAGAATTGAATGCCTTAAGATCAAATGACGAGGTAAGCTTCATAATAGAAACAATAAAAAATGAAAGATGCTTCGCAGTTGAACTTACTTTAAGAGAATTGATCGACTTTGGAAACATTGCAGACCTGTTTATTTCAAATGACGGTGGAGCAACAAACTTCATATCTGCATCTAAAGTTCCGATTGTTGCATTTTTTGGACCAACTCCATTGAAAGAATACAAACCTATAGGAAAGAAAGTCACTGTATTATATTCTGATTTTGCGTGCAGCCCATGCATTGGAACATTCAACCATAAACTATCTGTATGCAGCAACAATGTCTGCTTGCAGGTTATAAAACCAGAAGAAGCATATAAAGCAGTAAGGAAATACTTGTACAATGAAGCTTAGCAAGATTGATTGGGTGCTTGTAATAATTTTAATACTTGTAGCTGGAGCAAGATTTGTAAACATCGAGAATACAGTAGGGCCTTACTGGAGTGGAGCTCAGCAAAGTTACATTGCGCTGCAGATGTCAAATGGTGAAGTTCCTTACAAAGATTTTTACCATGTCTATCCTCCTTTAGGACATTATCTTATGGCATTGTTCATGACAATATTTGGAAAAAGTTTAGTTGTTGGCTCAATATTTTCTAATTTGATGGCAATACTTTCAGCTTTCATACTATTTTTGATTGGAAAAATGAAAAGCGTTAGAGTAGGATTAATTGCTTCTTTACTATTTTTGATTTCACCTGAATTTGTCAGGAATGGATACTATGTTGATTATATTGGAGTGCCGTTCTTGTTATTATCTTTTTATTTAATAACCAAAGAAGGAAATAATTTGAAGTATTTATTTGCTGGAATTGCAATTGCAGCTGCAGTATTTACTAAGCAGTCTTTTGGATACTTTGTGATTGCTACCTTGGCTTTCATGCTTTTCTATAGAAACAGGAAAGTGATTGCTCATTATATCATTGGAGGAGCTTTGTTCACACTTTTGATGACAATGTTTTTGTATTTACAAACTGGATCTTTTAGCTTCATAAATCAATTAATGACTTTTGTAAATTATCCTTCAAGCTTTTCTGCAACTGAAAAATACATGGCAATTCTTGTGATAATAAATCCATTTTACCTGCTTGGGATAGCGCTTGCTGTATATACCATAGTAAAAATTGTGAAAAAAGAAGATGTTGCTGACAATCACAAGCTTGTTTCATTTGCAACCTTGGCATTTGCATTGTTCTTGATATCAATAAAGATGTTTGGAACGCATTATGTTGTAATATTTGTTCCCTTTTTGTGCCTGATTGCTGCTGCTGAGATAATAAAGATAAGAATTAGCTTCAAGGAAATATCTAAAAATAAAATCTACCACGTATTTTTGGTTTTTGTTATACTAAATCTATTTGCTTTAGGATTTTTAACCCAATTTAGCAAGCAAATTTTGCATTATCCTGAAGAACATGCAGAGATAAAGGAAGTTGCTGACTATATAAAGTCAATAACGAATGCTAATGATACTGTTTTGGTTGATAATAGCGCCATAAACTTCTATGCTGACAGAAATAAGCCTGGAAAATGGTACGACACTTCAGCTTATGCCTTCAACAATGGATACTTGAAGAGAACAGACTTGATTCAAACCATAAAAAAAGAGAAGCCTAAAGTGATTTCTATATTGGACTCTAGACTAGACTGGCTCGAAAAAGAAGATGTACTAAAAATGTACAAGTTTGACAAGCAATTAAATGGCGAAAAGATATATGTCTTAAAGGTTCAGTAGATTTATAAAAGGATTTTATTGAATAATTTTATGAAAAAACCTAAAGTCTTGATTGTAACTTTAAACTACAATAATTTGCCTGATACTGAGGATTTTATAAAAACAGCTTCTAAACTGAACTACAAGAATTTTAAAATATTAATTGCTGACAACTCTAAAGACAACAAAGGATTTGTTTACTTGAAGAAGAAATATCCCAAAGTTATACATATTTTCAACAATGGAAACTTAGGATGCAGCGGAGGCAACAACGTAGGAATAAATTATGCAATAAACAACGGCTTCAAGTATGTCTGGATAATGAACAATGACGTTGAGATTGACAGAAATTGCTTGAATGAAATGGTGAATGTTATTCAGAAAAACAAGAAAGCGGCTGCAGTAGGTTCTAAATATTATGATTTTGAAAAAAGAAACCTATTGATGAGCGTTGCAAGAAAAATGGTATGGAGAACTGGAAGATTAGTCTGCACTTTTGGAGAAGCAGAAGACAAAGGACAGTTTGACCACATAAAAGAAGCTGAATATGTATGGGCTGGCTCTGTGATGTACGATGTTGACAAGATAAAAAAAGTAGGATTTTATGATGATAATATATTTGTATATTATGAAGCTCTAGATTATCAATTAAGAGTTAAAAATGCTGGATATAAAGTATTAATTGCTCCAAAAGCCAAAGTTTGGCATAAAGGTGGGAGATCACAACCAACCAGAATTATATTTGACTATTACACAACAAGGAATAGAATATTGGTAATGGAGAAGCATGCAAGGTTTTCAGATAAATTTTTCTTCTTCCTATACCTGTTTTTCTTTGCAACTCCATCTAATTTGTTAAGAAGGATTGTCAAATTGAAATTTAAGAGCACCAAATGGTTCTTAATAGGATTGTTTGATGGCTTATTTGAAAATTACGGAAGAAAAGAGTTTAGCTAACCTTGTCTTAATAAGTTTTTATCTTCTATTAAAATTCTGCCGCCCCTGCTGTAGTTATCTTCGAATTTTTTAGGATCTTTTATTTTAAGTAACAAGTTTAATTCTTTTTGTTTAGTATCTACCCATCTTTGGAATTCAACTCCATCTTTAAATCCGTCTACTTTGACTAATGAATTTCTGTACATTAAGTGCTCTAAATTATCTTCTTGATTCCACCAAAGTTTTTCTCTCATAACTTGATGATAAATTGGGGTTCCTGGCAGTGGACTTAAAATTGCTAATGAATAGCTGTCTGCACCTGTTTTTTTAGCAAATTCAATAGTTTGTTCCATTTCTTCCCTTGTTTCTCCTGGGAATCCTACAACCCAGAAAGTATGAACATAAAGATCCGCTTTCTTTGCTGCTTCTATTGCAGGAGCAACATCTTCTAAGTTCAATCTTTTACCTATAATTTTATCCAATACTCTTTGGGAACCACTTTCGCAAGCTAAAGTTATACTGTAACAACCTGAAGCTTTCATTCTTTTGTACATCTCTAGTTGTTTTTTGAAGACTCCACCTTCCATTCCGCCACCTTGTTGGTAATTTACTTTTGTACCATTTGGAGTACACCATAAAATTCCTAAAGGCTCGATTAAAGTACATAATTTTTCTAAATTTACTCTATGTGCTGTTAAACTGTCATCTTCAAACTGGACTTCACCAATTTTTAGATTATCAATGCCCCATTTTATTTCATTATAGATATTTTGAGGATCTCTCCACCTTACAGTTTGTCCAAATTGTTCGGGAGTTGTACAGAAAGTACAATGCTCTGGGCATCCACGAGAGCACATTACATTCAATACTCTGTCTGATTTTGATTTTGCAGAATGAAATCTTGCTATTTTGAAATAGCCTTCCATGTTCATCAAGTCTCTTGCTGGGGATGGTAAGCTTGTCAAATTTGCAACTTTTGTTTTTTTGTTAATAAAAATAGACTCTTGATTATTTAATTTAATAACTTTTTGCCCTTCTACTTTTGGACCTGTATGTTCTTTCTTTTTAAAAATTAAACCATCTATATTAGTAGGATCTCTTTCATTTATTATTGCATCAAATAATTCTCCTGATAAGAAATCAACTTCTCCACGCATTGCATAATCAACATTTTTATTTTCAATATCTGGGAACCTTTTAGGCAAACCTGAAGTAGGATCTTGAGCAACAATAAAATCAAGACTGGCATTGCTTACATGGTTACCGCCAATAATTACCTTAATTTTTGGATTTACTTCTTTTGCAATTCTAGCAATATTATGACCAGAGTCTATTAAATTTGAAAATAAAACTGATATACCTAAAACATCTGGGTGAACATTTGAAATATAATCTGCAATGTCTTTATCTGATTCTCCAACGCCAATTGTACGATCATCTATTGCTGAAACTTTGTCATATCCTTCTAGTGCAGTGTCTCTTACAAAAACTTCATGTCCCATTTGTCGTGCAACTGCTGCAACATAACCTATACCTAAACCTGGTTGAATACGTATAATCCCATCTTGAAGTCCCCTTAAATTTGGACTCATCAATAAAATTCTTCCTTTTTTCATGTTATTTACCTAGTAGATAATCTTATTAATTCTTCCTATCTTCTTCAAGAATATTTTTTATTTGCCTTGGGTACCTAATGATTAAAACCCATAAAGTATAGGAGAATGCTGCGAATATGAAACCCCATTTTATTAATTCAAAACTAAAATAACTTAGCAATGGGAATATTAATATTGCTGCAACTTCTTGGTCTAAACCAGTATAAATAATATCAAATCTTCTTTTTCTAAGGAAATTTCTCATTCTTGCTAACTTTCCTGTTGTAAATTGAGCTCCTGCATTAGCATCAGTTACTACATAACTTTTTTCATAACCTTTCTTCCCTGATTGATATCCCATATAAGCCTCTGCGAATGGGAAGAATAAGTTTGTTGAAATAAAAGCGAATGCCCAGTAAAATATTGAAATGTCATTTGTTGCTAAATAATAAGTATGTGTTAATCCTAATAATGGAAGCATAACTCTTATCTTGTCTCCATTTACTTCCATAAACATGCCAAATCTGTTTGCTTTGAACTTCATCCTTGCGAGATTGCCATCCATGCAGTCACATAAAAATGCTATTGCAAATAGAATTGCTCCTAAAATTACTTCACCTGAATAAAAATAATATGCTGAAGCAAGACTAATTATAATATTGCCCCAATTAAGCATTGTTGGAGTTATTCTTGTGTAATTAGCAAGAAAAAGGACTAATGGTTCTGCAATTGGATCAAATAAACGTCCTGCAAATGGCAAGACTGGTTTTTGAATTTTCTTTAAATCTTGATAGGTATACATAATATTTCTCCTTTATATCGTGTTTTTAAAGCTTTCTAAGCACTTACTATTCTTCTTACTTGCCTTGGATATCTAACTAATAACATCCAAACTATGTAAGTTACTGTAGCTAAAATATAACCGTATTTAATAAATTCAAAATTTAAGTGGCTTAACAATGGGAATAACAAGAAGATTAATTGCTCTTGGTCTGCTGTTGTATACATTAAATCAACTCTTCTTTTTTGCAAAAATGCACGTATCTTGCTGATTTTTCTTGAGTCTAAAGAAGATCCCATCATGTGTCTATCTGTTAGACCACGTCTCATAGATTGGTAATACATGTAAGCTTCTGCAAATGGGAAAAATAAATTTGTGTAAAGAAAGATTAATGCCCAGTAAAATATTGAAATGTCGTTTGTTGCATTAAAATAGGCTGCTGTCAACCCTATTAATGGGAATAGAACCCTTATTTTGTCTCCATTCAAATCTGTGAACATCCCTAAAAGGCTTGGCTTGAATTTTAACCTTGCTAATTTGCCATCTGAAAAATCTGCCAATGAAGCTAGAGCGAATAGTAAAGCTCCTGCAGTTATGTTTCCTTTGAAAAAGAAGTAACCTGACAAAATACTTGATAAAAAATTAATGAAATTAACCATGTAAGGATTGATGAAGGTGAAATTTGCCAAAAACCAGACAAAAGGAATTGCTATTGGATCATAAATCCTTTCTCCAAAAGTGCAGATGGGCTTTAAAGATTTTTTTCTAATGTCTCGAAAAGTGAACATAGTAGTAATAACTAAGGCCCTTTTTTAAATCTTATGAATGTATCTTCAATTAGCAAAGCTTAAAAACAGTTTTTTTGTAAAATTTATTATGAAATTAGACATTGCATGCGGCACTGACAAGAAACCAGGATTCAAAGGAGTAGATTTGGTTAAATTACCTGGTGTAGACTATGTAATGGATGTCAACAAGAAATTAAAGTTTAAAGACAATTCTGTTGATGAAATTTATTCTAAAAATACTTTACCTCACTTAGACAATGCTGTTTTTACAATAACTGAATTTCATAGAATATTGAAGATTGGAGGAAGATTGGAAATTATAGTACCGCATTTTACAAATACTAGAATGCATAATCCTTTTTTGAAACATGAATTTTCTCTTCATGCAATGGACCATTTTGATATCAATACTGAAATTGGAAGAGATAGAAGCTACTACAAAAACATGAAAGATTCTAGATTCATAATAATAAAAAGAGAAATAAAAATAAGGACTAACAAGTTCTTGCCATGGACATATTTAATTCAGAAATGGGCTAATTCAAGCTTGAGAAATATGCATCTTTATGAAACTTATTTGTCTTATAGATATCCTGCATTGGCTTTAAGATATGTACTTATTAAAGTTGATTCAAAAATGAGATCGAATCCTTATGTTTTAAGCAGCAGTTATAAAACTATAAAATATAACACAAATCTTCATTCTAGATGAAAGTCTTCTTTTCTAATACCATTTATTAGATATAATGTAACTAAATACGTTGCTAATCCTATTACTGTAATAATTAAAACGTTCCAATTGATTATTAAAAGCAAGACTATTGACATTATTATTGAAGCTATTATTGGTTTTACAAACAATGGTAAAATATTTATTTGAATCAAGCTGTAAGTTTTGATGTAGGAGATTAATAATACTAAAAATTCTGATATTACTGTAGAAATTCCTGCACCTACCATGCCAAATTTAGGCACTAGTATAAAGTTCAGAGCCAAGTTCAATAAGGCTCCGCTTGTCACAGTAAATAAATACCATCTTTGGTTCCCAGAAATATTAAGCATATGAATAAATGACAAATTTATATAGATTATAAGCATCTGGAAGATTGTTATTTTCAATGCAATTGCTCCTGGAACATAAGCTGAGCCATATACCAGATTTATTATTTTTTCTGCCAAAATTATTGTAGCAAAAGTGGCCGGTATTGCGAAAGTTAATGCAATTTTTTCTGACTTCAAGATAAGCGCTTTAAGCTTTTCCTTAGATTGGACGTAAAACCTTGACAATGCGGGATAAATTGCAACTGCTAGGATTCTTCTTCCTGCTGCCAAAACAATTACTAATTTATAGCCTGCGTTGAACAATCCTACTAACAAATCTGTATGATATACTGACAAGAAAATTGAGTTTACATAAGCGTAAACTGTTACTGATGATGCCCCTAACATTATTGGCCAACTTTCCTTTATGATATACTTGAAAAATGAAAAATCAAACCTTAAAGTGAATTTTGTGAAGTGCTTTACTATGAAAAAGAAAGCTAACAAGAAAGAAAATACTGTGGAAGCTGTGTAAAGAAGGAAAATGCTGCTCAATGACAGACTTTTTACTACAATAAAAATAACAAAAGTTGTCTTAAGTATGTTTTCAAATGTGACCACTAGGGTTTCATAAAACATTTTCTCATAAGCCCTGAATATTGCAGAGAAAAACTGCGTAAATGAAGAGGTTATTGCCCATAAACCACCTAAATAAACTAAATAATTAATTTCTGGACTTTTGTTAAGCATTTTAATTGAAAGAACTATCAAAGAAAAGACAATTATGCTTATTATCAACTTTAATGTAATTATATTGCCTATGTAATAGCTGCTTTTTTTCTTGTTTCTTGCCAAGTCTCTTAAGGTAATTGTTGGAAAACCAAAATCTGAAATTGTCCCAAAGATTAAGACAAATGATATTACAAAAGAGTAGATTCCAAAATTATTGGCACCTAAATATCTTGCAAGAAGGGTTACAACAATAAAGCTTAGTATCTTGTCGGCTACATCAGATAAAACAAGCCAGCCTAAATTCTTCATCACGACGTTTTTTATACCCATTACAAGAACTTAAAAATAGCATCTTTAAAAATGTTGCTAATCATCAATCTACAATAAGTTTGTTAACATTTTTCTTAGATCTTCTTCTGTTAATTTTCTTGGATTGTTGCTCACTCTGTCAGGATTGAAACCATTTTTTATTATTAATTCTATCCCAGATTCATCAATTCCAAGCTTTGAAAGCTTTCTTTCAAGACATAGATAATCCATTAAATTGTTAATGCCTTCTGCTGCATCTTCAACTTTATCATAACCTAAAATTTCTGCCATCTTTGATACTCTTTCTGGCGCTGCACATTTGTTATAATTTAAAAAAGAAGACAAAGTTAAAGCGCATGCATGGCCGTGAGGAACATTGAAAATTCCTGTTATTGGATATGATACTGCGTGAACTGCAGTTGTTTTTGTTTGGCTTATTGCAATTCCTGCCAAACAACTTCCTAGTGACATAGCTCGTTTGGCTTCAAAAGCGTTTTCATTGCTGAAAGATTCTTTTATATTGTGATAAATTAGTTTTATTGCTTTCAATGCATGAGATTCTGAAAAAGGACTGTTATTTCTTGACCAGAAAGATTCTATTGCCTGGCATAATGCGTCCATGCCTGAACATGCTATGACTTCTTTTGGTGAATTGTAAGTTAATTCTGGATCTATTATTGCTACATTTGGATAAAGGAAGTTATGCGCTATACTTGCTTTTGTTTTGTCCGCTTTCATCAATGAAGAATAAGGAGTGACTTCTGAACCTGTTCCTGCTGTTGTTGGGATTGCAATCAATGGATGTCCCCTGTTTTTTATCTGCAGTTTTTTATCTTGATAGTTTGCCACTAAACCTTTATTTTTTGACAGGACTGAAATTGCTTTTGCTGTGTCTATTGCGCTTCCGCCACCCAATCCAATGAATAGGTAAGGCATACCTTTTTCAATTATTGATATTCCTTGTTCTATGTCAAAAGTTGTTGGGTTTGGATTTACTTTATACTGCTGCAATTCACCAATATAATCTGCCACTTTATTTGTTAATCCAGAACTGTCTGAAGAATTTCTTCCAGTTACGAGGAAAACTTTTTTAAACTTGAATCTTTTTGCAACTTCTGGAAGTCTTTCTAAAGATTTCTCTCCAAAAATTATTTCTGTAGGGTTGTAGTGGTTTTCCATTTTATTTATTCAAGAAATTCATGAAATTTTTAGTTATTTGCTCGGTTTCATACTTTTTTGTGATTCTTTCAACTTCTTTTTCTTTCTGGTTTGTTTTTACTAACACAAAAATAGGTCCTTTTTTATTTTTTATTTCCTGCATTGTTTCTTTTAGAGATTCTTTTGAATAAACTCTATGTACTTCCTTGTAACCACAGGCTAAAGCAGCTAAATCAAGTGCAGTTGTTGAAGATGTTGTTGCCTGGCTTCCAGTGCTTCCGTAAGCTTCATTATCTAAGCAGATGTGAACAAGATTTTCTGGAGCATAATGTCCAATTGTTGACAAGGAACCTAGGTGCATTATTAAAGCGCCATCTCCATCAAGGACATAGACTTTCTTTTTTGTATTTAATGCTACCCCTAATCCGATTGCTGAGGCATGTCCCATTGAACCCTGCATGTAAAAATTATTAGGTTGGTCATTTATTGTAAATAATTCTCTTGAAATCTTTCCTGTTGTTGAAATAACTGCCTCGTTTCCTTCAAGTTCATTTACAATTTCTTCTAGCGCCTGGAATCTACTTAAAATTACTTCTCCCATTTTTTGCTTAAATTCTGGAAGCTCTTTTGTATTTTTTACATCTCTTTTCTTTAGTTCATACTCGCCTATTGCGCCTTTTTTTACAATGTATGCCTTTGGAGAACCATCTTTAAATTCAATACCCAAATAACTGTCCAATGCTTTTTCTAGCCAGAATCGATCTTCAGGCATATCTAAACTTCTAATTGTAAAATCTTTTTTTGCTTCTACTGCAGTTATCTGATCTTTCCTTGCGCTTATTGCGCTTAAAACCTCATGAAGCCTTGCTCCCATAATCTGGTGCTGAGGTTCGTCTTTGATTCTGTATCCTCTGCCACTAATTAGCATCAAAAAGGGTAGCCTGTAAATTAAGCTCAAAGAAGTCAAAGGGTTTATAGTATTACCCAAACCAGATTCTTGAATCATGACAACTGGATTTTTTCCTGCTAAATAAGCTCCGCCTGCCAATGCAACTGCTGCTCCTTCGTTTGCTGCAGCGATATATTTAGAATCATCATCTGAAAGAATTTTGTTTATTGCACCTTTGAAGAATGAACAAGGAACTCCAGTATAAAAATCAAATCCCTTTGATTTAAGTATGTCATAAAATTCATTTGCTTCCATTTTTAAAATGTCCTTTAAACTATTTATAAGGTTATTGAACCTTTAATCTTAAGATGAAAATCTTTCTAATAATTTAGCGTAATCTTGATAACTATGTATTTCTGTCCATCCTCTGTAAATATCAACTGCACTTACTTTATGCTTTGCTTCAATTGCTTTATCAAAAAGAGCAATTAATCCTTTTGGTTTATCCTTCGGCATACTTTCATAAATTTTTAACATATCTGGCCACATTTTTTTGCTTATATAAGCCATTCCAATGAATTCTCCATCAGCTTCACGTAAACTTAAATCTTTTAAGGCTCTTCCAGCTTTTAAAATAATATTGTCCCCCATATACCTTGTTTCTGATGATGAACCTCTGCTGGTTTGAACTATTTCTAGTTTATCAAGATGTTTAGTTCTATCAACATTTTCTTTTAATGAACGGTCAACTACCAAACTTATATCCCCTTTGGCTGTCAAAAGTCTTTCTAATATTTGTCTTTCAAATAAGATATCTGAATACATAACAACTGTTGAAGCATTTAATTCATCTTTTGCTAAGAATAATCCATCAATTGATGATGTGTTGGCGTAATTATCGTTGTCAAAGTATTTAACACCTTTTACATTTACTGCATCTTTTTTATAACCTCTTATAACGGTAATATCATTGATTCCTACTTCATGAAGCGAATCAATTTGCTTTTCTAAAAGACTTTTTCCATCTACTTCTAACATGCATTTTGGTTTGTTTTGAATAAATTGAGCCATTGCTTGATCAAAACCAGCTGCTAAAATAACTGCTTTTACTTTTTCATCTTTAGGCGTAAATTTTTCTTCATTTTCTTGCATTTCTTTAACACCAACTAAATCATAGATTTCTTGTAAAGATGCTATTTCTTCACGGATATCAGAAGCTCTTTTTGTTTGCATTAATTTACCAAATTTTTCTTTTATTGCTTTTACTTCTGCCCTTACTCCATGATTTGCAAAAATTACCATTTTTATTCCTGCTTTGTATAATTCGTTAGCAGAAATTGTATCATAAATTGTTGGAACTGCAACTAATGGAACTCTTTGATTCCATTTACTTGCGAATTCTAGAACTTCATCTGGTTTTTTTGCTTTGGAATGTATTAAAATCATATCTGCCCCTGCATCTGCATAAGCATGTGCTCTCTTCAATGCTTCTTCAACACCAAGTTTTTGAATTAATGCCTCTGTTCTAGCTATAAATACTAAATCTTCAAGTCTTGCTGATATCCCTGCACTTATCTTTCCGCTGAAGCTAGGTATTGATTCTAAATTTCTACTTTTATCCCAAAAACTATGATTCTTAGGATATAAATTATCCTCGATGCATATTGCGTCTATACCTGCTGATTCAAATTCTTCTACAGTTGTTTTAACATTATTTACATTACCATATCCATTGTCACAATCTGCAACTACTGGAATTTTTACAGCTTTTTTTATTCTTCTTGCAACGTCTAAATTTACAGACATAGGAATAATATTAGCATCTGGAACGCCATAAGAAGCTGAAATTTCAAAACCTGAAGACCAAATAGCATCGCAACCTGCCTCTTCTGCCATCTTTGCAGTTAAAGGATCGTGCGCCCCTAACAAAATAATAGGACCTTCTTTTTTTAAAAGTTCTTTTAGAGTATTAGACTTAGTTCTTGGCATAACTTTAAACCATCTGAACTCTTTATAAATTTTATCCTATTCAAATTTCGTCACCTATTAGTATCTAATTATACTACCTCTATTTCATAAGTTTTATAAAGCATTTTCTTGTTGAAATTTGAATGATTAAAAAGTTATTGTCATTGATAAAAATTGAAATAAAAACCATTCTAAATTTAGTTCATCATAGACTTTACATTTCTAGCAGAATGGAAAAAAATTTAGTTGATAGTTTTCACAAACTTTATTTTGATTCTAGAAGATGGGGTAAAAATTGGGGAAATACTTATTGGCTTGGAGCCCAAACTCTTAAATGCCCAACTGATTTTTGGTGCTATCAGGAAATTATTTATCAATTAAGACCTGATGTTATAATAGAAACAGGAACTGCTCATGGAGGAAGCGCTTTATTTTTAGCTTCAATATGTGATATAGTCGATAAAGGTAAAATTTTTACCATAGATACCGAAGAAGATAAGAAAAGACCTAAACATAAAAGAATTAACTATCTTCTGGGATCTAGTATAGATCCAAAAATCATTGCACAAGTTAAGAAAAATATAAAACTGGGGGATAAAGTACTTGTTATTCTTGATGCTATTCATAAAAAAGACTATGTAATGAAAGAACTTGCTATTTACAGCAAAATTGTAACAAAAGGAAGCTATATTATAGTTGAGGATACTAACATAAATAAGATAAGGCCTGACTTTGGTGAAGGTCCATTAGAAGCTGCTCGAGAATTCATGAAAACCAACAAAAATTTCGTAGTTGATAAGACAAGAGAGAAATTTTATCTGTCTTTTAATAATGGTGGATATTTAAAAAAAGTAAAATGAAAAATTCTGACTATCAAGTTATAATATTGGCTGCTGGAGAAAGTAAAAGACTTAAAGAATTAACTCCAGAAAAGCCTAAATTTTTTTTGGAAATAAATAATAAAAAGATAATAGAATATCATTTTGATGCCTTAAGTGAAAGAGGCTTTAAGGAAGCTACTTTAGTTGTTGGATTTAAAAAAGAACTTGTTATGGAGACTTTTAGGGATAAATATAAAAATATAAATATAGATTATGTTGACGTAGATCCTAGCACAAATCATGGTTGGGGAACTTTTGCTACAAGAGAAAGATGGCTTAAAGGAAAAAAACCTATTTTTTTTATTCATGCCGATGTATTTTGTGATTCTAAAATCTTTGGGAAGGTTATTGATTCTAAGTTCGACAATGTTGTTAGTGTTGATAATAAATATACAGTTAAAACTGGTGATGAAATGATAATTACTGGAAAAAATAATAAAATTTCTAGCCTAGTTTTTTACAAAAAAAATATAGATGATGTTGTTGGAGAATTAATAGGCATAAATAAATTTTCTTCAGAATTCTTTGAAAAATTTTATGATTATCTAAAAGAATTTGTTGAAAAAAATGGAAAAGGCTTCAATTACGAAGTTATTTTAAACGAGTTTATTAAAAAAACTGGAATGCCTTTGCACTATGTAACCTCTGATGGGCTTGCATGGATGAACATAAATTACAAAGAAGATTACTTAATAGCAAAGGAAGAATTGTATAATAAAATATATGGAAATTAAGCTCTTTTTACCCAGCTTCTTAACATTACTCTTTTTTTGTCTTTGTCTTTAAAGTCAGTAAAAGCTGTCCTTCCATGGACAATTCTGTGGTTGTTTAGATATTGAACATCTCCTGAATGCATCCTCATACTTATTACCAATTTTTCATCTAATAAAACTTCATCAAGAAACTTTAATGCTTGAATTTGTTTTTTTGTCAGTGGCTTTTTAGAAACCTCATGTCCTGCGTCTATATAGTTTCTTAAGTATCTAAAGTATAAATTTCCATTTTCGTGCTTAAAGATTGGTTCTAAAGTTGTTGGCGATTCTTTTTCTTTGAATTCTCCTCTTTTGTCAAAATGAAATGGCGAATATAAAACTTTTAACAAATTTGAATCTGCTTTTAACAACCTATTATGAACAGAGTATACACTTAACAATTTGCTTTCTCCACCTCTCCATGCATGGTGATAACATAATAATCCTAAGTAATCCGGAGCATTGGACCATTGAGGGCTGTCAGTATGATAAGAACCACCTTGTCTTGTATGGTGGTATCTTCCACCTTCTTCCATTTTTTTTCCTTCATCTTTTACAACTACTAATTTTTCACCATTAATATTTTGGGATAAAGGAGTGCCTAATATGTTTTCTATCAACCAATAAATATTAGTTTGAGCTTCTTTAGAAAAATCTTTTGAATTCAAACCTTTTATTAAACCAAAACCATAACCAGTATCTAAAAAATTAAGTTTAAAGTTTTCAACATCGTTTTGTAAATTTGGGAATGCTGATAAAATCCAGAACTTTGAGCTGTTTAGATTTATTGCCATCTCAGGGGATAGTTTTTTTAATTCTTCTAAAGTTTCCCCTCTTAAATCTAAAGTAAAGTCTTTATCTGATTTAAAAGTTTTAGATTTCCAAGCCAATCTTTGATTTGTTATAATGTCTGTTAACATATTAATTATGATAAAATCACTATTTAAAAAGCTTATTAATCTTTTATACTATAAAAATTACACCCAAAATAATCAATAAAACCCCCATCCACTTCTTTGAACTCATTTTTTCATCAAGCATCTTAGTGGAAAACAGGCTAACCCAGATATAAACTGTGGCTATTGCAGGGTACAAAACAGAAACTTCAGCAAATTTTAAGAGATAAATAAAGATTAATACTGATAAAGCATAGAAAATTATACCAATTATCAAATATTTGTTAAATAAAATTCCTTTTAGATTAAGCTTGAAGCTTGGTGCTGCTTTTTTTAGGTAAATTGCTCCGAAAGCGCCTATGAAAGAGACAACCAAAGTTAAAAATAATATTAAAAGATTCATCTTGCCTCACTTCCTATGAAGGCTACACCAGATGTAATCAATATAATGCCTAAAATCTTTGATGTTGTCAATGATTCAGATAGAAAAAAATATGAAATCAGAACTGTCCATAGGTAGCTTGATGCAAAAAGAGGATAAAGCAAGTTTAATTCTGCAGATTTCAATGCTATCAGTAGCAAAACCAATCCTATTGCATATAAAATACAGCCTAAAATGAAGTGAAAGTTAGTAATTAGGCTTAAAATATTAAATTCTAAGTATGAAGAGCCTATTTTCCATAGAACTTGAGCGGTTGCAGTTATCAAAGCACAGAATAAAACAAGAATTACTGCAGATTTTTTGCTCAACATTTTCATCCTTGTATATATTTTTGTTTATGCTTCAATGCATATTCTGCCTTTTCAAGCTCATAGCCTAAGTAAGCGGCATGCTGCAAACTTGAAACTATATTTCTTTTTATTATTTCTTTGTACAAATCCTGAGCATTATTGCTAGTTATTACCTTTGTTATCTTAAAATTATAAGTACAGAATGCAACCTTTATATGATTGCCTTCTAGTTTAATCAAGAAGAAACCTTTCTTGTCAAGCTTCAAATCTTTGCCTGAAAATTTTCTTGCT
Organism: Candidatus Nanoarchaeia archaeon; assembly: GCA_035289925.1. Classification (GTDB taxonomy): domain Archaea; phylum Nanobdellota; class Nanobdellia; order SCGC-AAA011-G17; family DATDVL01; genus DATDVR01. The sequence continues at coordinate 19,016 of DATDVR010000002.1, read as the reverse complement.
TTTATATTTTTTATCCTGTTTGCGTAGGTTATCTTGTGGAATCTTTGCCTGATTTTTTTCATGATATGAAAATACTATTTAGATTTATAATGCTTTCTTTTTATGTAATATGATATTGCGAATGTTATCAATACAATGAATGTTGCCAAAAAACCCCAAGTGTCAACTACTTTTCCCAAAGGATCTCTTAAGCCTCCGCCTATTGCATTGACCCCAAAATAAATATTAGTAGACCATTGCCCAAGCTTTTCTAGAATCTGGAATTTTAAATAGTAAAGATTGTTTGTCAGAGGCCAGAAAAATGCTATGCCTGGCTCGCCCAAATCAAGAAGGTAGTGTGAAACCAGGAAATATCCTGCTATTAAAGTAGGCAATTTGCCTGCCATGATAAAAACTATCAATAGAATTAATGTCAAGAAGAATATGTTGTAAAAGACTACCCTATGTGTTCCAGGAATGAAATGGCTTAAGTCAGTTATTATAGAAAATGGGGACAGCATTAATATCATTTTTTTGTCTAGTTTTGGAAAGAAAACTAGCAATAATAAAGTAGGAATTATTATATGAAACAATGGCTCCATTAAAATTCTTTTTTTAGATAGGTATAAAAACTTTATGAAATTAAGAATTTTACAAGCCAAGGTCGCATAATCCGGTAGTGCAGCAGACTTAATAAGGCTGAATCTCGAAAACTGCCGTCCGCGAGGACTTCTAGGTTCAAATCCTAGCCTTGGCGTCTGATTCATTAGTTTTATAAAGCTATATTTTAGAGCTTAATCAGGGAATTCTGAGGTGGTAGGCAATAAATGATATCAATAATAATACCAGCGTACAACGAGGAAAAAGTAATTGGCAATACTGTAAAAAGCTACATGAATTTCTTTAAAAAACAAAAAAAAGACTTTGAGATTGTTATAATACCAAATAACTGCAAGGATAATACTGAAAAAATTGTTTTGGACATTGCGAAAAAGAACAAGCAGGTCAAGCATAAAGTTTTCAATTATAAAATAGGAAAAGGTGGGGCTATAATTGCCGGATTTAAGATGGCCAAAGGAGATTTGATTGCATATGTTGATGCTGACAACTCTACAAAACCTGAAGCATTGATGAAATTATTGAACAACATTGGAAACTATGATTGTGTTATGGGAAGTAGGTGGATTGAAAATGCAATAATAACAAAAAAACAGCCTGCCATAAGAAGATTTGCCAGCAGAGGATTTAATGCACTAGTAAGACTAATATTAAATTTGCAGTTTACTGATACGCAAGCTGGAGCTAAATTATTCAGAGGAAATGCTTTAAGAAAAATACTATCTGAAATAAAAAGTCATGGCTGGGCTTTTGATGTTGGAGTTTTATATTTATTAAATAAAAACAAATTTAAGATAAGGGAAATACCAATTACTTGGGAAGACAACCCGGATTCAAGATTAAATATGTTCAGGGCAATACCGAGAATGTTTTTTAGCTTGATAAAGATAAGGATGGGAAAATAATTATTCATTCATCAAAGTTTCTATTATAGAAGCGAATGCTGGCCTTGTTATGAAGACCCCAATTGTGATTCCTATTAATGTTGTGACTGCGAAGCCTCTTATTAAGCCAGCGCCTACAAACCACAATGGAATCATTGCAACTGCTAGAGTTGCATAAGCAGCCATAACCACACCAAAAGCTCTCTTTATTTTTTCCTTCCAGTTTAATAATGCTGATTCTTTTCTTATGACTTCATCTGTGATGACAATCTGGTCATTTACTCCAGTTCCTATTGCAGCTATTATTCCTGCAATTGAAGCCAAGTCCATGTTCCAGCCAAGCAGGGCTGCAAATCCTAAAGTAATGATTGCTTCTGATGTGACTACAAACATAATTGGGAATGAAATCTTGAAGCTTCTGTATCTTATGAAAATTATTAAGCCTACAATCAGTATTGCAATGATGCCCATGAAGAGTGAATTTTTTATGAAAGCTGAACCTAGAACAGGGCTTATTGTGTCTAATTTTTCAATGTTCAATTTTAAAGGCAAGCTTCCTGTAATCAAAACTGTTTGCAATTTGTTCATCTGCTTCAATGCATTGTCGACTGCTGCTCTTTCGTCTTGGCCGTAGCCAGAACCAGAAATTGCGATGTCTGTGATTTCCCTGCCTTTTAGATCTGCTCCAATTTGAAGACTGTCAACCTGCTTTCCGTCAAGATATAAATCCAAAGTTTTGCTTAAGTATGTATTTCCTGTCAAGGAAGAGTTGATGGACAGAAGTGAAGTTACAGCTGCATGATTTTTTGCAGCTTCTGGGCTTAATTTTATTGAGAACTGGAACCTGCATGCCCAGTTTGCTTCTTCTAATTGCTGACAAGGAGGAATTATTCCTGCGCATGAGCCATCATTCTTGCAGACAAATGGAATGTCCCCTTTGCCGCCTACAAATACGACTTCCTCACCTATCTTTGCTTCAAATATTCCTTGTTTTCCTATTAAATCACGAACTTCTTCTCTTGTGGCGCCTGCCAATTCAATCATTACAAATTTATTTCCATCTAAATCTGAAGCTGGTTTTATTCTTAGATCTGCTAAACCATAAACGTTCAACCTGTTTTCCAAAACTGCAACTAAATCTAGAATTTGGTTGTCAGTAACTGTTCCGTTGGTTTCTGGCTTCAATAATACTCTTGTACCACCCTGCAATTCCAAGCCTTTCTTGATGTTGGTTTTTGATGCTATTCCGACTCTTAAATCAGGAGCGTCTGAAGCCAAGTAAATATATTCTTTTTTGTCAGTCTTTATTGTGATAAGCTTTTTTGGAACTAATTTTTCAGCTTCATCTATCAATTCTGATAAAGTTGAAAGTGGTTTTCCGTTAATAGAAACTATTTTGTCTCCTACATTTAATATTGAGAAGTCTTTTACTAAAGTTACTGTCAAATTTTCATCTGTGGAAAAACCTAGATCATTTGTGATGTTGTAAGTGAAGATTCCTTCTTTAGTTTCAACTAAAAGAGTTTTTTCTACTGTGTCATAAGGAGCAGTAGCTTGAACATAGTCTGCAACTGTATTAATGGACTGCTTGTCAATAGAAGTTATTTTCTCTCCTACTGCAAAACCTTGGCCAGCTTCGATGCTGTTTTCTGCAATTCCTTTTATCTCAACTCCTGAAGCCCATGGCCTTGGATTGATAGCCATTATAGATAGAACTATGGTTATTATGTAAATCCAGACTCTTAAGCTTAATAATTTTTTAGCCATGCTTTTTCCTTTCTGTGTACCAATATAAAATTCCTGAGTTTACAAAGTAAGTTGCTATTACATCCATTATTAGACCTACAATCAAAATCAAGAACATCTCCTTTATTTCCAATGAAGCTGAGATGAAGTAACCTACTGAGACTGCTGCCAATGTTGCAAATGTCATGGTCAAGCCTGTTGGCAAGGACTGGAACATCCTGTCTAAAGGTGTGCCTTCTGTCCTCTTTAACATCCTTGTTGTTTGTAAGATGTCTGTGTCTACTGAGTAACCTATTAATAATAGGAAAGCCGAGATTCCTGCTGTTGAAATCTTTAATCCTATTAAATTTGCAAAAGCCAATGGCACTATTATGTCAAATACTGCTGCCTGAATTACTGCTAAGCTTGGGATTACACTTCTATAAATGATAAAGACTACAATGCTCATGAACAGGAAAGCAAATAAAATTCCTCGAAGCATCTGGTTGTAGAAGCTTGCACCTAAGCTTGCACCTGAAACTTCTACAGAATAATTGTCATCTGTCAATTCCAAGCCTAATTTTTCAGATAAGGAAGACTTCAATTTTGTTTCTTCTAATTCTGATATGTCTACTATTATACCCAGCTGCTTTTCTGTGCCAAATTCTGCTACTTTTCTTACGTTTACATCTGTGAATAATGTTAACAGATAATCTTTCAGATTGTCCAAATCGACTTCTTTTTCAGTGTAGATTGTTACAGAAATACCACCTTTAAGGCTGACATCCTTGTCCATTATGTCGCCTGTTCTCTGGTAGTGGCTTACTATGATGAATAATGATATCAACAATATGGCAATTGGCAAAATAAACAGCTTCTTGTAGTGGTTTGAATACCAGACCTTTGCTTTCTCAATATCCATGAGAATTTAACAAAAAAGGCTATTTAAAAACCTTTTTAAAAAAAGAAAGAGCAAGATTTATATAGAAATTAACGCATTTTTAAGGTATAAAAGAGGGATATGATGAGGAAAATTGCTATTCTGCTAAGTTTGAGTGCGTTAGTATTGACATTGCTGTTTTTTAAGCCAACATTGACTGGATATGTGACCATTGACAGCAAGATAAGCTTCAATGCAGAATTTGACAAAAACATCTATTATGCTAGAGAGAAAATTGATGGATTGTTAAGAATTACATTAAATGACGACTTTGACTCTGAAACTAATGTAAAAATAAACTTTGAAAATGAAATCATAACAATGAAGCTAGTAGATGTTCTTGATGAAAATGGGAACACTTATCTTGAAACAGAACCAAAGATAGATGCTGTAAATCCTACTGTATTAAAAATACTTGAGTTCAACCAGAATGGAGAGCAGGCAACTTCTTTCAAGCTGCCAAAAAGTGCAGTTGTAAATTCTATTAACATGGACATTGAAGGAGCTTTAGTTGGCAATGATTACCCAGCTTTCCCTGCAATAGATTTTGGAGATGACGGCTATCTTGAGTGGCAGTATTTTGGAAGCTTCAAGGAATTTTTTAACCAATCTATATACCCTGAGAACTTTGACATGAACACTGAAGGAACTACAATAATGATTGATGATAGACTTTCTTACTGCGAGATAATTGACTTGCCTTATTCAAAAGACTTTGAAGTAAGCTCTAAATACAGCTTGTATGATGCAAGCTCTTCTGGCGACATAAAAGCATTTATTTTTTCATATTCTGGAACTGGAAGCAACATACAGGCAGAAGGAGGAGCAAACAAATGTGATTTACCAGAACTTGGAACAACTTCAAATTGGAATTCATGCTCAATTAATTTGACAAACCCAATAAAAGGAAAATACTTGATCTGCCTGCAGAATACAATAGGAACAAACCAGAAAAAGAAAGTCTACAAGATTTCAAATGACAAAACAATTTCTACTGCAGGATATACGTGTCCTTTCTTTGTAAATTCAGGAAGCTGCCAGAAAATAAATACTGATGATTTTTACATAAAAGTGAGAGCTGCTGACTATAATAAGATTTTAAATAAAAAGTCAAATCTGGCTGAAGGAAAGACTCAGTATAGTGCAGTGAATGCTTTGAATGAATATCTAAGCGACTGCTCATCCGACCCCTGCGCAATACCTATCAAAGTTTCATCACAGAGCAAGGGAAAAATTTATCTTACAAATATACTCATTTCATACAAGGATGGAAACTTATTGAAGGAAGAAAACAATTTTTATGACACGTTTATACTGCATCCTTATGTCTACAAAGTAAATGGAGTTGACCTTGGAAACTATAGCAACTATACAATAGACATACCATTGAACTATTTTGAGCTTGAAGTTCCAGCAATACAGGATGAGGAAACTCTTGAACTTGAAATAGAGTTTTCGCCAGGTGATAAAAAGACTTTCAACATAATTGTTGACAAAAAGATAGACTTCGATGGAAGTGTTGAAAGAATAAACAGGATAAAAGACAATCTAATTGAAATATCCCAAGATGAAATTGTCAAGGCATTAGGGCTTGACTCTGGAATAAATCAGGCTATAAATTCTTTTGATGATTATGTAGCAAGAATAAATGAGCTTGATCAAAGCAATGAGAGCTCTGCAGACAAGGAAAGCGAGCTTGATGATATAATGAATGAAATTGACTCCTCTATAAGCAACTTGCCAAAGAAAATTTATGTAAAAAATGAAATAGATGATGTAGTAATTGTCGGGCCTGATGATGTCAGCCAATTTGAAGATGCAAATGCAGTCTATTATGTGCAAAAAGGGTTCAATGTAAAGACAAATGCTAAAGTATACAGCATAAACTACTACTCTGGCGACAGCGAAACATACACATTAGTAAATAAAGTTATAGCAGGAAGCACCTACAATTCAAAAGTATATGAAGTAATAGATCCAAGCATTGCAAGCATAGAAAGTATTAATTTCTTAGGAAATCCCAGCATAGAATATGGAAGAGTTTCTTTTGGACCAGTAAACCAAGTATCTTACATAATAAATGGAGATATAGGACCTGCTGTAGCTGAATTGAAGACTGTTGTTGTGCCGAATAACCTAAATGAGCAGGCTGATAAGTTCACTGCAACATGCGGAGATGGAGTCTGCACATCACTAGAAATAAATGGAGTCTTAGTTCCATTGGAAGACAAAGTAGTTTGTCCTGCAGACTGCAAAGGGAAATTAGCATTGAACTGGAACTTGATACTTCCAATATTGATAGTATTGATATTGCTTATTCTATACATAGATGTCTATAAACCAAGAAGATTGTTTGCAAGAAAGCTACAGGATTATTTCAAGAGCAAGCAAGACTATGAAAAACTTAGAGATTATGTCCATAAAAACGTAGCTGAAAAGAAGATTGAAAAAGAAAAGCTAAGGAAAGTGTTGATTGCAAGAGGATGGACAAAAGAACAGATTGATTTTGTTTTTGAGGTTGTCAAAGAGATAAAAAAATGAGACTTCTTTTATTAGTTTTTTTCGTTGCTTTAACTGCAGCTTTAGTTGATGCACAAACCTGTGTTGATGACGAGCAGAGAAGCTGCGGAGAAACTAGCTTGGGCGAGTGCAAGTTAGGAACTCAAATATGCTCTAACGGCGAATGGGGAATTTGCCAAGGTGCAGTGTATCCTGAAGATGAAATCTGCTTTGACAGCAAGGACAACAACTGCGATGGAACTATAGATGATAACTGCGAATGTCAAACTGGGCAACAAAGAGAATGCGGAGAATTTGACAAAGGAATATGCAAGAAAGGAACTCAGACTTGCGAGAACAATAAATGGGGGACATGCAAAGGCAATTTAGAACCTGTAGTCTCTGACTACTGCGGCGATAATCTAGACAATGATTGTGACGGTGTAATTGACAACAACTGCGTAAAGGCAAGCTGCTTTGATAATATACAAAATCAAAACGAGACTGGAGTTGACTGCGGAGGGCCTTGCCCTGCATGCAAGACAGAAACTAAAATTCTTGAAACCTGCTTTGATGGAATACAAAATCAAGATGAAGAAGATATTGATTGCGGTGGAAAATGTCCTAGCTGCAGAGAAGAAGAGCCAATAGTTGAAGAGCCTGTTGCAGAACCTGTTGAAGAAGATATTGAAGAGCCAAAATCTAAAACTGGATTAGTTAGCTTTGGCGTGTTTTTTTTGATAATATTCATAGCTTTATATTGGTATTTTGCTTTTAAGATGAAGAAAAACGTCAAGAAAACTGAAACAAAGCAAGACAAAGGCAATATTTTTTCTGAAAAAGTTGAATTAAAAGACGTAAAAAGCAAGTATGGCAAAAGCAAGGCTGAAGAAGAGCTGGATAGATTGTTTAAAAAACGATAGAATAATAAGTTTTATAAAGCAAATTCTTTAGTTTTAAAGCAATGCGTTGGTCGTCCAGTGGTTAGGATAAAAGCCTTCCAAGCTTTTGACCCGGGAAATGCCTTAAAAGGGTGTTCGGGATTTCAAATCCCGGCCGACGCATTCTCTTTATATCATATCTTTCTTGTTTTTTTATGGAAATCTGTAATTTTTTTAGCTTCTTTCTTTAAAAATTTGGGTCCGTGGCTGTTTGCTATTAAAAATAATGTCGTCCAAGCGCCTCTATAAAAGCTCTCTGTTATTTTTTCTTTTTCAGATGCATTAGTTTTTTTCAATTCTTGCAATAAAGACCATATGTTTTCTTCTGTTATTTCTTCAGCTATTTGTTCTGCTATTTTGTTGTTTTTTCCAAGCTTTTCCATTTGTTTGTTAATTTCTTCTATAAAATTACCTATTTTATTATCGCCTGAATATTCCCCCATTCGTTCTGTACAGTCGCTACAAATGTGTGGGATATTCTCTGCCTTTTTATCTGGAATTTTTTCCAAAAAAGATACAGGCATCTGCATATTGGCATTGCAAATACTACATTTTACATCTATTGTTTTATCGGCATTTGCCATAGTAAAATGGATAATTTTTCTATTTATAAAAAGTTCTATTTTTGGTGGCAAAGAAAGCATTTTAGATAGCTTGTTTTATTATAGAAAAAGAGTTTTATTTACTATTCTCTTCATAGTTAATCAAAAACCTTAAAAGCTAGCAAATTCTTTAAAAGTAAAAAGAGGTTGAAATGGAACTTTTAAGAGAGTTAAGCATGGCCTTTGGTCCATCAGGAAATGAAGAAGCTGTAAGAAATATTATTGCTAAACATATCAAACCTTATGTTGATGAGATTAAAGTAGACAAATATGGCAACTTGATAGCACATAAAAAAGGAAACCATCTAAAAGTAATGCTTTCCAGCCATATGGACGAAGTTGGATTGATGATAAAAGGCATTGATTCTACTGGAAATATTTCTTGTTCTGGTGTTGGGGGAGTAGATCCTCTAAATTTCTTGGGAGAAAGAGTCCATATAAAAACAAAGAAAGGCTATATTTATGGTGTAATAACAACTTCTCAAATAAGCAATGATGAAGAGCCTGAAAATATTCCAAAAATGGAAGACTTGATAATTGATACTGGATTAACAAAAACTGAATTAATAAAACTTGGAGTTGAAGCTGGGACTTATTTAAATTTAGATAGATATTTTTTAACTTTGGGTAATAAGGATTATGTCTGTGGAAAAGCTTTAGATGATAGGACTGGCTGTTATATCTTGATTGAGACTGCTAAAAAATTGAAAGGATGCAAGGCAGACATCTATTATGTCTTTACAGTTCAGGAAGAAGTAGGATTATATGGGGCCAAGACTTCTATATATGGAATAAGTCCTGATATTGCAATAATAGTAGATGTGACTAATGCAGATGACATGGGATTAAAGTCAACAAAAATACTTGGTAAGGGACCTTGTTTGACAATAAAGGATTCTGACATGATAACGAACAGAAAGATAGATGAGCTAATCAAGAAAGTTGCAAAAAAATCTAAAATAAATTTGCAATTAGATGTTACTGATGTAGGAACTACCGATGCGTTGTCTGTTTCAATAGCAAAAGGCGGGATTCCAACTACAGTTCTTGGAGTAGCTGTAAGAAATCTACATACTACAGTTGGAGTTGCGCATATGAAGGACATAAATGATTGCGTTACATTATTGTATGAGCTTCTAAGAAAGGAGCCTAAGTTTTAAAATGGAAAGTAAGCCTGATAGATGCGTGTTGCTTGGAGCTGCGGGAAGAGATTACTTTAATTTTTTGCAATATTTTAAAGATAACCCCGCTTTTGAAGTAGTTTGCTTTACTGCAGCGCAAATTCCGGGAATAGAAAAAAGAGTTTTTCCAAAAGAATTGGCTGGGAAATTGTACCCTAAAGGAATTTTAATATATCCTGAAGAGAAACTTGCCGAAATAATTGTAAAAGAGAAAATAGATGATGTATTTTTATGTTATTCTGATTTAAGTTTTCAGGAAGTAATGGAGAAAGCATCAATTGCAATAGCAAATGGGGCTAATTTTGGATTATTAGGAACTAAAGCTACAATGATTAAAAGTAAGAAACCTGTAATTTCTGTGACTGCAGTTAGAACTGGCTCTGGAAAAAGTCAAACTTCAAGAAAAATTGGAATGATTCTAAGAAAAATGGGATTTAAGGTTGTTGTTGTAAGACATCCTATGGCATATGGAGATTTAAGGAAGCAGGAAGTGGAAAGATTTGCAAATTATTCTGACTTGGCCAAGAATAAAACTACAATTGAGGAAAATGAAGAATATGAGCCTTGGATTAAGATTGGAATTCCTGTATATGCTGGCGTCGATTACACTAAAATATTAATGCATGCTGAAAAAGAAGCAGACATTATAATCTGGGACGGAGGAAATAATGATTTTTCGTTTTACAAGCCCGATTTAAACATTGTTGTGGTTGATCCATTAAGGGCAGGACATGAAGTTAAGTATTATCCTGGAATGATTAATTTCTTGATGGCGGATGTGATAATAATAAATAAAATAGACCATGCGCAAAAAAGAGGAATTAAGTTAATTGAAAGCAATATTGCCAAATATAATCCAAGGGCTGTTGTAATAAAAGCGAAATCTAAAATTACTTTTAACTATAAGGGGCAATTGAGAGGAAAAAAAGTAATTGTTGTTGAAGATGGACCTACTGTAACGCATGGAGGAATGAAATATGGTGCTGGTACTATAGTTGCCAAAGAACATCACTGCAGGATTGTTGATGCAAGCCATTATGCTGTGGGTTCTATAAAAGAAACTTACAAAAAATTTAAGCATCTTGATAAAATCTTGCCTGCAATGGGATATTCTAAGAAGCAGGTTGATGAGCTACAACAAACTATTGACAAAAGCAATGCTGACTTGGTAATTGACGGAAGTCCAGCTGACTTAAGTAGGATAATGAAGACTAAAAAACCGATTGTAAGAGTCAATTATGAACTAGATGAGATTGGAAATGTAAATTTGGCTTCTATATTGAAAGAATTTGTTAAAAAAAATAAAGATTTAAACGCCCGAGATCGGATTTGAACCGAGGACTTAAGCAATACGATGCTTTAATTTGCTATATTCTAGGTGAATGTAAAACGAAACATTTAAATATAACCTAAATTATAGTTATTATAACCTAAATAAAGGTTATATTAACTAAAGATATTGGGAATAAGATGAGCTTTTTGGAATTTTTGAAATTGAACAAGGATGCAAGAAAGGTATTTGGAGAGCGAGAGCTGAAGATAATTGAAAAACAGCTTTATGGCATAAATCTTACACAGTCTGAGAAAAACAGGCTTTCAAGAGATATAAGGAAGAAACTTGATTTTATAAAGGAAGCAGCAAGATTTTCTGATGAATTTAAGCTGAAAAAGGCAGGTATAATCAAAAGCATAGTTGAAGAGGCAAGAGTGATTATATTAAACAGCAATTTATTCAACAAAATCAGGAGGATTATATTATATGGGTCTGCAGTAGAGAACCAACTCACGTTTAAGTCAGATATAGACATTACAGTAGAGTTTTCAGAGATAAGTTTAAGAGAAGCCACTACCTTTAGGAAGAGCGTACTTGGAAAAACAAACCCAAGAGTAGATGTGCAAGTTTATAATTATTTGCCACAAAAGATCAAAAAAGAGATTGAGAGCAAAGGCAAGGTAATCTACAAAAGTGAGAATAACTGACAAAATAAAGGAGATTGAGTCTTATTTGCAAGAACTGGTAGAAATAATGCCCATCAGTCTTGAGGAATATCGGCAGATAAAGAATAAAGCAGCTTGCGAAAGATATTTTGAGAAGATTATCGAGGCAGTAGTTGATCTGTCTTTTCTGGTAATCAAAGATAAAGGTCTTAAAATCCCTGAAGATGACAAAAGGGCTTTTGATATTCTAGCAGGAGAAAAGATTATTTCTATTCAACTGGCTGAGAAATTAAAAGATGCAAAGGGTATGAGGAACTTAATTTCTCATGAATATGGAAGTGTAGATGATGAGACTGTATTTAGTTCAATTACAGAAGAGTTAGAAAAAGATGTCATAGAATTTATTAAAGACATTAAAAACATATTGAAAAAATAAAGCGCCCGAGAACGGATTTGAACCGTCGACCCCGGCGTTAGGACCGCCGTGCTCTATTTACTCTGGTTTTAACAACCATCCAAGCTGAGCTACTCGGGCATATAGAAATAATGGAAAAACTACATTTTTAACCTTATCGTTATTTTTTAAATTATAAAAGACAATAGGTTTTAAATATAAGTGCAATTAGTATTATTAGCATGACTAAAGATATGCAAAGAAAAAGGAAGAAACCTAAAAAGAGTCTCTTAGATTATAAACCCACTAACTGGGGCAAGGGAACGGAGAGAGTTAGTGAACAAATAGACAAAATATTATACGGAAATGACAATTGTGATAATAAAAATAGATAAAAGATAAAGAGTTTACTAGGCTTTTACTTCTATTTTTTTGCCAGAAGCCATAGCTTTTAGCAATTCCAATCCAACATTGCTTTTTTTGTGGATTTTAATCTCGCCTTTCTTTGAAGCAAATGCTGAGAACAAGAACTTGTCGTTAACTAAAACCTCTACATTAACTCCAGGATTTGCATAAATGATAATATGCTGCTTGTCTTCCTTCAAGTTGAATTTTGTTGGTCTTTTCTCTGCTTTAAGCTCGCGGATGTCTAATGAAATCCCAAGTTTTTTTTCTATTTCCTCGATGTTTTTTCCTTTTGTTCCTATAATTCTGCCTACTTCATCTTCGTCAACGTAGACAATGGCTCTATTGCTGGAAACAATTTCAACATCTGCTTCTCCATACTTGGAAAAGAACCTTTGAATCTCCTTTTCAGCTAATTTATTGACACCGCCAGATTTTGCTTCAGAATCTACTGGAATTACAACAGTTTGCTCTCCATAGCTGTAGATTTCATACTCTAATTTACTAGTTGAGAAATCCCTGACTTCTATAACCGGTCTAGCCAAGTCAGCTTCAACCATGCCTGTTGGAACCTTTACAACCAAAGCCAAAGTTAAAACTTTTTTTATCTTACCTGATTCGATGTAAAGAATTGTGTCTAGGATTCCTGGAATCATTCCTGTTTCTATCCTGCCAATAAATCTTTGGATAGTGTCTATCGGAGCTGCTGCGTGCAAGACTCCTATGAAATTTGAACCTGCCAAACGCAAATCAGCATATAGCTTGAAGTCTGGCGTGTCCCTCATTTCGTCAAAGATAATGTAATCTGGTCTTGATAAGAACAAGATGTCATGTATTTCTTCTGAGGATGAAAGATTCTTGCTGTATTGAGTGATGTTATCATTCAACTGCAAGTCACGAGGACTTTCTATGGTTTTAACAATCTTCATGTTTGAAGAATAGTTTTCACCTAAAGCTTGCGCAAAAGTAGATTTACCTGAACCTACTTCTCCTGCAATTATAATTCCACGTGCTTTTGTCTTCAATCTTTCTTTCAACTCTTCTTGAATTTCATAGTCATCTAGATTCAACTTGTGTAGTGGCCTGACAATAGTCATTTCCATTCCGTCTGAGACTGGAGGCCTTACAATTACAATCCTGTAATCGTGGTACTGGACAATTGTAGAGCCTTTTCTTTGAATTTCAATGAAAGCTTCCGGATCAATCCTTGACTTTTCAACTATTTCCTTTGCCATTGATTCAATTTCTTCACCTTTCAATTGAACATTGCCAATCTGCTGCAAATGCCAGGCTCCTGGAAGTCCTTTCTTGCCAAAAGGAAAACATTTCTCCTTTAAGTGAACTGACATTGTAGTGTTGTCAAAGAATTTTTCTATTTCTAGCTTGTCTTTTACGACTCTTAACTGCAAGTACATAACATCCAAACCGAAAGCTTTTCCTGATTCTGACTGAACTTTGTCAGCTGTAATCAAAATAGCTTTTTGCTCAAATGCCATGCCGCGAATATAAGCGTCAATCTCACCTGATTTTGCAAATCTTATCTGATGTTCATCAGGCCTTTCGCCAATAAACTCTACTTCTACATCCTTGCTTTTTAATTTCTGCAATTCCTGCAGCTCTTCTAAACCTAGAAAACCTATCTCCAATCCACGATTGCATTGAGCTTCCAATTCAGAAACCACTGCATGAGGAATCAATATTTTTCCCTTGATTTTTTTCTCTTTTATTAACTTAGATACGGCTTTTTCTATTATAACAGACGTATCTGGTACATATTTTTTCATTTTTTATACTCCTATTTCATAAGCTTTATAAAGCTTAAATTTTTATTTTAATTGACCTTAGTCTATGTAAGAATAAGCATCTAATATAGGCTAAGGTTATAATGGTATTTAAATGTTTCTAACTTAAGGTTCATATGGGGTGATAGGCAAACAGAATGAGAAAAAGATACACAATGGGGGCTGCTAGCGTTTTAGCTGTTGCTGCCATAACTATTACCACTTATTCTATATTTGATTCCAAGGCTAAAGTTGATTCTAAAAAAAGTCCTGAAAAATTAGAAGAAAAAATTTATGACTATAATAATAGCTATTTAGAAGAAGAAATAAGAGTGTTAAAAAACAGAATTGAAGTTTCTGAAGCTATAGACCTTGTTTTGAAGGACAGCATAAATAAAAGAAAAGACGAGAATGACAAGCTTAGAAAAGAATTTGATGATTTGGCTAAAAAAGTCAATCAAGTTTTTGACAATTATGAAAGAATTTGCAATGAATTAAATTCATTCAAAAAGCCTGAACCAGTTAAAAGAGAAGAATTACTCAATTCTATAAGCATGACTGAAAAGGAATTTAATGACAGGCCTAAACTTAAAGATGCTTATATAAAATTTTATAATGATTCTGAAAATTTTGACAGATTTGAATTTGAAGTCAACAGGTTTTTAGGCACTGTTAAGCCTGAAAACAGGGAAATCTACAAAAAAAGCATGGTAAAAGTAGTTTATGAAAGCCTGACTGCAAACAAAGACGTGGAAAATGAAAAAGATCCTTTATTTAAGCAGGTAAAAGAAACAAAAAAAAGAGCTGCTTTCCATATGGGCTTGGAAAAGGCCAGAGCTGGAATTGACCTAACGCTTTTTAAGAGAAATTCAACACCTTCTGATGAAGACTAAAAAAGCAGTGTGCATCAATCCAATATTTTCAGGCCTGGCTATTCGTTCATTAAACTTCCAGTTTCTTTCTATGTTTTCAACAATTTTTTCAACTGCAAAGCTAAATTTCTTTGAAGACTCAACAAAGGTAGAGACTTGAGTTGTGTTTGGCAGGTAAGCAACTAAAAAACCACCAGATTTCAAGGATTTTTCTGCATGTGGCAATACTTGCTCTGCTTCTGGCAAATCTAGGATTACAACATCCAAGTCATCTTCATCAATTCCCAGCTTTATGTCCTTATTCTTGAACTTTATATTTAAGTTTAAGGCCTTACAGTTTTTCTGAGCCAGTTCCAAGCAATCTTTCTTGATTTCGTAGCTTGTTACATTCTTAGAAATTCTTCCTAGAAATGCTGTCAGAGAACCTGAGCCAGAACCTGCTTCAACAACTTTTGATTTGTCGTTAATACAAATATTGGCTAGAATAGTCCCTGCGTCTTTTTTCAAGATAATTGCAGGACCTCTTTTGATTCTTTCTATATTGTCCGCAAAATTAGCTTCAAATACAAGCATCTCATTGCCTTTATGAGTCTTAACTTTTCCAACTTTGATATCTTTTTCCTTGATATAACCGAAGGGAGTGTGAAAATCTCCTTGACTCCAGAAATACTTGTTACCTTTTTCATCTATTATTATTTTTTTCGCCATTTTGTCTTCTTGCTATTTGTAAGCAATAGTGGTTAGACTATATCTTAAATCTGCTTTTATAAATCTTATGCATCTTTAAAAAATGCAGGGGACAGGATTCGAACCTGCGTAGGCACTAAGCCGGTAGCTCTTGAGGCTACTCCTTTTGACCGCTCAGGCACCCCTGCTTACCAGATTAAATCAAAAAGTCCATTTAAGTATTTTTCTAAATATAGAATCAATTAATTAAGTTGCATTCAACTTTCTCTTGCGCTTTTGGCGCTTCATTCTCTTACGCTGCCACTTCCATCTCATCTGACGCTTTTTTTTCCATCTTCTGGAACTTCTCTTCATGAATATACTTTAAAAAACGTGATTTATAAAGCTTACTGAAATTCATTTATCTTGCAGACAACAAATATTTTTAAATAGCTGAGAAGTATCTATTTTTCATGAATAGTTTAAGCATTGTAAAATTTTTGGCTTTTATCATCTTTATCTTAAGCATTTTAGCAATGATTGGATGGATATTTGATATTTCAATATTAAAAGCGTTAAGACCTAATTGGGATACAATGAAGTTTCCAACAGCTCTAGCTTTTTTGATGACTTCCATAGTAATAATCACAATCCCATATTACATAAGAGGAAATTCTAGCATAAGCAGGCTGCTGTTGCCTGTATGTTCAATGATAATCTTTTTGATAGTAACGCCTTTTATGATGCCTTTTCTATTTGGCATAACTCCAGAACAAGGGCAGTTAGTAGTAAAGAGCACTAGAGATGTGATAGAACCTGTTTATCCAGGAGCACCTAATTATGCATCAATAATTGCGTTCATAATAATAGCTTCAGTAGGTTTTCTAACAGTAATTAACTTTGACTCTTTTATGAAGTTCATGGTTGCTGGCTGCATATTATCTTTTATAGGGCTTCTTGGAGTTTTAAGATATTTTTTCCAAAACCCTCCTTTTTTAGAAAGCTTAAATGGCATGGCATTTCGTACTGCACTTTTAATTTTAATTTCAGGATTGTGCTTTATTTTGATATACAAATATGAGAAGCATAACGTGAAGCTTCTGGAATATTAAATGCAAACATTTTTAAGACAGTAATTTATTTTATATATATGGAGTTTAACTACAGGAGCAAAATTCTTTGGTTTGCTGTAGTAATTCTATTATTAATTTTAATTTATTATGCCTGGGATCCATTTGGACCTAGAGTTTATGGGGAAGGATTACGCGTAATTCCACCTTAATCTGACTTCTTAATTAAAAATATCCCTATAACAACTAGAAAGACTCCTAGAAAGATGTGACCAACGTGATTTTCTTCGCCTAAGCCTATCTTCTCATGAAAAGCATGGTCTGCCAATGCTATGATCCAACCCACTAACATAAAAATTACTCCAAGAACATAAGTTTTTTTCATAAAAAAAGAAAAAGGAGCTTTAGTTTGCTCCGTATGCTACTCCTAGTGATACAACTCCTATTGCCAAGTGCAAATAAGTGATTGCCATATTTATGTTTAGCAAGCTTGCCATAAATGCTGGGGCTACAAATCCTAGGACTGCTACTATCAATCCTAACCAACCTAACCATAGGTTTGCTGTCCTGCCTGCCATCCATAACAAAAGGACTCCACCTACTAAGTGAATTACACTTTGCAAAGTGTTGACACCGAAGTATCCTAGAACCATCTCGTTGAAGAATCCTAAAACTCCAACTAAAGCTAAAACAACACCCAGAACCATCGCATATGTTTTTTGTGCGTCTGCTATTTTAAACACCTCCGTTTATAGGTTAATGCCTAGGAATTATGAGGTTTGTTAATATATAAATATAACGCTTAGCAATAGATAGAAAATGAACTTTTAGGCTTAATAAAAGGGTTAAGAATCTTTGGATTTTATTTTTTAACAGGTTTATATTCATCAAATTGAGTACCTAAGTATTCTCTATATCCTTTGAAGTCTTGCATCAACCAATAATGAAGCATATTTGCAGTTGAATCTTCAGGATGTGGTTTTTTAAGTCCTTCAAGCATTCTATAAAGAAATTCTGTAAATGTCTTTGCTATAACCACTCCTTCCTCAGTTCCATTTGGTATGTCTAGAATATCCCTTCTATCAGGATTCTTTGCCCCTGTTGGTTTTTTAAGATTCATTACTACATAATCTCCAGTATTACCAAGAGACAATCTAATTATTGGAAATTCTCTTTCTCTTTCATCATCAGCTACATAAATAAAATTATATAAATTGTTAGTTAAACCATCTAAATCAATATCATCTATCTTGACTCCATTTGATAATCTTAAAAATCTTTTATAATCCTCTGGAAAAGAAAGATCAAATTGTTTTTCAAATCTATCAATAACATTATCAGTTGCTTTTTTTCTTAATTTTATTGTCTCAGTTATTTTTCTTTCGTCTTTAATAGAAATTAATGATGCTAAAACATCTTCAATATTGAGCTTGTGATAAAGATCTTGTTTTGCCATTTTAATCAATCTATATACTCAAGAATATGCTTTATAAAGATTATGAATGTAGCGCTCCCAGCGAGATTTGAACTCGCGTCACAGGCTTGAAAAGCCCGTATCCTTGACCGGACTAGACGATGGGAGCTTGAAGAAAAACATCTTGTTTTAAGTTTTTAAAGTTAACTATTACTGAACTGTAAAGTTAGCGACACCTATTTTGGTGCAAAAGACCTAATCGGGCACCGACAACTTTAAAAACTTCGGGTTCCTAATTTCTTTTATGAAGATTATGAAGGCATTTGATAAGGTTAAGCAGTAAACATGTCAAATCTTAAAACAAATAACGTACTCCAAAGAACATATTCCTCGGTTCATGGGAGTATTGTTATCCAAATGTCACAATTTTATCAGATTCTTCAACTAATTTTAACATATCTTCCATTGCAGAAACAGGGCATATATTGCTTTCTTCTTTTTCCCTTATTTTCAAGCAAGTTCCACAAGCAAGAATAACCCCATTATTTTTTATGAATTTTTTAATTGAGCCTTCAAGCAGTGGAAATTTTGAATCTTTTACACTTTCAACCTCAACACCTTTCCCAGGAAGGAATACCTTCACTGAATGATTTTTGCTAATAGCTTCATTTCCAAATCGAAAACAATTCCAACAGGTTTCTGCATCGTTTGTGTTTAAAATTATGCCTATTTTCATGGTTTTACCTCGCGTTATCAACCATCTCAATTACATCCCTTTCAACTTGTTCGGCTTCCTTCCTGTCTACTTCTGAAAAGAATTGAGAAATCATAGTTGGCTTCATTCCAACAATTTTCACCTTTCCATTTTCGTCCAGAACATTGATTTTACATGGCATGCAGAGAGATATTAATCTATTTTTATTCAAAAATTGGTTTGCATATTTACCTGAACAGATTTCGATTATTTTTAGTGGTTTTTGACTAAATCCTTTGGCAGCCAGCCTTTCCTTTACATCATAAATCTGAAATAATGCCCAGCCTTTTTGCTCAACAGCCTTCAAAACGGAAACAACAGCATCATCAAAACTTTTTTTTGTTTCAACAATG
>DATDVR010000001.1:0-8953 GCA_035289925.1 Candidatus Nanoarchaeia archaeon | reverse complement strand
CCTGCCAAAGCCCCTATGAAGTATGCTAAAATCTCAGGTATGCCATGTATGAAGTATCTTGCAAATCCCAATGAAAAAATGTGAAAATAACCTCCAACTTTAGTTAATCCTACAGTTGCTGCATACTCTCCAAAATTGTTTCTTATGAAGGTTCCAATTGCAGCGCTTATGACAGAAGCGTTCCACGCCAGTATGAATATAGATCCAGCTCCGTAGAAAAATGCAAAGAAAACGCAGAACAATAAAACTTTCAAGTTGTTTGTCAGTATCTGCACAAATATATTGCCTAGGCTTGCTGCGCTTCCAGAAGCATCGGCAATGTTGGCAGAGCTTATCGTCTGCCCAGTATGGCCTGTGACCCTGCTGTTTATCGCATTTATAGTTTCAATCTGCGAATTAAAAGTGGTTTTTACCATGTCGTCAGGCAAGAACACATACCATATAGAAAATGCAGCAACAAATCCTAGAAACAAGTACATGAAAAACTGAAGTGCTTTCCAGTGCTCTTTTAGTAAAGGTATTTCTTTCTCTATCCTTTTGTCTTTCTTCTCCTCCAAAATCAAAGTCTTGTGCATCAAAGGCAAGCAAGCTATGACAGTAAGTAATACCATTATTATGCTTGCCTGCTCTCTAAATATCCAGACGCTTAAAAACATTGCCAATGAAGCATATAACATTCCAATGAAGAAAACATCCCAAGGGCTTCTCTCAGCTTTCTTAGGACCTATCAATGACTCTAAAACCATGCAATTTAGTTGGAATTTTTGTTTATATATTTTTTGTTAATTTATTACTTCTTCAACTTCGTAGTATTTCTTGTCTTTGTAGTAAGTTTTTATCATAATGTCTGCTAAAAATCCTAGAACAAAAAGCTGCACTCCAAGAATTACAAGCAAGATAGCTAGCAACAATAAAGGCCTGTTTGACAAAGGAACTCCATAAAACAGCCTCATTATGGCTAGATAAAGTCCAGTCAACGAGCCTAGCAAAAATGAAGTTATTCCAAGTCCGCCAAATAGATGCATCGGTCTTGCTGAATACTGTCTCCAGAACTTTACCATAATTAAATCTAGTCCGCCTTTTAACAGTCTTGTGAAATTGTATTTTGTCTTTCCATGCATTCTTGGAAGATGATTCACTTTTATTTCTGTAATCTTAAATCCTTTCCAAAGCAAAAGAGAAGGGATATATCTATGCATTTCTCCAAATAAATCCAGGCTTTTTATTGCGCTTGCCTTGTATGCTCTCAATGAGCATCCAGAATCGTGTATTTTTTCTTTTGTAAGCATCTTCCTGAAAATATTTGCAAAAGCAGAAACAAATTTTTTGCTAAAAGAATCTATCCTGTTGTATCTCCACCCGCATACAGCATCATATCCTTCATCTAATTTTTTTACAAGTCTAGGAATGTCAAAAGGATCGTTCTGCAAGTCTCCATCCATGCTGATTATTATTTTTCCCTTTGCTTGCTGGAATCCTTCATAGAAAGCTGCAGTCTGTCCAAAATTTCTCCTGAACTTTATCACTTTTAGCTTCTTGTCAGAATTAGCTATTTTTTTTATTATTGAAAATGTATTGTCAGAGCTTCCATCATCGACAAAAATTATCTCGTATGAAAATTTCTCTTTCTTCAATGCTTCATTTATCCTTCTGTAAAGCATGCTAACATTTACTTCTTCATTATACACTGGCACAACAATGCTTAAATCTGTCATAAAATAACAGCCTTTAAGGCCATTTAAATAAGTTGCGAACTCTAGGTTAATTCTTCCTTGCAACTACAATTATGTGCCAGCTGAACTTGTTAAGAATTGGTATTTTTTCTATTGCAAAATCAAGTTTTACTAGAATTTTAAAAAGCCAGTTAGGCATTATCCTTAATATCCTCATTATATCAGGTAAACCAAAAGGAAATGCCAAATATCCAAAGGATTTTTCCTTTACAATTTCCATGTTGTTTGACAAGAACATTCTTTCAAATTCTTTTTTGGTAAATTCCTTGTGTTCATGGTCAAAATGCTCTGTTGATTTCTTTGCTATTTTTCTTAATATGTCTGCAAATATGTTTGAATGTGTTTCTGAAACCAAAAACAATCCTCCTTTCTTCAATACCCTGCTTACTTCCTTTACCCCATTGTCAGAATTATGTAAATGATGTAATATTCCTCTTCCAATCACAAAGTCAAAGCTGTTATTTTCAAAAGGAAGTTTCTCAGCATTGCCTTCCACAAACTTTTCTTTTTTAAATTTAGATTTAGCTACCTTGAGCATGTCTGGGCTCAAGTCAACTCCAGTATAATTCATCTTAGGAAACTTTTTTCTTAAATATGTATAGAACAACGCGCTTCCGCATCCGTAATCAAGAACTTTTTTGGGATTTTCATTTACCATGCCAAGCATTAAGTTGGTCCAGATGTTATTGTAATAAGCCCCATTAGGATGCTTCTCCCGTATATTGAAATATTTGTCAGCAAGCTTCTTATGCAGCTCAATTTCTCTCTGTTCTCGCGTCTTCATTTGTGTAAACCCTTAAAACATTGTATTTCTCTAAAAACTTGAAGTTATTTGGCAATTTCCCTTCATCTCCAATCAATATGAGATATTTATAATCATCATAGTCTTTTTTTTCATCAGTCTTCTTATAGTTTATTATGAATTCTATTTCCCTTATATCATTTATTCTAGCATCAGAGCTTAATTTGTACTGTCTATAAATATTTTCATTTCTCAAGTCCAGTTTGTAGTCGACAAAAGTTGCAAAATCTTCTATTTTATCCCCCCAATACAAAGTTGATAGAAACATTGCCTGCTCTTCGCTTGCTCCTTCAGCTCCAACAATGAATTTCTCTCTAGGATATTTATCCTCAATTTTATCAAGGTCTTTTTTTATCAGATAATCATTTGTAATTCCAAAAAACTGTGATGTTAGGAATATTACTAGAAAAACAGAGAATATTATATGCCATTTAATTTCTTTTTCCTTCAATATGTCTGTAAATATTATCGCAAGTATTGGCATTAATACGATAAAATATCTTATGTTTGCGTTTCCAAAAAACAATATAAAGCTCAAAGCCAGGAATATTATTTCTTTTCTCAAAGATTTGAATTTAATTCTGTAGATTCTGAAAAATAATGGCGAGATAGAAAGTAAAATCAATAAAATTGTCTTGCCTAAAACTAAAAAGTTGCTCCTCACAGTTTCTTCGCTAGATATTAAAAAAAGGAAGTTGCTTCCAAGCCCTCTTATGAATGTAAATAATGGAAAATTAAAGTAATAATGCTCTACTGCAAGTCTCAATGAAAAAGTTATTAAAAATACTGCAAGATAATATAAAACAGTGCTTAATTTTTTGTTGTAAAAGAAGGCAATTATGAAAAAAACAGACAAATAGAATGCGGGCAACCAGAGTGTAGCTGTTAAGCCTAGCGATAAAGCAGATAATACAAAATATTTTTTCTCCTTAAGCTCTTCATATTTCTTGAACATGACATATGCAAGCAGAAGAAAAAAAGAAACAGGCAGTATCGGATTTATCCAAGCAGAAACATACCATACTACAGGAGCAAACATGAATATCAATAGAGTTTCTTTTCTTTTTGCATACCAGTAAAGAAGAATTGCATCAAGTATAAGCCATAAAACATTTAATATCTTCAATGTTGCCATGCTTGGCATTATCTTTAGAAACTGTCCTAAGAACCATGGATAAACTGCACTCGAAAATACTCTTACTTTAGACGTTGCAATTCCTGCAAATTCCTTTGCAGTATTGACATATTGGCTTACATCTGTGAACAATACCTTTGTCTGGAACAGGCTGAACAAAAGCAGAGCTGCTGAAAATATTAAAATCATCAAAACCATATCCTTTTTCATTTTTTTATAGACTTAGCTGGTGCTTATAAGTCTTATGAAACAAAAGGTATTTAAGGATAAAATATGCATTATTATATATGGAAAACAGAGAGGTAATGCTTGTTTCAGTATTCTTGGTTTTAGTGTCTGCATTAGCTTTCAATTTGAATGATTTCAGCATCACAGGCTATGCAATCAAGGACAACTCAGCTTCTTTAAGATTAGATCCTATAGTTGCAAAAGCAAACTCAGATATCACAATAACAATAGCACCAGCATCAGAAGGAACTTCAAGGTTTGTAGAATTTTACCAGAACAATGAAAAAATAGGCGAGACAGTAAGATTATGCAACCAGTTAAGATGTATGGAAAAAGTAACTGTCGTCTATTCAATACCAGAATTATGGAATGGAAAGTTTGAAGCCCAGATTTATGACTACACTTCAGAAGATTATATAATTAGAGAATTTGTTGTAAACTAAAAAGAATATTTCTTTATTTCTGGAATTTTATCAATTACCTTGACTTCATGCACCAATAAATAGCCATCATTTGATTTTCCATATTCCATTATTTTTTCGCTTCTCACAATCTCTATTTTTTTGTTGAATATGGGGCCATCAACTACCAAAGTGTTTGCATGTCCGCCTTCAAATCCAATGTGGAATCCGAATTTCTCAGACAATTTTCTTAATTCTGGATAATTGTTAAGGTCTATTATTTTTCCAAGCCAGTCTGCTGTCAATCCATCAGCTGCAATCTCAGTCACAATTATTTTATATCCTCTTTTTATCATTTCTTCTGTCAAGTCGCCATGGTCTTGCCCTGCATGTGCAGCAAAAACCTCAGTTCCTAAGTTGAATAGTGCATCTCTGACAGATTTAATTTGAGTCTCTTGTAATCCAACTCCGCCTAAAATTACAGCATCAACAGGATTTTTTTCTACAATTTGCTTCACAATCTCTGCTTCCTTTACAGGATCTGCAACATCGCATCCTACTAGAATCTGCGGCAAGTTCAAGGCTTTTGCAACTTCTTTTGTCCATTCAACAGTTGCATAGTGGAATAAATAGCAGTCTCTTCTGCTTGGCTTTACAGAAAGTAAATATTTGATGGTATATCCTTTTTGCAAGGCATATTCCACAGCCAAAGTGCTGTCTTTTCCGCCTGAAAACATTATCGCTACGTCCATCTTCTTATCACAATCTAAAGATTTATAAAACTTATGATTCTAAAAAAAAACGAAATTAAAATGCCAAAATCATTTTTTATAATAAAAAAGGCCAAAGAAAGGCTTTCAAAAACATTACTTGGCGATATATTCTCAAAATTTCCAAGAGAGTCTATTAAAATCATGACAAAAATTTTATTTTCACCAAAATTACACTTGTCATTTAAAAAAAGACTTCAATTGTTAAATCGTTTTAAGGACATAAGATTAAACATAGATTGTGCTCATTCCTCCGAAGAATATTTAATCCCAGCATATGAAATTCTTGCTTTTCCAAAAGATATTAAGGGTAGCATAGTTGAAGCAGGATGTTATGGTGGTGGAGGAACTGCAAAACTAAGCATAGCTGCATCTTTAACTAATAGAAATTTATTTGCATTCGATAGCTTTGAAGGCATGCCAGCAAACAAAGAACCAATAGCAAAAACTAGCTTAGGATATAATACGAGATATTACAAGGGAAAGTGGAAAGGAGCATTAGAAGAAGTAAAATCAAACATTAAAAAATGGGGGGAAATAAGTTCTTGTAAATTTATTAAAGGTCATTTTAAAAAAACAATGCCTAATTTTAATGAGCCAATAATCTTGGTCTTCTGTGATGTGGATTTGGCTTTATCAAATAAGACTTGTATAAAATATCTATGGCCAAACTTAGTCAAGGGTGGATTGTTCTTCTCCCAAGATGCACATATCCCAATCGTTAAAGAGCTTTTCAATAACGAAAATTTTTGGAAAAAAGAAGTTGGATTAAATTACATACCTAAATTCCATCACATTACAAAAAGGCTTGGCTATTTTATAAAGAAATAATTAATTTTATATATCTAAAAAGATTAACTATATTATGAAAAAATTAAGGTTTGCCCCCCATTTAGTCCCTTTAGTTTTAAACGGCTCTAAAACGACTACTTGGCGTTTATTCGATGATAAAGACTTACAAGTCGGAGACGAATTTGAAATGTTACATTCTGAAACTCAAGAAAAGTTTGCAACAGGAAAGATTATTTCTATAAATATAACCAAATTTAAAAACTTAACAGAATCAGACCATAAAGGTCATAAAAGTTATAAAGATGTTATAAAAGCTTATCAAAAATATTACAGTGATAAAAAAGTTGATGGGAACACAGAGTTAAAGATTATTAAATTCAAATTAATTTAATTACTCTTTCTCTTCTTTCTTTATGTTGTATTTCTTGATTTCGACTTTTCCTTTAGAAGCAAGTATCAAAACATCTTCGTCAGTATGGAATTTAGAAATGTCTGTAACAACTTTAGGCAGTTTAATTATCCCAGCTTTCACATTTAAAGGTCCTATTATCTCCTGCACATCTTTCTTGCTTTCGCTTACTCCGATGTTCTTCATCATTTCCTTGAATCCAGTTCCGCCAATCTCTTTTTTGAATTGTAAAGTTCTTGAATGTAAAAATTTCGCAACTTTTGCAGCAATGTTTTCTCCGGTTGCAGCAGCGATCCCTTTCAATCCAGGGCTTAAGTTGACTTCAATCACAGAAGTCTTGTTTCCTTCAAGTAAATCTACAGCGCATATCTCTGCTCCTATAGCTCTTGCAGCTTTCACAGCAGCTCTCTCAACATCAGAATCTACATTATGCTTCTCTCCTTTTGCTCCAAGATGAATATTGGCCCTAAAATCTTCCTTGCTTCCTACTCTTTTCATTGCAGCAATCACTTCATCGCCAGCAACAATTACTCTTAAATCTGTTGCATCCGTATCTACAAACTCCTGTATTATATATGGTTGTTTGAAAACTTCAAGCGCATCAAGCATTGATTGTGCAGCATTTGCAGAATCAGCCATCATCACTCCTTTTCCTTGTGTTCCAGATGGAATCTTCATTATGATTGGATACTGTACTTCTTTTAAAATCTGCTTTGCAAGTGCTGTTGTTGCAGCAAAATAAGTTTTTGGAATATGCACTCCATTTCTTTGCAGTTCTAGTAAAGTTAATAATTTATCATGCCCCAACGTGAAGGCTTTCGGAGCCAATGGCAAATAAGTATCATGACTTAAAGCTCTTGTTATAGCTCTTTGAAGTAAAGCATATTTGTAAGAGCCTCTTATGTAAACACAATCATATTTTTCAAGATGTTTTCCTTGGTACAATACTTGTAATCCATCGTTGCTTGCATGCAATTCCAATTTTCTTATGTCAAATGAATCTGCTCTGTCAAATAGCTTTCCTGCTTCAGCTAGAACATTCCTGCTACTATCCCCTTCTAAGCTTATTATTCCAAATTTCATTTTGATGGGTCAATTAAAAAATTATTTTTTAAGATATTTATTCCAATTAGAACTTTGTACTTCATCTCTTTTCTAGGCGTTATGTTGAAATGAGTCTTCATCTTTCTGTCTTTTATCTGTAAATCAGCTTCAACCACAATCCTGACTCTCTTTCCATGCGAAGATCTTACAGTAGAAGTCCTGACAATAGGGCCCAGTTTCAGCTTTGAAGCCAGTTTTGCATCTATCGAGCTTGTTGTAGCTCCAGTATCAATTTTAGCCTCAACTTCCTGCCCGTTAATCAAAACTTTCTCAGTTAGTCCTATTACAGTTTTCATTTCAAATAATGAAGCTTTCCAATTTTTAAACCTTTGCACAAGCTTTATAAATTTAAAAAAGAACATAAATCAGATGGAAGAAGAACTAGATGTAAAAAAGCATTCAAGATACATTTTTTTGGTTATGTTTATATTATTATTGGCACTTTCATTATACTTGCTAAGCCCTTACCTCATAGCTTTGGTGAGCGCGATGATTTTGACTTACATCTTCTACCCATTATATAGCTGGGTCAACAGGTTCATCAAAAATCGCGATTTAAGCGCATTCCTTTTGTCCGCATTATTAATACTTGCAATAACTTTGCCATTATTGTTTGCGGCAAACACTGTTGTGAATGAATCTGTCCAGATATTCCACAGGTTTAACAATATTGACCTTGGTATTTTTGCAGACAAGATATCAGAGTACTTTGGCGGCAATGTAGACCTTAATTTTTACATAAAAGAATTGCTTAACAAGTTCTCAGTTTCGATTGCCCAGCAGACTTCAGAGTTCCTTCTTTCTCTTCCTTCCAAGCTTATCGTGGTTTTTGTTATGCTTTTTACAATGTTTTACATGTTCAAGGATGGTAAAGAATGGATACAGCAGTTGAAAGATGATTTTCCATTGAAGACTCATTACAAGGAAAACTTGGCAAGAAAATTTGACAGCATAATCTACGCAGTATTGTATGGCGTTGTTATAACCGCAGTCATTCAAGGTGCAGTAGGTGCTCTAGGCTTATGGATTTTCAATGTTAACTCTCCAATCATATGGGGTATTGTAATGACAATATTTGCTATGCTTCCGTTTGTAGGCCCTTACTTGATCTGGATTCCAGCTGCAATAATAAAGTTAGCAGAAGGAGACATAAACAATGGAATTGGATTATTTTTATATGGTATTTTGATAGTCAGCACGATCGATAATGTCTTAAGACCTAAATTGATAAGTCAAAAAGCCCAGATTCATCCCGTCATAGTTCTTCTAGGTGTTCTTGGAGGTCTAAAAATTTTCGGCTTGATAGGGATTATAATAGGTCCATTGATTTTAGCAATTGCTTCAGTGTTTATAGAGCTTTACATACTAGAAAAAAAGCAGGGATTTGAAACCACCAATAGATAGTCCTTTAACGAATAATTTGCCGAAAGCTTTATATATAGGCGATATTTAGGTTTATTTAATTAACTAGTATAATCAATCTAAAATGAAGGATAACGGGGTGGAAATCGATGAATAAACTATCATTTAAATTAGGTTTAGTTTTCTTAACATTATTATTAGGTGCATTTTCAGTGTC